>CP099863.1:1315121-1633931 GCA_024134725.1 Bacillus sp. 1780r2a1 | reverse complement strand
AGATTAATGTATGACACATAACAAGGGTCCAAAATCATAGAGGTTGAGTGATCGATTACCGCATCCTTGTTGTTATATACGCGCTTTTTCCCATCAGATTGTGTACAAAATTGAGTCACGTTCACTTTTTGAGATAATTTAAACCATTTTTCAACTTGCCCTATTTCAGGAAGCATTAAACGAGGTCGACTTTCCTTTGTTATGTCATGTTTTTTTCGCTCCACGTTCATCCCTCTTTAATCTGACAATCTTACTTCATTGGTATGTTGAATTACATTTGTCTTATGTTATCTTTTTTACATTTTCTTCAATATAAATAACCACAAAAAGGTTAAAGACTGCTTCAGGTTAGGGGACAATGATACAATTGTTTCTTGATTAACTCCTTTTTTATATACACCTTTACCACCTATAACCTCCCAACCATTTTCAGAGGCAAGCTGTTCAAACTCCCACGGCATCATGGTGTTACAGATGACGTTCTCTCCGTATAAGCGTCGGTAGCTATTTGTTCTTGGTTGTGCTGTCGGCCCTAAGATACCTACACATGCGTGTCCTTGTGGTTTCACTATTCGTTTAATCTCATTTAATGCTTCTAATGGCCGTTCTGTCCATTCAAGTACATTAATGAGGACTACACCATCTGCTACATTATCATCAAAAGGTAGATCCATCACATCTGCTGCTTCAAACGTAGCAACATCCTGATGTAATTCTTTGGCCTTTTCAACCATCTCTGTTGATAAATCAACTCCAAATGCTTTGTACCCCGCTTCTGCTAACAGCCTCGTTCCGTATCCGTCACCACACCCAATATCTATGACGATACCATCTTTCTTAATGTGCTGTTGAACTAAAGGGATAACTCCTTTTCTACTGCCGCTTTTCCACATATTTTCACTCTTTTGATTCCAAAACGAAACCTTTTCATTCCACTGTGAATGCGCTTCTTTATGCCAGTTAAATGTTGTCATCTATGTACCTCCTACTATAAATATTTCATTGTTATGTTATTCGTGATGAAAGCTTCTTTACCTTTTAAAACGAATAAAAGTCTTTATGTTAGCCATGCTAAAACTGTGTAGGTTTCTTCATAATCATAACTAAGAGGGTGAAAAGCATGGATCGATTTATTGCGGTTCGTAAAAATGATAAGGGAAACTTAACCGAATTTAAAACACAGACTGGTCAAGTATTAAGCTACGATGAAGCAATGAAACGCGTAACAGCAGGTGAAATCGAACACGTTACAACGTTTATTGGAAAAGATGGCGATACATATATTCGCAGCGTTCCAGACCGGGATGAAACAAACAACTTAGATTCATTACCAACTTTTTAAAAGGAGAATGATGATTATGACAAAGAAAAACAATAAGGGTAGTGCAAATCAAAGCAACCCGAAAACTCAGCATCAAATGGTTGAAATGGGCGAAGAGATTGCAAGTGGAGATAACTCAAAAGGAAACAAACGTAATAAAGATCAAAATAGCAAAACAAATTAAATAATGCATATAAAAAGCAAGAGTCGCAGAGGACCCTTGCTTTTTATAACCATTTTTCCACTGTGAATTTCTTATGAATTGGATGTGTAATCATTATACGATGATAAACTGGAGCACCTGATTCTTTAACTTCTCCTTTTCCATTGTCAAGGTAAAAGCGAAAGCCTAATCCAGTATCAATAGGGAGAATAAACTGATTATAAAAATGGTAAGAATCGACCCTCTTAAGAGGTAAATCAGCGTAAATTCTTAATACATCTGGTAGTGCATCTATGCTTTTAACCTGCATGGAAACTGGCACTCTATCAGATACGTAATCTACAATTTCAATTTCTTTTGAAGTTTTTATTCCTTCGCTCTGAAACTGAACAACAGTCTTGCCCACAGACTTAGGAATAACCGTTCCGTCTTTGGCAATTGAAACAACCCGTTTATCTGCAACCTGATATTCACCTTGAAGCTCAGTTACTTTAACACCATTGCTATATGTTTTCACCGCATTTAGAGAAGCTGCTTTTTCGTTTAAACCAAAGATAGATCGCCCTTTTAATTCCACAGCAGCTAGTTTCGTTTCTTTCCCAAAGAAGTATAGAAGTGGCATATGAACTCTCGCTTCCCAATCTGCTTCTGTATGAGCTGCTGTATCGTCTTGATAGTAAGCTACTTCTTCACCATACTGATATCCACACGTTAATAGCTTATTTGCTATATCTTTTACGTGCTCAACGCGAATTAGAACTCCTTCGTATTCACCAACATCAACCCATATCTTTTTGTGATTTACCTTTTGAACAGGAATATTCACTTGACTGAATTCTTGAAGTGTATGAGGATCAACATAATAAAAGTATGGAGACAAAATGGCAAGCATGCTAAACACGTCCGGTCTCTTTAATCCAATATGGTACGTGATAGCTCCACCTCTAGAAGAACCCATTAGCGCCGTATACTTCGCTTCCTTTTTGGTGCGGAACTGCTCATCAATAAAAGGCTTCACTTCATTAACAATAAATCTTTCGTAAAGCTCTCCTTTCGGTTGAATGCAAGCAAGAGCTGGAGGGACTTGCAAGCTATCTTCATCAAGTGTATGAAAGCTATATTCATTCGCCCGCTCTTCTTTCATATTTTCAATTCCAACAATAATAATCTCTTGCATTTCTCCTTGTTCAATAAGTTTATTTACAACATGATGAATGTTCCAGGATTGGCCGTTAAAAGCTGGATGAAAAATATTTTGACCATCGTGCATATAGAGCACAGGATACTTGGTATCTTGTGCTTGTTCATAACTAGGTGGTAAATAAACATACAAATTACGTTCGTTCTGCAAATAACTAGATTTAAAATTTAAAATTTCAACAATTGAATGTTTGCTCAAACTAATTCACCCTTTTAAATTAATTCATTAAATTAAATAATATATTTAAAAGAAAAGAGCGCTTTTCACACCCTTTACAATTGCTTTTGATAGACGCTATACCATAAAGCTAAACTTCCTGCGCCAATAATCTCAACATGCTCTCCCAAGTTTGATGAAATAACTTCTACTTCTTCTTTTCTAGCTAAAAAAGATCGCTCATTCACTTCCTGTTTGATAATGGAGGTAAGCTCAATTCCCGCAAGAGTTAACGGTCCTGACACAACAATCTTTTTAACATGAACCATATTTACAAATGAGGCAAGAACCACCGCAATTCGTTCCGCTGCTTTTTCAACAACTCGTCTAGCTTTTCCCTCTTGGTTTGCTACTCTCTGTAGCACTTCTTGAATATCTCGAGCTTGAAGCTCTTCTACGATAGCCTGTTCTGATGCATATTGATTAAGGCAGCCATTGCTTCCGCACCAGCATGGTTTTCCATCTGGCAAGTATGTCATATGGCCGAACTCACCTGCTCCTGTTAACCCACTACGGTATAACTCACTTTTCAACACTAAACTTGCACCGATACGATACCCAAGGTATAGACACATAAAATCAGCAACTTGCTTTCCATGTCCAAACATCTTTTCTGCTAAAGCTAGTGCACTTACATTATTATCAAAATAAATAGGGAGCTTTAACTTCTGCTTTAAATACTGCACAATGGGCACATCAGGCCAGCCGATTATATCGTTTCCTAAGAGCTTTCCTTCTTTCAAATCAACTGCTCCCAATGAACCGATTCCAATGCTCGATACGTCTACTTCCTGCATATTAATATACCGACTAATTGTGCCTGCCACAAACTCTAAATACTGCTCCTGGTTAAAATCTACTGGAACAGGAATCCTTTGAACACTTCGTGTCTCACCTTTTAAGTTTACTAATCCCACTCGAATTGTCTCCATGCTAATGTGGACTCCAACTGTCCAATAAGCATTGCCTTGTAAATCTAATGCGATTGATTTTCGACCTACTCGCTTTGTTCCTTCTTGAACATCTCCGCGCTCAACGATAAAGCCTTCCTGAATCAATTCAGCTGTAATATAAGTAATTGTTGCTGGTGTTAGCTGTGTAATCTCAGCAATTTTTTGTCTCGACATCGGTCCGTTTTGCAGCAAAACTCTTAGTACTAATGACTGATTTAGCTGTTTTGTACGCGCTGTATTTTGACCTTTTAATACCATATTTCTCTATCTCCTATTACATCTTCGTATTTACTTGTATCTTTTATTATACCATGCACGCATTAAAATAATAGGTTATCCCTTTGTACCTCCAGCCGTTAAGCCAGATACAAAGTATTTTTGTAGAGCTAAAAAGAGAATGGCTATTGGCAAAGCAATTAAAACGGCACCAGCAGCAAATTGTGTAAAAGAGTTTCCAAACTGTCCACTAATCATTCGATACAATCCAACAGCCAGGGTATACTTCTCTTCTGATCGGAGAATAACTGTCGCCAAAATAAAATCTGTAAAGGGTGTAATAAAGCTAAACAATGCAACAACAGCCAAAATTGGTTTTGCTAGCGGTAAAATAATTTGGTAAAAAATCCGAAAATGTCCTGCTCCATCAATACGAGCAGATTCGTCTAACTCTTTTGGAATCGTATCGAAATATCCCTTAGCTAACCACGTGTTCATCGGTAACAGTCCGCCAACATAAATTAAAATTAAGGCTAAATGCGTATCTAATACGCCGCTTAAATATGCTAATACATAAATTGCAATCAGGGCAGAAAACTGTGGAACCATCTGCAAAATTAAAAATAACATTAGGCTATTTTTGCGTCCCACAAATTGATAACGCGAAAATGAATACGCCATCACTCCAACGAGCGTAACTGCTAAGAGCATAGTGATGACGCTGATTTTGAGCGTATTCCAGTACCACTGTAAGTAATAGGTACCTTCACCGGTAAATAAATCTTTATAATGGGTTAACGTAGGGTTTTTTGGGAACATGGATGAACTTGACAAGCTACTTCCTGGGTTTAAAGAAGATCCGATAATCCATAAAATTGGATAAATAACAATTGCACTCGCCATCACTAATCCACTATAAGTAATCAATTTACGAACGAAGTTTCTTTTGTTCATGTTACATCATGTCCTCCTCTTGGAACGATTTTGTACGTCTAAACTGCCATAGTGCGACACTAATAACAATTAAAGATAAAACCATTGTAATAGCGGCTGCTTTTCCATACTGAGCAGATGATAAAGTTAGCTCATAAATCCATGAAATTAAAATATCACTGCTACCGGCTGTTTGTCCTGCAACTGCCGGTCCACCCCCGTTAAATAAATAAATAACATTAAAGTTATTAAAGTTACTTGTAAACTGCGTAATCATAATTGGAGCAGTTGTAAACAAAATAATTGGAAGGGTAATATGACGAAACTTTTGCCATAAGGATGCCCCGTCAATTGTTGCTGCCTCATACAACTCTTCAGGAATAGATTGAAGAACACCTGTAATCATAGCAAATACGAATGGAAAGCCAACCCACCATTGAATAAAGATTAACGCTACTTTCGTCCAAAGCGGCTCTGTAAGCCACGGAATTGGATTTATACCAAAAAACGCTAAAATATCATTGTTGATTGCACCAAATGTTTCATTAAACATCCCGCTAAAAATAAGGATTGAAATAAACGCTGGAACGGCCCAAGGCAAGATAAAAATGGTTCGAAACACCCGTTTAAATTTAATGTCTTTTTGATTTACCGCTATGGCAAGAACCATCCCCACAGCTATCTGCCCAATAGTTGCAAAAAACGTCCAAACAACCGTCCATGAGAATACAGAAATAAATGTATTGCGCCAAATATCCATCTTAAATAAATCAATAAAATTATTAAATCCATTCCACTCTACTAACCTAGCGGGTGGAGAATTATAAAGGTTATAGTTTGTAAATGCTAATAGCACCATAAAAATAATTGGAAATATAACAACCAGAATTAGCAAGAAAAATCCTGGAGAAATCATGAGATATGGAAAGCCATTGTCTACTAAGTTATGATACTGCTCCTTTAAAGAATGAACGGTTCTGCCCTCATCTTTTTTCTTACCATTTTGATATGCATCGTATAAATTAAACGCATAAATGCATGCTCCCCCTATCAGCAACAAAAGGGCAATAATCCCTTGAACTAATAGAAAAATAGAATGATCTCGAAACGGCTTCGTACCTAACGTAACAATCCCCCAAAGCCCTTCATTCACCAGGTCTTTAAACGTAATGATGAATGCACTACTTAATAGTAGAAAAAACATGCCTTTAAAGAATTGACGATTGTAAAGCTGACCTAGTCCTGGAATAATTGACAATCCCAGCGCTACTTTCCGATGCGACGTCATCATAGTTTGCTCATTAGATGCAATTTTCATTTCTTTTTTACTCCCTTCAAGTTAGCTTCCGTGGTTCGCTTCTATCTGATCTTTGATTGTTTTAACTGCGTCGTCTAAAGCTGTTTTCGGCTCTTCCTTTCCGTTTGCAACAAGCTGAAGCGCTGTCACCATTGGCCCCCAAACTTCAC
Source organism: Bacillus sp. 1780r2a1 (assembly GCA_024134725.1). Taxonomy (NCBI): domain Bacteria; kingdom Bacillati; phylum Bacillota; class Bacilli; order Caryophanales; family Bacillaceae; genus Bacillus; species Bacillus sp. 1780r2a1. Next base: position 1,627,461 of record CP099863.1, on the reverse strand, counting down.
TCATTTCCGGAATGTTTGGCATTGGCTCTCCTACTGCAGCTTGATCAATAATAGCTTTGGCTTTTTCGTTTTTTCGAATAGAAGGATCATTAACTAAGCTTTTAACAGGTGGAATTTCCTCTACTGTTTCGTATCGAACCTTCGCATTTTCAGCATTTGTTAAATGTTCAATTAGCTTTGTAGCCCATTTTTGATAAGGCGAAAAGCTATTTACATGCCACCCTTTTACTCCAATAAATGTTTTCATTGGCTTGTTGTTAGGCAAGAGTGGTAAGGTTGTAGCGCCAACATCAATTCCCGCACTTTTAAAGCTTTCAAAAGACCATGGGCCGCTCATGACTGAGGCCACTTTCCCTTCTGAAAAAAGAGCTTCTAATGTAGAGCCACCATTTTCACCAATAATACCTTTTGGAAACAAGTTTTCGTTGTACCATTTTGAGATGTAGCTGACTCCTTCTATCGCCCCGTCACTATGTAGTCCAATATCAGTTGAATCTAGCGATGTCTTCTCCTCTTTAAACACATAGCTTCCCATACCACTCAATACAGCATTGGCAAAGTAAAAATTATCCCATGGAGCTAAGAAGCCATATCGTCCTGCTTTTTGATCAGATTTTGAAATTTCGTAAAGCTCATTCATCGTTTTAGGCGCTTGCTTCATTAGATCTTTGTTGTATAGAAAAATAGGTGTTTCAATAGCTTTTGGTAGTCCGTAAAGTTTCCCGTCATAAGATTCTGCCTGGATGGACTGGTCTGTAAATGTCGATACGATTGATGAATCCACGTTCACCGGTGCAATGACACCTTCTAGTGCTAGCTGACCGATTTGATCATGAGGTAAAGTTAACACATCAGGGCCCGTTCCAGCCGGACCGTCCAATCGAATTTTCTCTTTAATTTCGTTGGACATCTCCAATTCCTTGTACTCCACTTTAATACCATACTTTTCCTCAAAACTTTTAATAGCTGGCTGCAACGCTATTCCTTTTCCTTTTTCTTCCCATATCACTAGCTTTTTAGGCTTTTGCTCATCTTGCTTTTTCCATTCAGCGTCTCTCTTTTCTTCAATGCCACAGGCACTGACAAGCGTCAAAATAGAGAGAGCTGCAATTATTTTCTTTATCTTCATTATAAAACCCCCTACCCAACAATTAATTAATTGTTTTAATTAATAAGTTTATGGTTCATCATTATAATTCGGTTTTTTCATTCTTGCAAGCACTTACACCATCTTTTTTTATGATATTTTAAATTGAATACCCTTTCATCTCTATTGACACATTCTAAAATTGCTCATAATATAAAGTTGTTATTAATATTAATTAAACAAATTAATAAATTGAAATTGAAAGGATGTTTTTAATGCTTCGTTCTTCTATTTATCATCGCCCGAAAAATAATTTTGCGTACGCATACGATGAAGAAACTCTACATATCCGATTGCAAGCGCAAAAAGGAGATTTACAAGATGTGACTCTTATTCATGGGGACCCTTACATATGGGAAAATGGTCAATGGATTTATTCAACAAGCTCTATGAAACTTGTAGGTTCGGATGACTTGTTCGATTATTGGCAGGCTACCATTCGCCCCCCACATGCTCGCTTACGATATGGGTTTATTTGCAACGATGGAAAAGAAGCTTTAACGTATACGGAAAGAGGATTTTTTGAAGATGTTCCTACCCACTGTCACTACTATTTTGCCTTTCCATTCTTAAATCAAATAGATGTCTTTTCCTCTCCTTCATGGGTAAAAGACACAGTTTGGTATCAGATTTTCCCTGAGCGTTTTGGGAATGGAAATCCAGAATTAAACCCAAAGAACGTCTTGTCATGGGGAGAAGCACCTACTCAAAGCAGCTTCTTTGGTGGCGATTTTGAAGGGGTCATTAACCATCTCGATCACCTTACTGAACTAGGAATTAACGGCATTTATTTTACGCCTATTTTTAAAGCAATGACCAACCATAAATACGATACAATTGATTATTTTGAAATTGACCCACAGTTTGGAGATAAAGAGACATTTAAGCGACTTGTAGACGAATGTCACAAACGCGGTATTAAAATCATGCTTGACGCCGTCTTCAATCATAGCGGCTACTATTTTGAACCGTTTCAAGATGTTATAAAATACGGTGAAAGCTCGAAATACAAGGATTGGTTTCATATTGCCGAATTCCCCCTTAATCCAGGAAACCAGCTATCTTATCGTACGTTTGCCTTTGAGCCTGCCATGCCAAAGTTAAATACAGAAAATAAAGATGTGCAAAATTATTTACTAGAAGTAGCGGAATATTGGATCCGAGAATTTGATATTGACGGATGGAGATTAGATGTAGCGAATGAAGTAGATCATCATTTTTGGCGATTGTTCCGCAACCGAGTAAAAGCAATTAAACCGGACGCATATATCCTAGGTGAAATTTGGCATGATGCAATGCCTTGGCTGCAGGGAGATCAATTTGATGCTGTAATGAACTACCGCTTTACAAACGCAGCAATTGATTTTTTCGCAAAAAAAGAAACTACCGTAGAGCAGTTCCAAAACGAGCTCGTTCACGTGTTGCAATCTTATCCCCAGCACGTAAACGAGGTTGCTTTTAACCTGTTAGGTAGCCATGACACAGCACGAATTTTAACTATATGTGAAGAGGATACAAATCGCTTAAAGTTGCTTTATTTGTTCCAACTTTCCTTTATCGGAACACCTTGTATTTATTACGGTGACGAAATTGGCATGACAGGTGGAGATGATCCTTTATGTCGTAAGTGTATGGAATGGGATACAAATAAACAGGATCTTGATGTATTTCATTTTGTTCAAAAACTTATTTCGCTTCGTAAACAAAGCCCAGCTTTCTCCAAGGGAGAGTTCGCGTTCCAAGCTATGAATGAATCTCTTGTAAGCTATCGCAAAACGCTTGATGATGAAGAGTTACTCATTATTATTAATCCAACAAATCGTTCATTAAATGTTAGTCTTCCAACTTCATTTGCTGACGGCCTTGATTTATGGACAAATGAGCACGTATCAAATGATTTGATGTTAAACGAGAGTGAATTTGTGATTGTGCGTAAAATGAAATAACCAAACTAGCCATGATTATTGTCATGGCTTTTTGGCTATTTTTAGCTATTTAACTTGTGATAAACCTCTCCTTAATTACAAAAAAAGCCCAACCAAGAATAGGTTGGGCTTAACTTATATTTTTATTTCATAGAGGGGGTCTACTGAAAAAAGCTCTACAGCGGACTTATTATTGTGATATTAAGAAAATCGCTATGATCAATGTTGGTTCGGTAAACCTAAAGTTGCTACTTGGTTTTCTTGAGTGACTGCACCAACTGATGCTACGCCTGCCACCAGTGTAAGTGCTAATGTTAATCCTACTAATAATTTTTTCATAGATATTTCCTCCCCTTATTGTGATTAATGTTAGTGTAGCATAAGATTTTTTTTCGTGAATTCGCTGATATGGGCGAATATACCTGTTTAAGCGGCCTTATTCTTCTAATTCGCTTTATTTTCTCGATAATTATAATAATAGGAATATTTTTATTTTTATACAAAAAGTTCATTGATTTCACTTTTCACTAACTCTGTGAACTTTTCATTCCTTTGTAACTGGAAGATATGAACGGATTTCTCTAAGTATTCTTTTCCCTGCTTAACTCTCCCAAGCTTAATTAAGTTTTCACCAGTTTGGTAGTGAAGTTCACCAAACAAATACATAGACTCATTGCTTATACAAAGGTCAATCCCTCTACTGCTGTAGGTAATCGACTCTTCGTATTGTTTCATATCAGCTAATGTTTTTGATAATCCGTATAAAATACGAACCTTTAGCATTTCTTGACGAATTTGTGGTAGTGCCGTTATATGTTTTAACGCTTGTCTATATAATTCTTCTGCATTTTCATATTCTTTTTCTTCATGATAAATGATAGCTACGCTGTTTAAGATCTCTATTTCTTTTTCTTTGTAAAACGTCTTCGACTGCTTGGTATAGTCAATTGCTTCATATAAAAGGCTAAATGCTTTCTCTTTTTGCTTATGCAAGTAATACGTACAAATCCCTTCATGCCATGTTAAAAACTGCTTATTTAGCGTTGTTTGAAACAGTGGACTTTCTTTTTCCTTCTTTATAATATGATCAATCGCCTCATAGTCCCTTTGACGAATATATTGACGAATAAGTGATTTAACTGCATCCACATAGTCTAGTCGGGGAGACTCAACTGTATCAAAAAAATAGTTTACATCTACGCCTAGTCGCTTTGATAGCTTATACAGCGTAATGCTAGAAGGATATTCTTCACCATTTTCAATTTTGCTAATCTGTGCTTGGGTACAAATATCTCTTGCTAACTCTTGTTGCGTTAGCTCCGCCATTTTTCGAAGCTCTCTCATGACACGCCCAATTCTATACTCTCTCATCTCATTCCTCACCCTTATATAGATTTTCAACCAATAGTATTTGTTTCTCTTTCCCTTAAACAAATTCCTTTATGTAAAGACTCAAAATCCGCTTTTTAAACCGGTTCTAGGTCCTTATGTTAAAAAAACGGTAAAAAACAAAATTAGTTTCTAAAATTCCGAAAAATTTAATCCTAATTTTTATTAAATAGAGTATAGAAAAAAACTGCATCTCGATCTGTTAGAATACACCTAACAGATCGAATGCAGTTTTTTAGAAGTTACTTTTTATTCATAAATTGGATACGCACTAAATTTATAATCTTTCCCTAATTGGATTACCGTAACGTTTGTAAACTCTAATGCATCTGACATTTTCTCAATGCCTTTGCCTTCTACAAAAGTTGGGGCTTCTTTACCACCTACAATTTTAGGCGCAATGTAAAGTTCAAGTTTATTGATTAGCTTTTGTTCAATAAACGATGCATTCACCTGTCCTCCTCCTTCGATTAAAAGGGAAGAAACCGAATGTTCACCCACTATTTCAAGCATTTCAGATAAGTTCACATGTTTTTCACCGCTTGTAACAAAAACTTTTACTCCTTGTTCTTCAAGCTGTTTTCTTTTTTCACCATCATGGTTACTCGTTGTAAAAATCCAAGTTGGTGCTTCTTTATCCGTTACGACTTTTGCTTCGATTGGTGTTCTTAGTTTTGAATCCAACACAATACGAACTGGATTGCGGCCGCCTTCAAGGCGTGTTGTGAGGGAAGGGTTATCTTCAATCACTGTTTGAACACCCACAAGAATTGAACCTGTTTCGTGACGAAGCTGATGAACATCTCTTCTAGCGTCTTCTGACGTAATCCATTTACTGTGAGAAGACGCCGTTGCGATCTTTCCATCTAGGGTAATGGCAGATTTTAAAATAACAAATGGTTTTTTTATCGTAATGAAGTGATTAAACACCTCGTTCATTTGACGGGATGCTTCTTCACATATTCCTACTTCAACTTCAATGCCTGCATTCTTTAAGATACTTACTCCTCGTCCTGCCACAAGTGGATTTGGGTCAAGCGTAGCAATGACGACTTTTGAAACTTCTGCTCGAACAAGCGCTTCTGCACAAGGACCGGTGCGACCATGATGCGAACACGGTTCTAACGTAACGTATGCCGTGCTTCCCTTGGCTAACTCACCAGCCATATTTAGCGCATGAATTTCAGCGTGAGGACCCCCTGCTTTTAAATGCGTACCAATTCCCACAATACGATTATCGTTTACAATCACACATCCAACAAGTGGATTTGGGTCCGTTTGCCCTTTTGTAGCTTTTGCATTTTGTATTGCAATGTTCATGTAAAATTCATGACTACTCAAACCAGTACCTCCTCACCTAAATGACCCGAGCGCTGCACTTTTGTTTGAAGGTATTTTTCATTAAACTCTGATACGTCTCCCCAAAGTGGAATGCGTCCTGATAACGAAGCACCGTTTTCTTCTAATGCTATAAGCTTTTTCGGGTTATTTGTAATTAAAATAACCGGCTTTCTACGAATCTGCTTTAGCACGCTGATTGCTTCTTTATACTGACGAGTATCATCAGCAAAACCTAACTCTTCGTTCGCTTCAACCGTATCAAATCCGTTTTCTTGAAGCACGTAAGCCATTGCTTTACTAAATAAGCCGATCCCTCTTCCTTCATGATTTGCTAAATAAAATAAGGCACCAGCTCCGTTTTCCGTAATCATCTTCATGGATTGTTTCAGCTGGAATCCACAGTCACAGCGCTTGCTGCCGAAAATATCACCTGTATGACAAATACTGTGCATGCGAATTAATGCCTGGTCCGCTTCTTTAAAATCTCCGTATACAAGTACGCTAGACTGCTGTAAATCGGCCAAGTTAGCAGAATTCATCTGTTCAACCAGCTCTTCTAAGCTAAGTTCTCCTTGTTCCACATCGTCGGAACGTAACCAAGAATACCATTGAAAGATTTTTGTTTCTCCTTCTAAATTAACTGGTAAACGAATTGGACCTACAACGTATATATAATGATCTTGATTATTAATCACGTTTACTTTATCTTTTAGTGCATCTATCACTTTTTCATTTAACATATTCGTTCCTCCTGACAATCACATTACATTCTTATTTTAAACTAATTAATGTCATCCTTCCAATTTGGATGCTTTACATTTCATTTAGTTACTTTTTGTAAGTTAATTTCATTATAAAAGTTATCTTTATATTTGTAAATCATTTTATCTCAAAGTAAATAGTTTGAACACTATTTATTACGCGTCGATGTGCTATATATAATTTTATAAAGGTAAAGAAACGAAAGAAAAGCACAGCGAACAATTTCTTCACCGTGCTTTTCTAAGCTTTTTCACTATTTTTTATTTATTTACTACTTGTTTTTCCAACGCTACCCTAGAGGCAACTTTTGAATAACGGCCATGTAGTGCGTAATAAGCTACAAGTGCCACTATACCAATCACAGCACATACAATATACATTCCTTGATAACCAATTGAACCAGAGACAATTGCTAAGACAGAGGAGCCAACTCCCAGTCCTGAATCAAACAAAACAAAGAACGTCGCTGTGGCAACTCCACGACGATGCGGTGGAGATACCTTTATGGCAATAGACTGTAAGCTTGATGTTAACGTTCCAAATCCAATTCCAATTAAACCACCAGCAAGTAAGAAAGTCGTTCCTGAAGACGCTTGGCTGATAAGGAACACGCCGATTGTAAACAGTAGAATTGCTGGGTACACAACGAAGTTCTCACCGTAGCGGTCAAACCATTTTCCTGTAAAAGGACGAGATAATAATAAACAAACTGCGTACACCACAAAGAAATAGCTTGCTACGCTTGTAAAGTTCATCTCTTTAGCAAAGACAGACACAAACGAAATAATGCTTGCGTACGCAAATGAAAGTACAAATCCAGCTAATGCAATGGGAAGTGCTTTGAATTCAAATAGGCTTGCTAGGAGAGAAACCTTCACCTCTGTAGAGCTTTTCACCACTTTTAGCGTTGGAACTTTTAGCACCAAGCTACACAGTAACCCCAACACTGAGGCTACAATTGCTACTGTAAAAACAGCTGAATGTCCAGCTGTTTCGACTAGTGTTAATCCCATAAACGGTCCGATTACCATCGCGAGGTTCATAAATGTAGCAAAGTACCCCATTCCTTCTCCACGACGATCATCAGGAATAACGTTTGCTACAATCCCCCCAGTAGCTGTTGTTGCCATTCCAAATCCAACTCCGTGCAGTACGCGAAGCAGCAGCAAACTTGAAAGTGAATTGACTTGACTATATAAAACTGAACCAATTAAAAAAAGCACCGCTCCAATGACTAAAATTCTTTTCTGACCAAAGGTAATCATCCATTTACCGGAGAGCGGGCGAAAAATAATGGCTGAAATTAAAAACACTGTAACAATAAGTCCTAAACTTCCTTTATCTGCTTGTAAAATGTCTGTAGCATATAAAGGAAGCGTAACCGTCATCATATAAAAAACAACAAAAATAAAAAAGCTCGTCATCGAGACGGCTACAAAATCCTTCGTCCATAGCTTTGACTTACTCATTTCATTCCTTCCTTTCCTTTAAACAAATATCATATTGTTTTCCACAAAAATAATTTGTATACAAATTATATGAACTAAAACTATTATAGTGATGATTTCTTTTCATGTCAATCCACTTTTTGGCACCTTCACTCCCGTTTTCTGCTCTCAGAAAACAACCAGGCAAAGTGGATTACATACTTTCCACTTTGCCTGGTTGTTAATTACCTTCTTTAATCACTTGGATTTCTTCGGCATTCCCTTTTGCTGGAACTGTGTACTTGACACTTTCACCTTTCTTTAACCACGCTTTGACCAGTTGACCTTTTTTGTAGGTAACGGATGAATCCGGTACCTTTAAGTAAATCGGTTGAATGGTATCATCACCTAATACTTCGCTTGTCGTATAATTAAGCGCTACGTCCCTAGGAATGACGTTCGCAACTAAAATTTCATTCTCTTTCACTTCCATGATGCGACCTTGGATTACGTACCCTTTGTTATCTTCGCTTTGTTGACTTGAGCATCCTATTAAAACCATAATAAAGCTTATTAATCCTATGAATGCAAGAACCTGTTTTCTCATCGCTTTTATCTACTCCTATTTTAAGGTTCTTTTTATTATAACGTGTTTTTTACCTCTTTTTCCAATTAATCAAAAACGACCCGTATGTATACGGGTCGTTTTTGATTAAGTAAAAGTTAGATTTTCACATCAACTTTCGCTTCTTTTTTCAGCTTTTCAACTTGCTCGCCTACTTTTTCTTGTTTCTTCTGTTGTTCAAGTTGACCTTTAATTTGATCTTTTACTTCTTCATATTTTGGCAGCTGCTGCTGTTGATCTGATCCTGCACTTTCTGCTTGCTTCGCATATTGGTCGTAGTACTCTTTCACTTCTTCATCCGTTACTTCATCAGCTTTAATTTCTTTTTCTACATACTTATTATACTGAATACTTTCACCGAGCTGCTCTTTTAATTGATCCATATTGAGACCTGCTTGTTTTAATACATTGTTAAATTCTTTTTCTGAATCATACTGCTTTTTAGCATCTTCAATTTGCTTATTAATTTCTTCTTCTGATGCTTTATAACCTTTTTCCGTTGCATCTTGAATGAGCAGCGTTTGTCCCACTAAGCTATCGATTGTTTGATCTTTAACCTGCTTAGCAGCATCTTTTGTTGTTGGGTCTTGTCCCATTTGCTGCATTTGCATTTGAGATGTTTGAAGCACTTGATTGTATTCAGACCCTAAAATCTTTTCGTCATTTACAAGCGCTACAGTTTTCTTTTCATCTACCTGCTGCTTTTCTAATTTCTCCTGCATTTCTTTCATTTGCTTTTCTTGTTCTTTTGTTTGTTGCTGCTGTTCTTCCGTTTGAGCTGTTTTCGAATCTTCTTTTTTATCCGCACTGTCGCTAGCATCATTTGATCCACATGCTGCAAGCGCTACGGAAAGTAGTCCAACGATGAAAGGGTATTTCAATTTCTTCATGGTTAATAGAGCTCCTTTCGTCTTTTCAAAAAATTGCTTTCGTTTAGAAAACATCTTGAGGGCATTGTATCGAAACTACTTCTAAAAAGAAAGTAATTCGATCAATTTTACATATCTGTAACAGTATTGAAAAGATTCGTCATTTTATACACCTTTGCTGAGAAAGATGGTAAAAACCTACCAAATCAGTATGTATAACATATCACACTCTACGGAATAAGCATATTCAATTAACAAATTGTTTACGCTTGTCATAAGAAAAGAGAATCATCAAAGCACCTAAACCTGCACAAACCGCGTACATGACCGAATAGGATAAAGCATCTGCAACCGGTCCCATAACTACACTGCCCAATGAAACGCCTAAATCTGCTGTAGCGATGAATAATCCAAGAAGAACGTTACGATTAGTAGCTGGCAATACAAAACTTAAATATGTCGTTAATGTAGGATAAATAATTGCTTGAGCTATTCCCATTAAAATGGCTGCAGCATAAAAGAAAAAAGCTCCTCCAACAACAGCAAAGCTAATTGACTGAGCTGCTAGTGCCAGCATTAATAGTGTACCTGCCATATAGAGAGAGTGCCACTTGCCGTCTGAAGGGATTTTTTTCATTAGCGTGAAGCGCGCTGCAACAACAGTAGCTGCTTGAATCATTAAATACATGCCGGCGTGACTATTTTCCAACTGCTCTGCATAAAGAGGAATGAAGGTTGTAACTGCTCCAAACACCATAGAGGATACGAGCATGATTACGCTACATTTAAATAAGTAAGGATTTTTAAAAAGCTGACTGAACGACTCTTTCATTCCAAGAGGAGGAGGTGATTTTTTCACTTCGTTATGCGTATTCATTGTGGAACCATACCCTACTATTCCTGTCAAAATCGCAAGAGCAACCATCAAAATCGTAAAATAGCTCGCATTATCTGCCTGCCAAATACCAATAGCTAACAGAGGCCCAATAATCCCGGGAATATACGAGCATAAAGAGTAAAGAGAAATCCCTTGTGAACGATTTTCTTCAGGAAGTGCATCGATAATGGCGATTTGCAGTGACATGGAGAAGAAAGCCGTACAAACGCCTTGAAGGATACGAGCGGTAAAATAACCGCCTAAACCTGTAAAGGTATATAAAATTAGCGCTGCGGCATTAATCAGCAAAATAACGCGTAGCACTTTAACAGGACCAAATTTGTGAATAATATAGCCTGCCCATGGTCTAAAAAACATTGTCGTAAACAAGTAAGCACCCATGATGATACCAATTGTTGTATTTGTTGCTCCTAAGCTGTCTCCTTTTAACGGAATAACCACGTTTAGTATGGCATTAGCATTAAAATAGAGAAGCACTAATGCGTATAAACGTAAAAAGGGCCAAGATAGTGCTCCTTTCACTGTTTTCCCCTCCTATAAGCTAATGGTTTTGTTCAACAACGCCTTAGCATATGATGACTTCACGTTTTTTAAATTGCTCACTGACACTACCTCTTCGACTTGTCCTTCTTTAAAAATCATAATCCGGTCGCAAAGGTACGTTGCAGCCTGCAAATCATGCGTAATAAAGATATAGCTCATGTCATAAGCGCTTCTTAATTCCCTTAATAAGATTAAAATTTGAAGCTGAACAGATATGTCTAATGAGCTGACGGCTTCATCGAGTAAGAGGTATTTGGGTTTTGTTGCAATGGCTCTTGCAATACAAACTCTTTGTGCTTCTCCACCTGACAATTCGTGTGGATACTTATGTTTATAAAACGCAGGAAGCCCTACTTGATGTAGTAATTTTTCTATTTCTTTTTCTTGATTTTTTTTGGGTACTTTTACGATTTGAAGAGCCTCCTGAATGGCTTTTTTAACCGTAAAAAAAGGATTCAAGGAAGACGTATAATTTTGAAACACAGCGCTCATTTTCCCCACGCGTGCTTGTACGTTCCTGGTACTTATACCATCGAGTAAAACCTCTCCTTTATCCGGGCGTTCAATGCCAAGAATTAAACGTCCTAGCGTTGACTTACCGCTACCGCTCTCACCAATAATACCTAGGCACTCTCCTGCCACGCATTTAAAACTAACTTTTTTAATGATTTGCTTTTTCTCTTTGGACAAGAGCCCTCCAGATGTATATGATTTTTCAACTTCGCATACGTTAAGCATCGACAGCCCCCCCTACCATTTTCTGAAAATGTTCACTAAGCGTACGCTTTGTTGAGATAAGATATTCCGTATATGGATGTTGAGGCTGTAAAAAAACATTTTGTGTTGCCCCTCTTTCTACGATTTCCCCATCCTTCATTACAAGTACCTGATCTGCCAATTTCTTTACAATTCCTAGATCATGTGAAATAAAAATCATGGCTGACCCAATATTTTCTCGTAAATTGATTAACTGCTCGATTACATCAAACTGAGAAATAGTATCTAATGCAGTCGTTGGCTCGTCAGCAATTAAGACATCTGGTTCTAGCAGTAACGCTAGGACAATCATCAATCGCTGAAGCATTCCTCCTGAAAGTTCATGTGGATATTTGTTCATGACATCCATTGGACTTTGTAGACGCACACGCTTCATTCCATCGATAAGCTTACTCTCCAGGTGCTGGTAGCTCCAATCCGTATGCTGCTTGAGGGTAGCCATCAAATGCATTCCAACAGGATTAGAAGGATTGAAAGCACTCATGCCATTTTGCATGACCATGCAAAGCTCTTTCCCTCTTTTACTTCTCATTTGTTTTTCAGAAAGCTGAAATAAATCTTCTCCCTTTAATAACACGCGACCAGATTGGCTAATTCCTTTCTTATGCAAACGCATGATCGACTTACATGTCATTGACTTGCCACTACCGCTCTCTCCGACTAGAGCTAAGCATTCGCCTTTATCGACTTGAAATGAACTATTATGAATGATGGACGTATTTGTCTGATTATCAATTACTTGCAGCGTTTCTACTATTAATAGACTCATGGTGTTATTTCGCAACCTCCTTTTCATGTAACGGTGATGTTACGATGTGCGCTTCCTTTTGCATTCTAGCTTTTGAGTTCGCAAGCTTCGGGTTTAACGCAACTTGAAGCGCATCTGCTAAGAAGTTAAAAGCTAGAACCACTGTAATAATTGCTAGACTCGGAGGCAGTAATAGTTCTGGTTTTGTGAAAATGACATCTCTAGCTTCATTCAGCATCATACCCCATTCTGGATTTGGTGCTTGAATGCCTAATCCAAGAAACGAAAGACCTGAAATTTGCAAAATGGTAGAGCTAATTGAACTACTTGATATGACCGCAATATCGGCAAAGGTGACTGGAAGCATATGACGGTAAATAATGGTGAAATGATTGAATCCGGACGCTCGCGCAAATTTTACATATTCCAAATCACTATACTGCATCACGGAAACTCGGATTACGCGTGCAAACCAAGCCCACTTCATTAAAATAAACGCAATTAAAATATTTTCTAAGCCAACCCCGAGAATACCTACAACAGCAAGCGTAATGACGTACACAGGAAAAGAAAGCATAGCATCACAGACTCGCATAATAATAGAGTCGATAACACCTTTAAAGTATCCCGCAATGAATCCTAGTAGTCCCCCCAGTACAACCGATAATGATAGCGCGATTAACACATAGATAATGCTAGGACGAATACCGTAAATAAGCCTGGACAATACGCACCTCCCTAAGTGATCATTACCTAGCCAATATTCAAGTGAAGGTGCAGCATATCGTAAAGCCATATTCACTTTAACGGGATCATTTGGCGCTACGACCGGTGCAAAAACCCCCACAATCAACGTTAGGACGATAATCACAAGTGAAGCGAGTCCGAGCTTATCTTTTGCCAAGCCTTTTAATAGTTGCATCCTATTCACCAATCCTTAGCTTCGGGTTTAACGCTGTGTTAACAATGTCTGAGATTGTATTAAACACAACAAAAGCCACCGCGATAATGAGTACGTATGCTTGAATAACAGGAAAGTCCCTGCTTAAAATGGACTTGATGCTTAAACTACCTAGCCCTGGCCATGCAAACACATTTTCAATAACAACCGTCCCACCTAAGATAAGCGGAATGGACATACAAAAAATCGAGATGGATACTTGAAGAGAATTTTTTAAGACAGCGGCTATGATTTTTTTCTCAGATAACCCCGAAGCTCTAGCGTACAAAACATAATCTTCGTTTAGGTTTGCGAGCATAGCGCTACGCACAGTGCGAAAGTATAGTCCGATATGAGTAAAGGCAATTACCGAAACAGGCAAAATATAACTTTTGTACGATTCAAGTCCGCTTGTTGGAAGCAAATCAAGCGTAACGGAAAAATACCAAACCATTACTATGCCGATTAGATATGCTGGAAGTGCTGATAAGAAAAAGAATGTCCCTCTAATAAAACGATCCAGTAATCTGCCTTCTGTTAATGCACAGACAATGCCCAAAATGATGGAAGAACTAATAATGACTACTGATGAAACGAGCGTTAATTTTAACGTATTAAAAAAAGCCGGCCCTAAGAGCACCCAAACAGTTTCATCCTTAACATAAGAATTTCCGAAATCCAATTGAAGACACGAAGCGAGCCAGTTTAAGTATTGAATGATAAAAGGATTATTAAGCCCTAGCTCTTGCCTTGTTTGAGCGATAAGCTCATCAGTAATCACTGGAACATCTTGCGCTTGCAAAACTAATTTAGCAGGATCTTCGGGAGATAAATTGATTAGTACAAATGTTAGAAACGAAATAATAAACAGCAGCGGAATCATTAACAGCAGCCTTTTTACAACATATACACCCATGCTTTATCTTCCTTTCTTTATTTTCAACCACTAAAAAAGGGGGAAATCTCCCCTTTTTACTTTTCAAACTTCATCTGTTCAAACGGTAGTTCATACTGAGTTTGTTTAAACGAAATTCCTTTTAAATTTTCTGGAGCTACTACGGTTACGTTTCCGTTTGTAATTGGAATAAACACCGCTTCATCATGCACAATCGTTAAAATATCAGCATATAGCTTCTTCCGCTCATCTTCAGTAGTTGACGTCATTACTTGTTCAATTTTTTTGTATAGCTCATCGGCGTGAACAATTCCCTTTGTTGTATGCAAATAAGAGGCATCTGAAGTAAACGCAGCAATAGTACTTTGAGGGTCATAAGCTAATCCCCACGTTTGGTTAAATAGTAAGTCATAGTCTCCTGCTGCTCTTCGGTTTGCTATTGACGTTGACTCTTCTCCCGTCAACTTAATTTCTACTCCAATTTCTTTAAGTGCATTTTGAATAAACTCAGCCTGCGTTTTTTGAGACGCAGAGTTGCTGTCATAATAAAGCGTCATTGAAAGCAGCTGGTTATCTTTTGTGCGAATACCGGTTTGTTTATCTTCTTTCCAGCCTGCTTCACTTAAAAGTGCTTTAGCTTTTTTCACATCGTAGCCACGCTTCTTAAGATCTACATCTGCATAATTAACATTTTTAGAAAACAAAGTATTGGCTGGAGTTTCTGTACCCTCAAAAATGGTTTCGCTAATTGTTTTACGGTCAATCGCATACCAAATTGCTTCACGAACTGCTGTTTCACTTACTGGACTAGTTGATTTACTGCTGTTGGCTACAACCATTTTTGTATTCATTTGTTGACTTCTAACGAGCTGATAATCACCTGAATCAACAAGCTGTTGCATTGCTTTTACATCAATGCTGTCTGCACCCCGGTCATCCGTAAAGACAAAGTTCACTTCACCTTTTTGCAATGCTAAAAACGTCGTGTCTCCTTGGGGAAGGACTTTAGCAGTAATTGTCTTAACTTCTGGCTTTCCATTCCAGTAACTTTCGTTTCTTTCAAATGTTGCGTAGTTGTCCACCTTATGCTTTTTTAGAACATATGGACCCGTTCCATGATAACCATCTACACCATCTTTTGTTCCATCATTTTTAAAATCATTCGGTGAGATAAAAACATAAGGTCGCGTCATAGATAATTCAACTAATGTCGGATAATATGGCTCTGATAAAACAAGTTCAATCGTATAGTCATCTACCACGTTACAGCTTACGATTTTAGTAGATAGCTTAATCCATGAGTGTGTTTCTGCATTTTGCTGCACCGCATCAATATTTTTCTTAACTGCTTCTGCATTAAACGGTGCTCCATCATGGAACTTTACACCCTCTCTAAGCTTGAATGTGTAGGTTTTACCGTCTTTTGAAACCTCCCAAGATTCTGCAAGAAGCGGTTTAATTCCTTCTTCCGTATTTTCTACAAGTGATTCATACACCATTCCTTGTGCTGACATTGCACCTGGATAAAGGTGTGGATTCATATCGTTAATGTCCTTGGATGTTGCATAGGTAATTTCATTTTTATTTGTTGCACTTGTACTAGCTTTTTCGTTGTCACTGCATGCACTTGTAGCAAGTAAAGCTGCACATGTAAGCACTGCTAGTGTAAATGATTTTCTTTTTTTCACGTTTGTTCCTCCATTTTTCTATTGTTTTACTATTTGTTTATCAAGAGCTTGATAAATCATGCTTATATCATCTTCAAATGCTAAATTTGAAAATGCGGCTGAAAGCTTTACATCTTCATAAGCTTCTGAGAATGCCCTTACTTTCTCTTTATACGCTGTTAAAAACTGATCAATAGTTGGACAATCACACTCTACGTATCTAGCGATTGCTTGAATCATTTTCAGCCGATAATAATCCTCTTTAGGCATTCGTGGAATATCAAACTTTTGTTCTTTATTCACAAATACGGTTTGAAGCGGAACTGCTGAAAAGTCGAAGTAGCGCCCATGTTGGTCGGGCTCTGAGAATGGATCGACGAGTAAAGATGCATATCGTACATACAGCAAATATTCTTGGTGAATACTCTCTAACTCACTGAACTTTTCGATATCGTGTAAAGACAAACTTTCTCTTCGTACAGGATAATTATCTTCCGTCATAAATTTCAGTAAATTCAATTGTTTAACGTTAAGCCTTGAAATAATGCTCATAATTTCTTTCCATTGATTGAGCATATTCTTAATTAATGAAGGCGTAATCGGCCCTTCTGGATACATTTTATATACGTATTTCAGATGCTTTTCCTCTTTAAAAATATAGCTGAGTGAAAATTCATTCATAAACAAAGGAGGATGCACGTATAGAGAAATGTTTCTCGTCTCTGCTTCAATCGGTGTTTTCATTACTTCAATTGTTAAATTTAACTGTTTGTACAGATTAACAAGCTTTTCAACCGCTTCAGACGAAGAGTTCGTAGAGCCTAAGTAAATCTTCTTTTTTACAGCCGTTGTTAACACTTGATTTGAAGGATAAGAGCTTAACCAACGTGTATCTCCAAAGTATGTAGAAAAACTAATGACCTCAACCTGAGGGTTAAACTGTTTCATATAGTGATGTACTAAGTAATTTGAGCCAAGAGTCGGTGATATTAATATAACGGCCTTCACATCTTTTAACGTATTTTTATGAAGCGAGGTTAATACGTCTAGATATGCATCAGTTGTGACGGCTAAAATAAGCGTATCCCATTCTCCAACCACTTCTTCATACTGAAAAAATATATCATCAACTATAAATTGCCCCTGCATCTTTTCATGCTTTCGATTTTGAACAGCTACCTGAACGAGATGACCGTGTTCAGCTAAGGAAGCAAAAAATTTTTCTGAACGCACAGAAGTCCTTCCTGCAATACCAACTCTACTGCTTAAAGCTTTCTTAAAGTTTAATCCTAGCTGTAAAGCGGTTGGTCCAGTTCCCAACACCAAAACATTCTTAAACGACTTCAACTGCTTCACCCTTTCTTTGTTTTTGATAAAGCGCGATATCAAAAACTTGATTCGGACGCAACACCTGTTCAACGAGCATCCACTTTTCGCTATTGACTTCTTTAAGTGGATAGTTAAACAGTGATTTTAAGTCGTTACCATATCTCATAGCAATCGTTATTTCATCTCTCGTTAGATTATATAGCTGATCTAATAAGTCGTATTTTTCCTTCACAGTAGAGCTGAAAATAACGTGGGTAATATCTTTTAAGCACTCTAACTGGTCCAGTTGACTATTTTGAACTCGCACATTCAGTCCGTCACCTAGTATGCGTAATACTTCTCCACCTAGCTCGATGGCTTCGTCGTCAATATCAATACCAATAACCTCTGCTCCTGTTTTTTTTGCAATCAATAGTGGCGTCATCGGAAAAGCTCCAGAGCCAACTAATAGAACTTTAGAAGTGGGTTTCACTTGGAAATTACCAAACTCTTCTTCAATACAAGACTCGATATTTTTGAAATAATCAGTAATGTTTGATTGTCCACCAAGCAATTGAAGAGCGCGATACTTTTCCATAATCGCTACGCAACGAGCCGAAATCTGCTGTAGTTCTGTAAGTAGTTCCTCATTGATGTCTTCTACCTGAAGTAAGAACCACTTCTCTCTGTTAGATTCATCAATAATAAATGCTGTATATTCGTTAATTAATTTCTCTAGCTCTTCACAATGCTGATCGGTACTGTCGTATTGTGAAGCCCAATAATTAAACTTACCTGAAAAGTCCAGTAGCTTATGTTTAAACTTTAATAGTTCTTCCACACAATCATCTCCAATCTTACGTTTTATACAGTAACAAATGCCTTTCCTTGAGCAACAATGCGAACTGTGCCTTCAATTTGCACATGGCTCACAAATCCATTTTCATACTTTCCAAATACACGAATACCACCGCCAGGCTGCTTAATCTCTGCACTAATCTTTTGTTTTGATAAAAATGCAAGATACGCACCTATTGAAGCTGTTCCAGATCCGCATCCCCTTTCCCATACCATGCTGTTTAGCTTAGGAATATAGATGAGTGGGGCTAAGTAAGATCTGACTTTTTCGTATAGTAACACCCCAATTAGCGTAGTTTCAGGGAAACTTTCTTCTAGGGAGCGTGCAAGTACTTCTGCTGCTGTTTTCATCTCTTCATCAACTTCGTCTACTTCAAGCACAATGTGTAGAAAATCCTCGTACTCAACTGAGTAAGCATGAACATATGTATTCTCGTACTCTATAACTCTGGGTTCAATTCGTTTAGGTAGCGGCATCGCAATGCGACATTTATAGTCATCTTCTACTTTTCGCACCTGACAGGCAATCAACTCCTCAGCTCCTGAAGCTTCAATCGATAAATGTGATATCCCATTTTCCTCAATGCCTCTTTGATGAGTAATAAATGCAGCTAAAGACATACAAGCGTTTCCGCAAAATTCATTTCCAGCCATTTGAAGGTGCCCATCTGCATTTCCATCTTTGGGTTCTTTAATAAAACCTACTTGCTCTGCATACACATGATCGTACGCCATCATCTTTAAAGCTATTTGTTGATAGTCTCCATTGAAATGATGACTCTTAACTAAGATTGTCATGTTTTGTGTAGGACTTAATTTAATAAACTCTACCTCTTGCTTCATCACATCTACCTCTATATCATTTTTATACTCACAAGAAAATAGGAATGATTACTATTTTCAATAACAAGGATTATAACTCGCTTTCTAAATAGTGTCAACAGTGTATAAAATTTCATTTTCTTTTCATAAATAAAGGAAGCTAGGTCATTAAACCTAGCTTCCTTTCCGCTTTACTCCTTAAATTCTCCTGATTTTAAATCTTTTAAGCCTAGTTGATTGTACACCTGCTCAAACTTTCCAACTCCATACTCATTGTCTTTTTGTACACGCAACTTCCTCTTTATATATACTTGAATTTTAATCATTTTTTTACTTTTATAAAAATAAAAAAAGAGCAGTTCAATCTAGAACCACTCTTTTCGTTATCTTAATGTGCTTGCTCTTGGTTATCTACAATAATTCGCTTAATAAAGAACGAAATAATCAAACCAACAACAGCCACGATTGCACCAAAGATAAAGGCATTTTGAACACCCTTGGTAAACGCAAGCACTACATTTAATGGATCGGTTGGGTCTGATACAGATTCCATAAAGCTTCTGGAACCTGACGATAAAATTGAAATTGCAACCGCTGTTCCTACTGCACCGGCTACTTGCTGCAGCGTATTCATAATTGCTGTACCGTGTGGGTAAAGCTCTGGTGGCAGCTCGTTTAAACCATTTGTTTGAGCCGGCATCATAATCATGGAAACGCCAATCATAAGAGCAATATGCAAAGCAACAATAAGCGATGTTGACGTTTCAAGTGAAATCGTTGAAAAGCCAAACATTGTCGCTACTACAATGATAAGACCAGGAATAACTAACCACTTAGGGCCAAAACGGTCGAATAGCCCACCCATTACAGGTGAAAGAAGTCCGTTCACAATTCCTCCTGGAAGAAGCATCAATCCGGCTGCAAATGTTGATAGAGCTAGTGATGTTTGCAAGTATAATGGTAAAATCATCATGGATGACAAAATAACCATCATCGAAACTAAAATTAAGAGAAGACCAACAACAAACATTGGGTACTTAAATGCTGTTAAATCAAGCATTGGCTCTTTCATCTTTACTTGACGAATTGAAAAGACTACCAATCCTAAAATTCCAACAACAAGCGCGATAATTACTTCGGTACTTCCCCAGCCCCCGCCTTCTCCAGCGCTGCTAAAGCCGTACACAATCCCACCAAAGCCAATGGTTGAAAGAATAATGGACAGAATATCAATTTTTGGCTTTGTTGGTGTTGTAACGTTTTGCATAAAAAATGCTCCAAACACTAATGCCACAAGCAGTAATGGCAGTGAAATCCAGAAGATCCAGTGCCAAGTAAGTGTTTTTAAAATCAACCCTGATACTGTTGGACCAACCGCTGGTGCAAACATAATTACAAGACCGATAATCCCCATCGCTCTTCCACGCTTATGAGGCGGAATAATGACCAAAATCGTATTAAACATTAGGGGTAAAAGAAGTGCTGTTCCAATGGCCTGCACCACGCGAGCAATCATTAACACGCTAAATGTTGGTGCGATTGCTGCAATAAACGTGCCAATAATGGAAAAAATGAGTGACGCAATAAATAGCTGCCTCGTTGTAAACCATTGAAGAATGAAACCTGAAATTGGTACTAAAATACCAAGCGTTAATAAGTATCCTGTTGTAAGCCACTGTGCCGTTGTCTCATGAATACCAAAGCCAATAATTAAGTCACGCAGAGCCATATTTAAAGCCGTTTCACTGAATAACCCGATGAACCCAGCGATCAGAAACGAAGCTATAATCGGCAAAGCTTTTACATTCGGAGCCTGTGCAGCCTGCTGGTTACTCATAGTAAATTCCTCCCTCTTACTATCTTTTTATAAGTACATAACAGTATATAAGTAATGTCCTCAGCCTAAAGAAATATACCATTTATAGGATTATCATACAAGTTTAATGATTTGTTAAAAATAAAAAAAGACTTTAAGACATTCTTAAAATCTTTTTAGATACTCAAACTATTATAAAGATAAATCTAATTTTACTAATTATATTAATTAAAATGTAATTTAGACTTTCGACCTTATTCTTTATACCCTGATATACCATATAAGAGAATCCTCAAAATGGTTTCATGATCGTTGACATTTTTTCCGCTAAATAAAATGCTACTTTTAGAAGCCATATCTTGTCTGTAAAGTTCGATTACTTTCATAATCATTTCATTTGGAATCTCTTTTGAAAATATACCTTCACGCTTACCGTCATTAATAAACTCTATTATTAATTCATAAGTCTTTGAAATAAATTCTTCTTCTATCATCTTTTTCATTGCTGGATCATTCATCATTAATTCGATAAACTCTGGATGAAATTGAGTAAGAAGTTCTGTTTTTGTAAAGATTAGCTTAGCTATTTTTTCATCCATTTTTACTTTAGATTTAGTAATCTCTTGAGCAAGTTGCAGCTGTTGAAACAGCACAAACCTCACAATTTCAGTCATTAATCCTTCTTTGCTTCCAAAGTAATTGTAGATTGTAACTACTGAAACCTTTGCTTTTGATGCAATATCGCGAATAGAAACTTTTCTAGGAGATAGCACTTTAAACAATTCAAGAGCTGATTCAATAATTAACTCTCTCTTTTTATCCGTTCTAATTTTAAAACCATCCATTATTTTATTTCACCTCAAAAATATTATAACAAATCATTGATTTTGTTTCAAAATTATTATAAGATTTATAAAAAATGAAACAAAAAGTTAAATTTGTTTCAAAAATAAGAAAAGGGAGAAATATTTTATGCAAAAAGCAATCGAAGTAAATGAACTAACATATTCTTATGACAAAAAAAGTCATGCTGTAAACAATTTATCTTTTGAAGTGAAAAAAGGTGAAATATTTGGATTTTTAGGCCCAAGTGGTGCAGGTAAATCCACTACCATTAAGCTATTAACAAGGCTTATTTCTCCTCCACCCGGTAAAGTATTTATCTTGGGTCAAGATATGTCTAAAGTAAAATATTCTTTTTATAAGAAGATAGGAATTGCTTTTGAAAATGATGTACTGTACCCTACATTAACTGGATACGAAAACTTAATGTTGCACGCTAAAATCTATGGAACACCTAAAGAAGAAGTTCTTGATATGTTAAAGAAAATGGACTTGTTTAAATCCAAAGATAAAAAAGCTGGGGACTATTCTAAAGGTATGAAAACAAGGCTGGTTTTAGCAAGAGCTTTAGTTACAAAGCCAGAAGTTCTATTCATGGATGAACCTACATCAGGTATGGACCCAGAAATAGCAGCTTATGTACGAGAAATTATTTTAAACTTGAATAAAAATGGCACTACCATGTTTCTAACAACGCATGATATGAATGAAGCTGAAAAACTATGTGATCGAATTGCTTTTTTCAATAAAGGCAAGATTATTGAATTAGATACACCAGAAAATTATAAAAAGCGATTTGGTAAACAAGTAGTTACAGTTGAACACAACGGACAAAAGAAAACTTTCTCCAAACAAGATGATTTAACTATGCTAACTAACATTATAAATAGTAAGAGTTTTGACAGCATTCATTCTCAAGAAGCTAGCCTTGAAGAGATTTTCATTAAAGTAGTAGGTCGAGGACTAAAAGGAGAAGCATGATGATTAAAATTGAATTTATTAAGCTAATTAGAAATAATATAGTAGCTTTAATTTTCGGATATATCTTTTGTATGGCTTTAGGAATTAACGTTCTGTCTTTTGGTTTTCAACATATTCAATGGGTCGAACAGTGGATGCCATGGCTAACCATTTTTAATGTTGTTATTTTAATTGACCTTTTGTTCTGGATGGCTGCAATGCAAATATCCGAGGATATTGATACAAATATGATACAAGTTATGAGAACTAGCAGAAGTATTACCCAGTACTTCTTTAGTAAACATGTACTACTTTTGCTTATTATTTTAATAGCTTCATTTCTGGCTGTGATCCCAAGAATAAACGAAATAGAGTTTGTTATACAGTTTTTATTTTTGACCCTCATTCTTTCTCTAGTAATGATTAGCAGTGGTGTTCTGTTAGCTATGATTGTAAAAAAACAAAGTATTGTCATGCTAGTAGGTAGTATTGTTACAGGTTTTATCTTTGCAGTTATGATTAGAGCTATTTTGCCGCTATGGAATATTGATTCTATTCCATTCAATCCATTTGAACCCTTTATTAAGACCTATTACTATCTATATCTAACTGAAGGTCCTGCGCCTAGTTCATATACTGGATTGTTTTTATTTTCAATTATATTTTATGTAGCCAGTATTTTTATCTTTAAAAAGTTAATGTTTGAGAGAGGGTTCAGGTTATGAAGAATACTTTTTTTACTTTTATGCTAAAAGATTTACTACTCGCACGTCGCAATATATTAATCTGGCTTATCATCGCTTTTCCTATATTTACTGCCTTTGGTGCTTCTGGCATAACAGAGACATATTCAGATATGCCAAAGATTGTAGTACTGAAAGATACAAAACAACCTGTAACTATACCAGCTGAAATTATGGTCTATGAAGTAAGTTCTTATGAGGACATGAAAACTAAGGTAAGGGACTTAGACACTAAAATAGGCTTTATGAATGGTAAACTAATCACTGATGGCAGAGAATCTCCTGAGTCTGTAAAAAAAGCAGCAGCAATACTAGATGGTAAACCAATTGAAGCTGGAAAGCTTAGTCCTACATTGTTTAATAAAGTGTATGCTTTTAACCTTTACGGATCATTTTTGTTCTTTGGAATGATTTTGTTATTTAGCCTAGTGGAAGAGAGAAAAAATAAAACAATAGACTTACAGCATGTTCAACCTGCTCATCCTGCTATACCTGTTTTAGCTAAACTAACGGTCGCTTCTATCATTACTTTAGTTGACTTTGTTGTATGTAGCTTTATATTAAACGTTCCTTTTAACATAGTACCGATATTGTTCATCATAATTATCGGCATTTTGCTTGGCACAGTACTTGGTTTATCAATGGCCTTTTACGCGTCAACCGAGACACAAGCTCTCGCCATCTTGAAGCCAATTACATTTGTTTTTCTTATATCGATTCCTGGATTAGGTCTATTTTTAGAATCAGATATTGTACGTATAATAGCTATGTTTAACCCATTTTATTGGTTTCTTCAACTAATCTATAGTTTATATACAAACGATTTAGATCTATCCTATTTATACCTAAGTTTCACTTTATGTATTATAGCTCTCCTATTTATCATAGTGAACTGGCATAGAACGCCTTACGGAAGAAAAAACTCCAATTAATTTTTCAGCAGGTAACAGTAAGGAACCTACAAATCATCGCCTGTAGGTCCCTTACTGTTTTGGTTATAATTTTAGCTATCTACTTCCTTGAACCCTCCGCAATTAAAATCAACTTTACTCTTTCAACTTCTATTTCTGCTGTCTTCCTTTTTATTTTTAGGGACTATTGGAACAGGCTTTCATATATCCATTTCACTATTTTCCACTATATTACTATTATAGAAGCCATATTTATTGCGCCCTTTCAAAAAGTATGATAAAAATGTTTCCATTGCCTACCATTTATTTATGAATGGGGAGCTTACTACATTTGCTTAAAATCAGTACCTAACAGATTTTAAGTATATAGATAAGGAGCCGTGGTTTAAGTGGCAAACATTTTAATGGTTAATTTTCCTGCAGAAGGACATGTCAATCCTACTATCGGTATTGTAAAAGCTTTTACAGAAAGAGGTGACAGCGTCCACTATATTACAGCTGAAAAATTCAGGGGGCGCTTAGAAGGCGCAGGAGCAACCGTACACCTTCAGCCTGATTTGTTAAGCAAATTGGAAATTGATACGCATTCCACACAAGGGTTACATACGTTTTTAAACATGAATATTCAAAATTCCCTGGATACGTTAGAAGTGACAAAGAAATTATGTGAAGAATTTACATTTGATCTTGTGTTTTACGAAAAATTTGGTGCTGGCCAGCTTGTAAGAGACTACTTACAAATTCCTGGCGTGTGCTCATCAGCCTCCTTTTTATTTCCAGAGGAATTTCACAAAAACATGCCTCTATCTCACTTACAACCAAATGAAGAAGCGCTAAATCTTCTTGAAAAAATGAAGATGCAGTACGGTGTGGAGCCAGAAAACATCCAGCAGTTTATGAACAACACTGCTAATTTAACATTTGTATTTACCAGCTCATATTTCCAGCCTAACAATGAGCAATTTGATGAATCAAAAGTCTTCATTGGTCCGACTTTTCCTAACCGTGCTGATAAAGATAACTTTCCTATCAATCTACTAAAGAATGAACAAGTGCTGTTTATTTCAATGGGCACGGTACTTGATCACACTGAAGCTTTTTTCAACATGTGCATTGATGCCTTTGCAGACTTCGATGGTAAAGTGGTCATTGCTGCAGGTGAACGCGCTGACATGAATCAAATTAAAGAAGCACCTGAAAACTTTATCATTTCTGCTTACGTGCCTCAGCTAAAGGTCCTTGAGCACACAGATGTATTTATTACGCACGGAGGCATGAACAGCGTAAACGAAGCCATTCATTTTAACGTTCCAATGGTGGTTATCCCCCATGATAAAGACCAGCCGATGGTTGCCCAGCGCTTAACCGAACTTGATGCTGGATACAGATTGCAAAAAGAGCACGTCAATTCAGATACGCTCAAAAAAGCGGTCAACGAAGTGCTTGCTAATGAGCAGTATAAAAAAGGAATTCAGTCTATTAATCAAAGCTTTCAAGAGTGCGGCGGTGCTAAAGAAGCGGTCCGTATTATTGATCGATTTGTTGCGCGTAAGCTATAAAGAAATTAAACAAAGAACGGAGCTGTTAGGTGACAGCTCCGTTCTTTGTTTAATCTTCAGCTTTAGAAACAACAAATTTTCATCTTTTATTTTTCAAACAAAAACTGCGTTTTATCTCCTTTGAGCTCAAGCTTCGCGTCAAAGGTTTTGTCTCCTTTTTTAAAGCCTTTTATAAGGTTCGTTTGTCCGTCTTTTAACAGCTTTTTCGCATTTGCCTGCGAGATTGTTTTGCCAAGAATCTTTTTTGAAAATGTAAAACTGCACTGATTACTTTGATAATTAGAACAGCCATAAAACGTTCCTTTGTCAACGATGTCACCATCACACTTTTTGCAACTTCCTACTTTTGTTCCGGTCGTCTTGCCTTTTCCACCTTTTTCACCTCTTGTTTGCTTGAACTCGCTGAGATCAAAGCCGTCAAACGACCACTGGTTGCTTTGTTCCTTTGCATCTTCAATTAATTTAAGAGAAAGCTTCTTCGCTTGTTCCATGAATTCTTGAGAAGATGCTTTTCCTTGACCAATTTCATGAAGACGCTGCTCCCACTTAGCCGTCATTTCAGGTGATGCAAGGATACTTGGTCCGATTGATTGAATTAGTACTTTTCCTTTATTCGTGGCAAACACCTGATTCTTCTTCACTTCAATATACTTGCGATCACGTAGGACGCTAATGATTCCTGCACGCGTGGCTTCTGTTCCTAGCCCCTGCGTCTTTGTTAACACTTTTACAAGCTCATTGTCATCTAAATGCTTTCCGGCTGTTTTCATTAGCGTAATAAGCTGACCTTCCGTATAGCGCTTTGGAGGCTGTGTTTTTCCGTTTTTTACCTTTACATCCTGAACAATTCCTTCTTCTTTTTCTTCTAGTGAAGGCAGGTCTTGTTCATCCTCATCCGCGTCTTTTTCTTTTTGCTTCCCATAAATCACTTTGCGCCAGCCTTCTTGGATTTGCTCTTTTCCTTTTGAAATAAACGTTGCCCGTCCTTCGACGATTGTATGAATAGTCGTATAGTCGAAAATGGCTTGCTTATAGTGTGCTGCAATTAATCTTTTGACAATGAGCGTATAGATGTTGGCTTCTTCCCCTGACATTTTAGCTGGATCTGTCACCTGCTCTGTTGGAATAATGGCATAGTGGTCCGTTACTTTCTTTTCGTTTACGTACCGTTTATTGTTCATAATGGACTCAATAGGAAGAGGGAAAAACTCCTTAAATGCACCAAGCTCACTAATCTTTGCAAGCGTATCTGGGAACATTCCCGCTTCTTCTTTTGTCACATAGCTAGAATCAGATCTTGGGTAAGAGATAATCCCTTTCACATACAGCTTTTGCGCAATTTCAAGCGTTTTTTGCGGTGAGTATTTGAACATTTTATTAGCTGTTGCTTGTAATGAGGAAAGGTTGAATAAAAACGGTGCTTGAAACTCTTTGCGCTCCTTTTCAATGGAATCAATAACCGCATTTTTCCCTTTACAAAACTGCATAATTTTATGGGCCATCTGCTCATCGGTCAAGCGAGACTCACCGTCTTTATGCCACTTACCGTGATATATTTTGTTGTCCATATTAAAAGTAGCCAGCACTTCCCAAAACGGTTCAGACTTAAAATTTTCAATTTCGTGCTCGCGCTTAACGATCAAAGCAAGCGTGGGCGTCTGCACTCGTCCTGTCGAAAAAACGTCTGAAATTCCTTTTTTCTGAAGCAAG
Organism: Bacillus sp. 1780r2a1; assembly: GCA_024134725.1. Lineage (NCBI taxonomy): Bacteria > Bacillati > Bacillota > Bacilli > Caryophanales > Bacillaceae > Bacillus > Bacillus sp. 1780r2a1. The sequence continues at coordinate 1,599,978 of CP099863.1, read as the reverse complement.
AGCGTGTATGCTCTAGAAGCGTTCATTCCGATTAACCAATCCGCACACGCTCGGCTTAACGCTTCGTAATAAATATCTCTTGTTTCTTGTTCTTCTAACAGGTTTTCAAAACCGTGTACCACGGCTTTTGGCGTTAGCGAAGAAATCCACAGGCGCTTCATCGGCTTCCTGTTTTTACAAAGGGTTAGGATGATTCGAATGATTGCCTCCCCTTCACGCTCAGCATCACCTGCGATAATAACTTCATTCACTTCTTGTCTATGTAGTAAATCTTTAATAATTGAAAACTGCTTCCACTTTGACTTCGTTACGCGATGTTGAAACTGCGTGGGCACAATCGGGAGCGTATCAAGCGACCATTTTTTCCACTTTTGATCGTACTCTTCGGGTGGTACAAGCTCACATAAATGTCCAATTGCCCACGTTAAATATGCTCCTTCTGGAAACAACTGATTCGGGGCGATCTCCACATAGCCGTCCCGCTTTTTAAACGAAAAAGGCGACGCTAGCTTTAGCCCTTGATCTGGTTTTTCTGCAATAATTACCTTCATTTAGTTAATCACCTTATATCTTTAATTCATTAAAATAGCGTTGCTCAATTGTATTATTTTATCATATAAATGCTTTTAAGAGTATGTTGGAGTGATTAGCACCCTATCAAATAAAAAAACCTCATCTCTACACAAGTAGAAAAATGAGGTTTTTTTCACTTAGTTAGCCGGTAGTGGTACATGTGGTGCCACAAGATTTTCTTTACGCATTTCTTCCCAGAAAGCGGCTGGAATTGCTGTATTTAATGCTTCTTTATCTTCTAAAATACGCTCAGGTCGGCTAGCTCCTGGGATAACAGCCGACACTGCAGGGTTTGCAAGTGCAAACTGTAAAGCAGCAGACTTAATGGTAATATGATGACGCTCAGCAATTGCTTTCATCTTTTCAACTTTGGCTATAATCTCCGGTGATGCTGGTTGATATTCAAAATGTGTGCCACCTGCAAGAACTCCGGAACTATATGGCCCCCCTACTACAATAGCCATGTTGTGTTTTACTGCTGATGGCATTACCCGTTGTAGTGCACGTTCGTGGTCTAAAAGCGTGTAGCGCCCAGCTAAAAGCGATACGTCTGGTTTTGCTTCTTCTAATTCAAGCATTATTTCAATCGGCTCGACACGGTTGACACCAAGCCCCCAACCTTTAATAACCCCTTCTTCACGAAGCTGAGTCAGCACTCGAAAAGCCCCTGTTCTTGCTGATTCAAATTGAGCTAGCCATTCGTCTCCGTAAAAATCTTGCGCTACGTCGTGAATATAAACAAAGTCGATACGATCAGTCTTTAAACGTTCTAGACTTTGTTCAATCGAACGGAGCGTTGCATCTGCACTATAGTCGTTAATAATTTTATTTTTCCTTCCAAATTCAAACAGGCCACCCTTTTCACCAAAATCACGAGCTGAAGGATCTTCTAACTCGTCTAAGATGACTCGTCCAACTTTTGTACTTAAGACATACTCATCTCGATTTCGATGTGATAGTGCTTTTCCCAGTCGAATTTCTGCTAATCCTGCTCCGTAAAAAGGTGCTGAATCAAAATAGCGAATTCCATTTTCCCATGCAGCATCTACTGTAGCTATGGCTCCTTCTTCTGGAATGTTTCTGTACATGTTCCCAAGTGGAGCTGTACCGAATCCAAGCTTACCTTTTAGTATTTCTTTCATTGTTTGCATCTCCTTTTACGATTATATTCTGTAAATTAACCATTTATAAGCTTTTATAAACAATCACATTCATTAGATATGTATTCATTATGACGCGTATAAAGAGATAAAAAAAGTACGTACTTCCAAGTAATATAGTCACTAAAAAGTAACCTCTTCATTAAAAAAAGCCTACTTTTCCTTAGCAGACTTTCCGAGCATTAATCATTACTTCTTTTATCTTCTTGTATACTTAAGAGGAAGTAACTCTCCAACTGTCGTTTTCACTAATTTACCGTCTACTTCCAATATCACGTAGCAGTTTGGTGCATAGTCTGAAATAAGCTCGCGACACATTCCACATGGGCTCACCACTCGAATGGTTCGATCTTCTTCATCACTATAAGGGTGCCTTACAGCTACAATCGTATCAAAGCTTTTATACCCATTTGAAACGGCACTTCCAATAGCGATGGCCTCTGCACAAACGGTCACTCTGCCAATGTACGCTTCAATATGAACAGTAGAGATAATCTCACCTGTTGCTAAGCGAATAGCTGCTCCTACATGATGCTTATCATCTTCATACAGTGCCGTAATCTTTTGCTTAGCCGCTTCAATTAATTCCAAATCATGTTGATTAAGTTCTAATACTTTCATTGCTTTTCCTTCTTTCGGTTACCTTGTAGAAAATAGTCCAGTAGCTCTTTTTCTTCTTCATTAGGACTTCTATGTACCTCTTCCTTAAACTTAGTAAGCATTTCTTGTTCAGACAGATAATCTTCAGCAATTTTGGATAGCTGCTGTAGCTGGTCGAGATATTTAAAGAGCTCAGCTTTTGTTTCTACATGATCATGAGATGTTGCATACCAGTTTGCATTGTAAGAGCGTACTTGTTCGATAACCTTTTCTAACATACTAGAATCATAGCTCCAGCTTCCGCTATAAAAGTCAGGGCTTAAACAATCGCCTAAAAACACCATTTTTTCTTCTGGAATGTAGATGACTGAGGAGTCTTCTGCATGGTCGCCTCCAATATGCTCGATTCGGCAGCTTATGCCCCCTAAATCAACTTCTAAGCTTTTATCAAATGTAATAACAGGTGTTTGAATATGTAAATTAGAGCGGTCAGGCAGCTCTTTTTTTATCATCTCCTGACAAAATTCAATTTCAATTCCATCTCTCACTCGTTGATCTAGCGCCTCGTTATCCCATGCAAACGACTGATATTCTTTTAATCTAGCTTTTGTTAAATCATGTGCAACGCTTACAGCATCAATAGCTTGTAGTCCAAACGTATGGTCCCAGTGCCAATGAGTAAGCGCGACAATATCAATCTTTTTTTCCGTAACGTTTTGAAGCTGCGCTTGAAATAGTTCAGCATGAGCAGGTGAATTACCGCTATCAATCATTAGACAGTGCTTCTCCCCAACAACAGCTGCTAGCAAAGGTCGGTCCGTTTCAGGCTGATGATCTAAATAATAAATGTGTTTACCAATAGGTTTTAACATAACCTTCTCCTTTTTTATCTTACTATTTTTTATTGTACGAAAATTTAAGATTAATTGAAACAGCATATACAATAAAAAACCTGCTGATCATCTTCAGCAGGTTTACTCTCATTATTTCTGATGAAGCCTCACATGCAGCTTCCGAACTTCCTCAGCTAATTCAGGGACAGGTCCTTCTACTTCAATATCCTTCACCACTTCTTGAATCGATAGGTTACGCACAGGTGACGGAGCAACGTTTAGCTCGTGCAGCCACTGGGCTAGCTGGTTCGATGAACTTGCATAGATAATTTTCCCTAACCCAACCCAACCGTGCGCAGCTGAGCACATGGGACAGTGTTCACCTGATGTATAAACAATTGCACGCGCTCGCTCTTCTTTTGATAAGTGCTCGGCTGCATAGCGCGCGATTGAGAATTCAGGGTGCTGCGTATCGTCACCGCTTGAAATACGGTTATAGTCTTCAAAAAGCACGTTGCCATCTTCTGAAACTAGAATAGAACCAAACGGCTGGTTTCCTTCTTCAAGCGCGCTTTCAGCCAATTCCACACAGCGCTTAAGGTGCTTTATATCCTGTTCTGTAATCATCTATATTGCCTCCTATCAGTTATTCTATTTACAGAATAACTGATGCGCGTGTTTCTTTCCAATTTTCTACCCTTTGAAACATTTATTAAGCTGCGTTCGACTGACTTGAAAATCGTTTATTTAAGCTAGGAAGATACATAACTAAAAATACCGACCTTCCAACCGTATATAAAATAAACGCCAGCCAAAGCCCGTGATTATGCCATATAGGCGTCGCAACGACCTGTGCACCTATGTATAAAAGCATCGCATAAATCATTGAGTTTCGAATTGGTGCAATATATGTTGCTCCAGTAAATGCCCCGTACATAACAAGCCCAAAACAAGCCACAAAAGGATATAAAATGAGCCATACTCCATATTCAGTCGCAAGCGTAATCACGCTGGGTAAAGTCGTAAAGAGCTTAACGATTGGTTCTAAGAAAGCTGCGTATACTCCTGCTATTACAAAAGCTACAATAACGGCCCACTTCCTCGATAGAGATAAAGTTTGGATATACAAACTTCGATTTTGGGACCCTACTGCTTTTCCAACAAGAATACTTGAAGCATTTGCAAAGCCATCAAAAAAGTAAGCCATAATATAGTGAATTTGAAATAGTACTGCGTTAGCTGCTAAAAATTCCGTGCCGAACGAAGCACCTTTAGCTGTAAATAAGTTAATAACAACTAACAAACAAATCGTACGTATAAATAAATCTTTATTCACATTAAACATTTTTTTTACAGATGCTGTATCAAATAGAATACCTACTGAAGGTGTTTTCCACTTAAACGGAGATGCTTTAGAAACAATTAATAGTCCTAAACTAAACGCTGTGACTTCGGCTATTAATGTAGAAGCTGCAACGCCTTTAACGCCAAAAGAAAAAACCTCTACGAATAAAATGGCAAGCGTCATATTTAACACGTTCGTGATAATTTGCAACGAGAGCGAATGCTTGATTTTAGCCATTCCCATTAGCCAACCTAAAATCACATAGTTCATTAATGTAAAGGGTGCTCCCCATATACGAATTGTAAAATATTCAACTGCGAATTGGCTTACTGCCGCATCTGGAGACACAATTGCCAAAGCTGCACGCTGAATCGGTACCTGTAGCATAATAAAAATAAGTCCAACGGTTAGAGCGATTAAAAATGGACGCGACAATGCAAGTATTCCTTGCTCAGAGCTGTTGGCTCCATTAGCTTGTGCTGCAAAAGCAGATGTGCTAACGCGCAAAAAACCAAACAGCCAGTATAATGTATTAAAAATAAGGGCTCCAACTGCTACACCGCCAATATACGCTGGATCTGAAAGTCGTCCAACCACGGCCGTGTCGACAGCTCCTAATAAGGGTGTCGTCATCGTTGAAATGGTGAGTGGAATAGCTAAAGCAAGATATGTACGATAATTCAATAAGCCACGCTCCTTTTTTCAAAGATAATAGCCTTGATTATAAAAACCAAGGCTTTTTTACGCATGGGCATACGCTTTTTCTTTTGTTCCAATCGAACGAAAGCGCGGATGCTCTGCAAGAATCGAGCTTCTCATTTCTTTCACTGCTGAATGTTCCGAAGTGAAAAACTCATGTTTTGAATCATACTGTTGTACTAGTTTTCCTTTTTCTAATACTCCAATTCTATCGCTGATTGTATACGCAGCTTTAATATCATGCGTAATGAAAAGATAAGATAGCTGGAAGTCTTCTTTTAATCCTTGCAATAGCTCTAGTATTAATGTTTGGGTCACCATATCCAGGCTACTAACCGCTTCATCTAATACAATTAATTTTGGCTTTAATGCAATTGCCCTTGCAATATTAATTCGCTGCAACTGTCCACCGCTAAACTGATGAGGATATTTCTTCAAATCATTTTCACTAAGTCCTACTCTTTCCAACAGTTCGATAACAGCTTTCTTTTGCTGTGCTATCGTTAAGCTTTCGTAGTTTTCTAGCGGTTCAGCAATAATGCGTTCTGCTGTTAAACGGGGGTTAACCGAAGAATATGAATCTTGAAACACCACTTGAAGATCACGGCGAATTTGCTGATGAATTTTCTTATCTGCTTTGTAAAGATTATGACCTTGAAATAAGACTTCACCATGCTCAGGCTGTTCTAAGCCAAGGATTACTTTCCCTAACGTACTTTTACCGGCTCCACTTGTCCCAAGCAGTCCTAGACATGTTCCTTTTTCTATAGAAAATGAGATATCAGAAAGCACTTCTCTTGAATGGCTTTCTTTTTTAAAAAAACTTCTGCTTTTATAGCGATGGCTAACGTTATTCACTTGTAATAAAGTCATTTCTTCACCTCTTTACGAATTAATGATTAATCTAGATTTAACATGGGTCTAGATTGTAAAAGCTTCTTCGTATACTCATGCTTTGGATAATCAAATAATTTAAATACATCTGTTTGTTCTACGATTTCACCTTTTCTCATAACTGCTACTTGATCAGCCATTTCAGCAATCACGCCTAAATCATGCGAAATTAATAAAATAGCTGACCCATAATCAGCGCGAATATTATTTAAATGAAGTAATACTTTCTTTTGATTATAAACATCAAGAGCAGTTGTCGGTTCATCTGCAATAATAACAGCTGGATTTAAACAAGCCGCAAAAGCAATCATCACGCGCTGAAGCATGCCCCCACTTAGCTGAAAAGGATACTGCTTTAAAATGCTGGCTGGATCAGGTAAATTGACGGCTTTCATCGCTTCCACAGCCATCTCTCTAGCTTGTTTCTTATTCCATTTTGTATGAGAGCGAATCGTTTCAACAAATTGATGCCCAATTGTAAAAACCGGTGTGAAAGCATTCATTGGGTTTTGCATGATAAAGGCAATTTCTTTACCACGAACGGTACGCATTTCTTTTTCATCCAGTCCGTTAAGCTCTTTACCGTTTAGAAGAATACTCCCATCGACATGTACGTTTTTTTGCTGAAACAGCTGTAGGATTGCTGTGCTGGTGACAGTTTTTCCTGAGCCACTTTCTCCTATTAATCCTAGCACTTCGCCACGCTTTAGATTTAAATTAATATTTTGAACCAAAGAAGTGTGGCCACTCGCTGTTTTTTTGTATACGTGTAAATTCTTCACTTGTAAAATATGTTCCAACTTCTTCATTCCTTTTAGAACTGACGTTTGCTTCCATATCGCTCTGATAAAGCTTCACCTAATAAATTAAACGTAACCACGACAAGCATGATGGCTAAGCCTGGATACAGCATTAGTTCAGGGTTTGTTCGAATATAGGATTTCCCTTCATGAATCATTGCGCCCCACTCTGGTGTTGGAGGCTGGACTCCTAGTCCAAGAAAAGACATTGCAGATATATCCATGATGGCCCATCCCATTTCGAGTGTACCCATGACAGCAAGTGGAGGCAGTACGTTTGGGATGATATGCTTTCGAATAATCTTCCATTGTGATGAACCGCTAACTTTCGCAGCAGCAATAAAATTTTGTTCTTTTAAGCTCAGTACCATTCCTCTAAACATCCGCGCGTAATAAGCCCACTGCACAAGGATTAAGGCAAAAACAACCTGTGAAAGTCCTGGTCCAAGTATACCAACAAGTCCAAGAACAAGAATTAGACTTGGAAACGCCATAATACCGTCGCATAGCCTCATTAAAAACTGATCAATCCAACCACCTTTATATCCTGAAAAGGCTCCCACCAATAACCCTATTACCAGTGATGAAACGAAAATAAGCGTCGCAAACCCCAATGAAATGCGCGCTCCATATAAAAGACGTGAAAACGTACAGCGACCTAGATGGTCCGTTCCAAGCGGATATTCAAAAGACGGTGACTGAAGCTTATGAGCTAGATTAACAGCAATTGGATCATTAGGCGCAATGAAAGGAGCGAATATAGCAGTGATAAAAAGAATCCCTAATATAATCGAACAAATTGCAATTACCTTTTGAGATTTAAATAGTTTATAAATGCCTAACTTCATCACTACTATCCTTCTTTCCTTGAAATCCGAGGATCAATGTACATTTGAATTAAATCCACAATCAAACTACTAACAATAAATAAAACAGCCGCAATTAACACATAGCATTGAATGACAGGAATATCTCGATTAAAAATTGCTTCAATAAAATAGCGGCCAAACCCAGGCCACGAAAAGACCGATTCAACGATGATTGTTCCTGTAAGCAACTTACCAAGGTTCATTCCAAGTCCCGTAATCATTGGAGAAATAGCAATCCGTAAGACGTGCTTTGTCATAATTACCCTCTCACTAATTCCTCGTGTTCTAGCAAATAACACATAGGGTTCTTCTAAGTTCTCTAGAACACTCGTACGCAGTAGCCTTGTATACATAGCAATTAGCGGAATAGCAAGGGTAATCGCTGGCAACACAAGATGCTTCCAAGTCCCAATCCCTTCCACCGGAAACAGATCAAGCTTAACAGAAAAGAAAAAGATTAAAATATATCCTAACCAAAATGTAGGAATAGATGCTCCGAAAAAAGAGATGACTCGGCTGATATGGTCAACAGCACTATTCTTCTTTATTCCAGCGATAAACCCTAAAGGGACGCTGACAATGATCGCAATTACAAAGCTTCCAAAAGCTAGCTGCAGCGTAGCTGGCAAGCGGACCATTACTTCATCTAAAACCGGCTGATTTGAAAGATAGGATATGCCGAAGTCAAGCTGGCATATCCTGATAATTGCATGTACATATTGAAGAAAAAATGGTTGATCTAATCCAAATTCTTGTCTTTTTTGCTCTAAAATCTCATCTGTTGGCTGGATATGGGCTGCTGCCAAATATGCTTCAGCTGGATCAACAGACGAAAGATGAATCATTCCAGTTGTAATAAGCATTACAAAAAGAAATACAGGAACAATTGACATCATTCGTTTTAGTATAAAATAGCCCATAACGCACACCTCTTAACTACTTACTGTTTAATGTTAATACCTGCAAATGGATGTTCATCTCGATTAGCAGGGAAAGTAAAGTCTTTTACTTGTTTTTGATAGACTGCTGTTTTCTTAATATAAGAGATAGGTACAATCGCCCCTTGCTCTTGTAAAGATGTTAGAATTGATGTATATAACTCTTGTCGTTCTTTTTCATCCGTTGTTTTTGGAACTTCTACCATTTGTTTAATCAGCTCATCTTTGTTAGAGTAAGCTGAAATAGCTTCCTTAAAGCCGTAACCGTCTGAAGCCACAACGTTTACAAATGTGTGAGGATCATAAGGAGCCCCATAGTTACTAAAGAAGTTAATATCAAACTCATTACCTTTAAATCGCTGAACTTGCTCAGCTAACTCCACGCCAACAATGTTTAGCTTTACACCAAGAGCTGCCCATTCAGCCTGCAGCGTTTCAGCCATTGTTTTTTGAATGTTCTCTGCTGAGTCATACATTAATTCCACTTCTAGTGGCTGTCCGTCTTTTTCTCGCACTTCTTTTCCTTTTGGTAACTTCCATCCAGCTTCATCTAACAACGCTTCAGCCTTTTTCACATCATAATCTACTGGTTTGGCGTCAAGATTTTTTGTATATGGAAAATTCGTCGGTAAAATATTATCCGCTTTCTCCTCTACGCCTGACGTCACGCCTTCAACCATTGCTTCTTTATTAAAACCATACTGTAGTGCTTGACGAACGCGCTCATCTGCAAGCTGTTCCTTTTTCGTGTTCATGACAAGCTGTCTTGTTGCAACAGGTTCTGAAATGCTTGTTTCATAGGTATCATTCGCTTCTAATTGTTTAAACGTATCCAAGCTAATTGAGCCTTCACCGTAGAGCAAGTCTACTTCACCTTTTTCAAAAGCAAGCACTCTCGTTTCTGCATCAGGAATTACTTTCACTTTAATTTTCTCAACTTTTGGAACCTCTCCCCAATAGTTCTCATTTCGCTTATAAATTGCATATTCATCTTTTTTGTATTCATCTAAAATCCAAGGCCCTGTTCCCACTTCTTTTTCAACACCTTTTGACGTATCTCCGTCTTTAGGGAAACCTGCTTCTCCTAAGAAGCGAACTGGTCGAACAACTGCTAGCTCTTGAATTGTTGGATAGTAAGGTTCGGTTAAAGATAGTTGAAACGTGTTGTCATCAATTACATTAACCTGGTCAATTTTGTTCATAAAGCCTAACCAGCTATGTAAATCTTTATTTTTAAGAATTGCGTCAAAATTCTTTTTCACAATCTCTGCATTAAAATCAGTGCCATCAGAGAATTTCACGCCTTTACGTAAGTGAAACGTATAATTCTTGCCATCTTCAGATATTTCCCAAGATTCAGCAAGCTCAGGCTGTAATTTCCCGCCTTCTTGATAGCTTACTAATGGTTCATATACCATCGATTGTGCAAATAATTGGGACGGATTGTATACGTGTGGATTCATTTCTCCCACATCTCTCGGCCAAGCCATCGTTAACATATTATCGTCTTTTTTTACCTCGCTGGCACTATTAGTACAAGCTGTTAAAAAAACTGATAATAAAAGCATACTTATAAAAATACTGTAATAAAATTTCTTCTTAAACACCGTGTTGTCCCCTCTCGAATGACTCTGATAATCATTTTCAATTGTATGAAGAAGAAACTGTATTGTCAATACTTCCTAAGCATATTTGTGAATATTTCTGCATATTCATAAATCATTTGTACTACTAGTATAGAAAACAACCCACACTTCGAACCTACTCTATTTTCACAACATTTCTTTTACGAGATTAAACCAAACTTCACCTGCGTGGGTAGAGTTTGATTTTCCTTCATTATAATAACCGTTTTCTTCATAAAAAGGAACAAGTTCTTCTAAACAAGTAAGCGTAATTCCTTCTCTTTTACGGTTCACGCACACATCTTCCAACTCTTGTAATAGTTTACGAGCAATCCCTTGCCCTCGGTAATCTGGATGAACAACTAAGCTAAGTACGCTTTGGAAGCCTCCCTCCTTTGGATTTAGGTTCGTTTTTTCAAACAAATCATCCGTTAAATAACGTGTAGAAATGACTGGGCCTACGACGTATCCAGTAATTTTCCCTTGTTTATTTTTGGCAATGATAAACGAATCAGCTATAAATTGGATTCTTTCTTTCATTGCGCTTTCAGTTGCCGCTTCTTCAGGAGTGAAGCCCAGTCTTTCAATGACCATTAACTCGCTTAAATCTTGTTCTTTTGGTGTATGATACGTTATGTACATCGTGGGTTCTCCTTTCACTATTATTTTGGATTCTATGTATTCCTCCGTTTATATCCTAACTCAACCTTACTAAAGTTTCATCTCTTTCTATAAAAAGGAATAGTATTTTTTAAGATTACAAACTTCGGATTCGGGGTATTATACATATAGCTTACAAAGTAGTTACTCAAACTTTTATTAAAGGAGAGATTCATAATGGCAAAGTTTCAATTAGGAGATACAATTCCTACCTTTACTCTACCAACAATTACAGGTGAAACATTTTCGTTTGATCAGCATCAACAGGAACATAAAAGCTGGCATTTAATCGTATTTTTCCGCGGAGCATGGTGTCCAGTTTGTGAAAGCGAATTAAAAGATTTTCAGGAACATAAAAGTTTCTTTGATGAACAAAACGTACATCTATTAACGATTTCAACGGACCAACAAGAAAGCTTGCAAGAACTAGCAGAAAAAAATGATTTGACGTTCCCAATATTACAAGACAAAGATTTAACGGCATTAAAAGCATTCGATGTATACTATCATAGTGAAGATTCTCCATATGAAGATCACGGAACGCACGGTGAACCTGCTTATTTCCTTGTTGATGAAAGTGGCAAGCTTCTATACCAACAACAGCAAACGGGCCCATTTGGCCGCCCTGCTGTAACAGAGCTTCGAAAGATTATCAAGTATATTAAAAAGAACCTAAAATAAGAGACCGAAAAAGCACATCATCGCTGCATGATGTGCTTTTTTGTGTACATATCTTGTTTATATTCAAATATTTGTTTGAACGTTTTATTATCTCTGTAATATACTATATTCAAACGATTATTTGAATGAAGGGAGACCTCTATGGCAAAGGATCGCTGTGATATTTATTGTTTCAACGAAGAAAAAGTTAATCGAATTAAGCCATCGATTCATACTGAAAGCATTCAAGCAGTCACAAAAACACTCAAGGCATTAGCAGATGAAACACGGTTAAAAATTGTGCTTGCTCTTTGTCAAAGTGATGAACTATGCGTATGTGATGTAGCAAATATTGTGGAATGCACGGTTGCTACTGCTTCTCATCACCTAAGACTATTACGCAATTTAGATATTGCGAGCTATCGAAAAGAAGGAAAACTTGCCTTTTATTCGTTAACTGATGAGCACGTTAAGCAATTAGTGATAACGATGTTTACAAACGATTCATCCGTAACGAGCTAAGCTTTTTGTATACTATGAGGAGTTGAAAGAAATGGCACATTCAAATCGAGAAAACCATGAAGGAGAAAAAAGCTGTTGCCAAGAACAACATGAAACACAAGCAGCATCCTGCTGCGGTTCAAGCAGTGCCAGTTTACAAAAGCATCATACACATTCGTCTTGTTGTACTAGTGAACTCTCTAAATCTATTAATCTAGCAAGCTCTGGACAAATTGAAACATATCGCATCTATGGAATGGACTGTCCATCGTGTGCTGCTACCATCGAAAAGAGCTTACGAAATTTACAGGACATTCAAGATGTAAACCTAAATTACAGCACGGGAAAATTACAGGTTTCCGCTGCTCATTCATCTGCATTCTCTCCAATTATACGTCAGGTAGAAAAGCTTGGTTTTGACATTGAGCCTCTTCATCACCAAAACTCAAAGACATACCTAATTGAAGGAATAGACTGTGCAGCTTGCGCAAATACCATTGTGAATCACTTAAAAAATGTATCTGGTGTTCAAGATGTTCGCGTCAACTTTTCAACTGGAAAAGCGCAGGTTGACCACGACAACCCTACAGAAGAGATTATTCGTGAAATATCAAAAGCCGGCTATACAGCTACCTTGATTACGAGTAGCAGAACAGTTTCTTCTTCTCAAAAAACAAATACGCTTCCGGTAATTACTTCTGGTGTACTTATTGCATTGGGATTCACCGGCTCTTTCTTTGGAATTCCATTATTAATAAGTAACGTTTTATATGCCATCGCGATGATTATTAGCGGCTACAAGCCCGCAAAAAGTGCGTACTACGGGATAAAAAGCCGTTCACTCGATATGAATGTTTTAATGACCGTTGCTGCACTCGGAGCAGCTATTATTGGTGAATGGTTAGAAGGTGCTACTGTTGTTTGGCTCTTTGCTTTAGGTGTCATGCTTCAAACAAGATCCATTGAACAAACAAGAAACTCTATTCGTAACTTGATGAATTTAGCCCCTCCTGATGCTTGGATAAAAAATGAACATACTTTAATCAAGAAAGCGGTTGAAGCCGTCGCGATTGGTGATGTTCTAGTCGTAAAGCCAGGAGACCGTATTCCTTTAGATGGAGAAATTATCCAAGGTAATTCGAGCATTAATCAAGCCCCTATTACAGGAGAATCCATTCCCGTTGATAAAACGGTTGGTGATACTGTATATGCTGGCACAATTAATGAAAACGGCTCTCTTGAAATTAAAGTAACAAAGCTTGTGAAAGATACAACGATTTCAAAAATTATTCATCTAGTTGAAGAAGCCCAGGAAAAGAAGGCACCTACTCAGGCGTTTATTGATAAGTTCGCTGCTATTTATACACCTATTGTCTTTATTTTAGCTTTATTTGTTATGGTACTCCCACCTTTAGTTGATGGGCTTTGGGGAGAATGGTTTTATAAAGGACTTGAACTTTTAGTCGTAGCGTGTCCTTGTGCTTTAGTTATTTCCACACCGGTCGCGATTGTATCAGCCATTGGCAATGCCGCAAAAAATGGTGTGTTAATTAAAGGCGGAACCTTTTTAGAAAAAGCCGGCTCTATAAGCGCCATTGCGTTTGATAAAACCGGAACACTAACAGAAGGAAAACCAGCTGTTTCAGATGTAATTGCATTGAAATCTGAACAAGATTTACTTGCCGTTATAAAAACCCTCGAAGCTTATTCTAATCATCCAATTGCAAAAGCCATTGTGGCATACGCGGATGAAAGAAACGTTGATACGTTAGACGGAGCTAACTTTAGAAGCATTACCGGAAAAGGTGTTCAGGCAACCATCAACGGAACTAATTATTACGCTGGAAATAAAAAGCTGTTCATTGAACTAGGAACTACTTTTGAAGATTTGCAGACTCACGTTGAGCGTTTTGAAGAAAGCGGGAAAACGATTATTATTGTAGGAACAGAAAAAGAGCTTTTAGGTGTGATTAGCGTAGCAGATACCATTCGTAGCACAACTGTATCTGCTTTACGAAACTTAAAAGATACAAGTATTAAACAAACTGTCATGCTAACGGGTGATCACGAAGGAACTGCCAAAACTATTGCTAAAGAAGCTGGCGTAGAGCGATATTTTGCTAACCTCTTGCCAGAAGACAAAGTAAAAGCCATTCAAAAACTACAGACTGAAGGTTATAAAACCGCAATGGTGGGTGATGGAATTAATGATGCTCCTGCTCTTGCTACCGCTGACCTTGGCATTGCAATGGGCGGAGCTGGGACAGATACAGCAATGGAAACAGCGGATATCGTTCTCATGGCTGATAATCTAGAGAAGCTTCCGCACACCATAAAGCTTAGTCGCAAAACTTTACAGGTTATCAAGCAAAATATTTGGTTTTCTATTATCATTAAAGCTATTGCGTTAATCTTTATCTTTCCCGGTTGGTTGACGCTTTGGATTGCAGTATTAAGTGATACAGGCGCAGCTTTACTCGTTATCTTAAATAGTTTACGGTTATTAAAAATGAAAGAATAACCTTATTACGTAGGAACTTAACACGCGTTATGTTCCTACTTTTTTTATGAATACTCCCCTTCAAAAGAAATATTCTCTTCATTTGTTTATCACAGTGAACATAGAGATGCTATAGAAGTAAATTTGTTCTATAGGAGGTTCATATGAACGAGAGAGATCAAGAACAGTTGCGCCAAATTAAAGAATTACAAGAAAAATTCAAGAGCGAAATGCAAAAGAATCCTTATCCCCTTTATCCAAACTATGGGAATATTACTCAGTTTAAAGAAATTCCCATCAATGTTCCCGAACAGCGTCAGCTTAGTCAACCAGGGGTAGAAAAATTAATGGTTCCGCTTCCAATCATTGAAAATCCAAACTATCAAGGAAGCGGAAAGCTTAAAGGAAAAGTCGCGCTAATTACGGGAGGCGATAGCGGAATTGGTGCAGCCGCTGCCATTGCATTTGCAAAGGAAGGCGCTGATGTCGCCATTGCCTATCTAAACGAACACGAAGATGCAAATCGAACAAAATCTCGGGTTGAAGAACTCGGTCAGCGCTGTTTGCTGTTGCCTGGTGATTTGAGAGAAAAAAAGCAGTGCGTTGCCATTGTTGACCAAACAATTGAAACGTTTGGTAAGCTTGATATCCTTTGCAATCATGTGGGCATTCAATTTCAGCAGCTAGACCTTGTAGATATTACGGATGAACAGTTTGATGAAACGTTTAAAGTCAACATCTATTCTCATTTCTATACGACGCGAGCAGCTCTTCCACATCTAAAAGAAGGAAGCTCAATTATTAATACAGCTTCGGTTGTTGCTTATGTGGGTGAAAAACAGCTTATTGACTACACTGCAACGAAAGCTGCAAACGTTGGATTTACGCGTGCTTTAGCTAAAAGCGTAGCAAAAAAAGGAATTCGTGTGAACGCCGTAGCTCCTGGTAGAACGTGGACACCTCTTATTCCAGCTAGCTTTTCTTCAGACCAAGTGGCCGTATTTGGCTCCTTTAATCCACTCGAGCGTGCAGCCCAACCGTTTGAACTTGCTCCAACATATGTATACTTAGCATCTGATGATTCTAGGTTCGTTACTGGGCAAGTTTTACACGTAGACGGCGGAGAGTCAACAAATTCTTAGTATGAGGAGCTGAACGGAATGAAATATGAATTTAATAAAGAGGTACAGCTGCTGTTAGTAACTCAATCAGATGATAAAGTAAAAATGGTGTACATTCATAATTCGTGGTCCATGCCAAAAATTGGTCCTAGACCGCCTTATTACTGCTATCCAAATTATAAAATGAATAAACCAGTTATTTAAACAAGCTCCCTGATACGTAACGTATCAGGGGGCTTATTGTTTATTAATCATCTTCATCAATAATGGCTTTTGGCAAGCCAGAATGTTTTGCCCAGTAGTAAATCATTAAGGAAATAACAGCAATTAAAAATAGATCTAAAGGGTTCCCTAACACTCCAAGCCCTCCGCCAAATGAACCTAAATAAGAAATAATAATCATAACTACATAGTAAGCGACTAGCCACCACGTTGACTTTATTAACATTAGGTTTCGTTTTTTATAACTTTTTCATACATAAAAAAGCTAACGAGCAAAGTAGCTCGTTAGCTTCTTAGATTATGCGTTAGGCATAATGGGATTGTTTTTTTTCACTTTAAATTTAGAAAGATAATGATAAACGCCGTTTTCATCACAGCTATACTCTGTTACGTCATCTACAATATCTTTAATATGGTCACCGGCATTTTTCATGGCTACTGCATATCCAACGTACTTAAACATTGGCAGGTCGTTATTACTGTCACCGATACCTAAGATATCTTCATGAGGTAAGTTATAGTGCTTTAGCATCTGTTGAATTCCAGTTGCCTTATTCACATTCGCAACCATCACCTCTACGTTATGAGGAGATGAAATGGACATTGTAAAATCCATTTCTTGCTTTAACTTTTCAAGCTCCGCTTTCCATTTATTAATATGTTCATAGGTTCTAGCAAAGAAATAAAACTTGGAGAATTCACTGCCTTCTATTTTCTCTTGCCACTGAATTTCTTCTCCGATAGCTTTTTTTCTTGAAAGCCATTCATTAATTTCAACGCTTTCTGGTTTTGGCTCACGAACTTCATGTTCAACATATTCTCTGTCTTGTTGAAGCGTCATTCGCGGTGCTCCGTATGGGAATAATTCGTAATAAACTTGATTTTTTCGTGCTTTTTCAATGACTCTTTCAACCAATTCACGTGACAGTGAATGCTTAAAGACCATTTCGCCTCCCACATGTCCTGCCATACCATTGGATGTAATGAATCCATCTACTTCAAAGTCTTCAGGCACTAGCTCTGCTATTTCATCAAAAGCTCTTCCTGTTGCAATAAAGACGAAGATTCCTTGTGCACGTAGGTCATCAATAATTTCTTTTGTCTCAATTGTTACTCGATTTGAGCGGTTTAAAATCGTACCGTCCATATCTAAGAAAATAGCTTTAGGCATAAAACTCATAACAATGATTCCCCCTGACTTAAAAATCTTCACTTCGTCAAGTATATCGCTTTCTCCTATTAAACTCAAAAGATGTAGCTTTACACAAGAGCTACGAAACGAAAAAGACTGCACTAATCTGCAGTCTTTTTGTTCCGCTTAACTTAAGAACAGCTATTGTTGACTCCTACTAACACAAAACCTTTCCCTTGCGGATTTTCTTGTACATCAAGTGTTAAATCTTGTGTTGCAAATAACACTTCTTGTTCTATTGCAACGGAAATTCCATTGATTTCTTGAACTTGATCATTTGTGCCAGGAGCCTCTAATGAAAGTCCTATTTGCGGCCCACAGCAACCCTGTCCTTCAGAATAAAAACGAATGCCACTTCCTCCTTGACTTGCAAAGACCTCTAGTAACATTTTTTTCGCTTCGTTTGAGATATTCATGTAGCTCTCCCCCTTCTTTTCATTTAAGCCTCAGGAAACAATCGTTGAAGAGACTCTTTCATTTCAGATTTTACATTAATTTTTGTTCTAACTGCTTTTGCCTTCTCTTCTGCTTCTTCCAGGCTTTTATCTTCACCTAGTGCAAGCAATGTTCCAATCGCAACAGTACCCGTACGATTACTTCCTCCAGCACAATGAAAATATACTTTCTTGCCTTCTTTGTACGCTTTGACAACTTCGTTAATTGCTCTTTGAACGGACTCGTCTTGTTGTTCAGCGTCATCTACAATTGGTACATGGACACGAATCTCTGGTACATCATGATCCAAGGCTTCAGCTCGCAAATCAAAAATAACATCTGCTTTCTCATCTTCCATCATTTCTTTTGCATCTGCTGCTCCACCAATAAAAATACGATTTTTAATTAATTCCTGATACTTTTTAGCACTCATTGCTTTCACCTCTAACTGATTAGTAGTATTGAAAAACATTCTATTTATTTAGCGTATTCTTTCACTTTTTCATACCCAATTTTTTCTTCCTCTTGCCATGGTATAACTGAAACATGTGAAGTTAGTTCTTCACTGATTTTTTTTAGCCAGAGCTTCTCAGTAGAAGCTCGTCCTTTTAATAGACTATCAGCTGTGTTTGTTGCATATAAGCTTTGATTTACAACCCACCATTTCGGCATAATTCCCGCTCGCTTTAAATCTTCTTGAAGACGACTCGATTCAAGAACGGGCGTCGCTTCTGCTAGCGATACAATAACAACGCTCGTTTCTTGCTGATTTCGCAACCGTGGAAGTAACTCTAAGGCGTTTTGTGATAATTCTCCAGTCGAGCGTTCAAGCTCTTTATGATAGGATTGTGTAGCATCCAGTAGCAATAATGTATGACCAGTTGGCGCTGTGTCAATTACTACAATTTCATCTTTTGCTTTTGCTACTACATCTGCAAAGGCTTGAAAAATCGCAATTTCTTCTGTACATGGAGAATTTAAATCTTCTTTTAAGTATTGAATTCCATCTTCATCAAGCTCTTGACGGGCTTTTTTAATTACCTGATTCTTATATTCTTCAACTACTATTTCAGGATTAATACTACTAATTGTTAACCTATCGTTGTTTTCAGTCGAACTTAATAGAGAATCAATATGATTTGCTGGATCTGTTGTTGTCAAATGAACTCTATAACCTTTTTCTACTAAACCAACAGCGATAGCTGATGCTACAGTAGTCTTACCAACTCCGCCTTTTCCCATTGTAAAAATAACTTTAATACCGGTGGTTGAGAAATCATCCACCACATCTTTAAACGATGAAAGGTGCTTATTCACTAGGTTAACACCTTTGACTTCAACCGCTGGCATTACATATGATTTGAATAAATAGCGTAGGCTTTTGACACCCGTTAAAGAATAGGATACATAAGGAAGTGAATACGTTGGCAGCTGTTTTAATTCAACAGGTAGATTCTTTAATGCATTTCGCTGCTTTTTATAAAAAGCTGTAGATACTGAATCTCCACTCATGTAACTTTTCATTAAACCATTAATAATTAAGAGTTGGTTTTTTATACCGATTTCCTTTAACTCTTGTGAAGCTCGATTTGCTTCTTTTAACGAAGCGGCATCTGGTCTTGCTACCAACAGTAGCGTTGTTTGCTCTGGATTTGAAAGTACTTCTACAGCTTTCGCATACTGTTCCTTCTTTTTACCTAAACCAGCTAACGGGCCAAGACAAGAAGCTCCATGTGTGCTTTCTTCAAGAAATCCCGTCCATGCCGTTGGTAATTGTAATAAGCGTAACGTATGGCCTGTTGGCGCCGTATCGAACAAGATAAAATCAAACTGCTGCGTTAGCTCTTTATCTCCCAGTACGTTTGTAAATTCATCAAATGCCGCAATCTCAACTGTACAAGCTCCAGATAATTGCTCTTCCATAGTCGCGATTACTGAATCAGGAAGCTTTCCACGATAGGGATCAATAACTTTTTCTCTATAGCTTCGCGCTGCCTCTTCAGGATCTAAATTGCAAGCGTATAAATTAGATATGGCTGGAATTTTCGTAGGCTTGTTGTTCAGCTCCACTTCAAACACATCTTGTAAGTTAGAAGCAGGATCTGTACTGATTAACAGGACTTGGTTCCCTTCATCCGCTAATGCTACAGCCATTGCGCATGCGGTGGAAGTCTTCCCCACACCACCTTTTCCTGTAAAAAATAAAAACGGTGTTTTATTAACTTTACTAGGCTGTAAAGGTTGAAACATAAACTTTACCTCCTACTTGTTATTTGTGATGTTTAAAGTAATCGGCATGCTTGCGGTTTTACTTTTCACTTTTAAATCTTCTAGATTTACTTCCAGCCATTTTGATATTTCTTCATTTGTAGGATAGCTACTGATCTTTTTGACTTCTCCATCTATAAGAGTAATCGGTAAGCAGTCTGTTCCCTTACTCATAAGCAGAGCGTTAATTTGTTGATTTTCTACAAAATGTCCTGGGTCGCTTGTTAGATTGTAGCGTTCAACCTCTACTACGCCTTTTTTAAGATGAGATATAACAGTAGCAATTCGAGTTAATTCCGGATCCACACTGGGTCCACAAACTCCTGTTGAACAGCACATTGCAGGGTCAAAAATCTCTATTTTCTTCATGCTCAACCTCCCTCTCTAATAAAAGTGTATAATAATATACTTATATTAGATATATAGTAAAAGTCGAGAGGCTAGCTCTCGACTTATCTATTTTTCACTCACCAGTTTCAGCAAAACGTTGAATGCGAGCTCCAATTTCATCACGTACTCGTTGGAAAAACGCCCATTTTTCGTCTTCTGTTCCTTCTGCTTTTGCTGGATCATCAAAGCCCCAGTGCACGCGCTTTACGTGTGGTGGCGTCACTGGACAGTGATCAGCTGCGTGACCACATAACGTCACTACTAAATCTGCAGAATTTAAAATCTCAGGGTCAATTACATCAGATGTTTGATTTGTAATATCAATACCTGCTTCTTTCATTGCTTTTACAGCATTTGGATTTAACCCATGTGCTTCAAGACCTGCACTGTATACATTCCATTCATCACTTAAATACTTTTTTGCCCAACCTTCTGCCATTTGGCTACGGCAAGAGTTACCTGTGCATAGGAAGTAAATTGTTTTTTTTGTCATGTGTAGCATCTCCTTTTTTGTCTGTTATGAAAGTATGAGTAACCAAATATATAAACCAACAAGCGTAATAAACAATGTTGGGATGGTTAAGATAATACCTGTTTTAAAATACGTACCCCAAGAAATTTTCACACCTTTTGTTGAAAGAACGTGAAGCCATAATAAAGTAGCTAAAGAACCAATTGGGGTAATCTTTGGACCTAAATCAGATCCAATAACATTGGCATAAATAAGTGCTTCTCGAATGGTTCCAGATGTCGCAGTGGCATCAATAGCTAATGCGTCAATCATGACAGTCGGCATATTATTCATAATGGATGATAGAATCGCTGCAATAAAGCCCATACCGATTGTTGCCGCAAACAACCCTTGGTCGGCAACTGCTTGAATAACGTTTGCTAACACTTCAGTAAGCCCCGCATTACGAAGACCATACACAACTACGTACATACCAATTGAGAAGAAGACAATTGCCCAAGGTGCACCTTTTAATACAGTTTTTGTTTGAACTGCAGGACTTGTTCTTGCCATAAGCAAGAAGAATACGGCAATGATACCTGCAATAATAGAAACAGGCACGCCTATAAACTCTCCTACAAAGTAACCGACTAGAAGCAGCGCTAAGACAAACCAAGATAAACGGAACATTTTTTGGTCTTTAATCGCTGCTACTGGCTCCTGCAAATGCGTTACATCATAGCGTTTTGGAATGCTTTTTCGGAAATATAAATACAGTACTAAAATACTCGCAAACAGTGCAAAGAAATTTGGAATAATCATGCGAGACGCATATTCCGAGAACGTAATACCGAAAAAGTCAGCAGACACGATGTTTACTAAGTTACTTACCACAAGCGGTAACGATGTTGTATCAGCTATAAATCCACTTGCAATAATAAACGGAAATACCATCTTTTCATCGAGTTTTAATGCTCGAACCATTGCAAGTACAATCGGCGTTAAAATAAGCGCCGCACCGTCATTTGCAAAAAATGCAGCAACTAACGCGCCAAGTAAGGAAACGTACACAAACATACGAATACCATTTCCACCAGCAGCACGCGCCATGTGAAGGGCTGCCCATTCAAAAAAGCCAATTTCATCTAAAATTAATGAGATAATAATAATAGCAATAAACGTTAACGTAGCGTTCCAAACAATTTGCGTTACGTCCCAAACGTCACCAAAGTTAACAACGCCAACTAGAAGGGCAATAACTGCTCCCCCCATCGCCGACCAGCCAATCGATAAATTCTTTGGCTGCCAGATAACAAACACTAAAGTCACCAAAAAGATCAGTGATGCTAAAACAACTGATGTCAAATTTTAACCCTCCAATTACTCACAACAATTAATACGAAGCCCTTTTTCTTCTAACTCTTTTAAGCGTTGATCTTGGCTTGGTATCGACGCAAGTATACTAATTATAAAATGATAATTCTCGCTTTCTTTATTAAGCGAATAAAAGATCCATTGTCCTTTTCGTCTTTCTCTTACTAGCCCTACATCTCTTAGCTTGCGGAGATGCTGACTGATTGCAGGCTGACTTGCACCATAAATATCAACGAATTCACATACACAGCACTCACTATGTTCCATCAGCTTCATCATAGATAATCTCGTTTTATCACCGAGCAGCTTTAGAATTTGAGCCGCTTTTTCCATTTCAACGACCGTTTTAGTTTCCATCGTGACACCTCCCATACAAAAGTGAATTAATATATAATAATTTGCTTATATGTTTATATAAACTATAATATTGTTTGAAATAATTTTCAAGACTTTTTTAGTATAAGCGGTAAAGAAAAAAGTATGAACGTCTTGAGGCATAAGCTAATCTTAATAAATCAAAAAAATTTGATTAAACAACTTGATTTATCTGAAATTTCCATTTATGCTTAATTCATCAAGAAAATTTGATGAAGAAAGTGAAGGTGATGAACAAGTGAGAGTAAACAATTCTGGAAACCTTTCAGTAGAGTACTTTATTTCTTATTTTCAACTAGTTATGAACACTCAAACGATGAAAGCACATGAAGCTAAAGAGCTTATATTTAAACGATTCTTCAACTATGATCCACTTCTTAGAGGCAAAACAACTTATTCTAACTTTGAAAAAGCCTACCTTGCATTTACACAATAAATCAAAAAAAATTGATTAAGGAGCGTTATTATGACACATTCATTCAAACAATATGAACAAAAATTTAAGGCACTTGCTGATGAACGACGATTAGAAATTATGCATGAGCTTTGTCAGCGCGGTCAAACCTGCGTATGTGATTTAACGGATTTTTTTGGTATACCTCAGTCTAAGCTGTCTTATCACTTAAAGATTCTTCTAGACGCTAATCTAATTACGAAAGAAACAAAAGGCACATGGAGCTATTACGCATTAAACGATGAAGAAGTAAATCATCTTTTATCGGATGAGCTCTGCTGTTTATTCCGTAAAGAAAGCTCTTGCTCATCTTAAACTATTAGTTCTGCTAAAAACTCAAAAAATTTCTTAGGGGGAATATTTTATGAAATATGTTCACGTAGGGGTAAACGTCACAAATCTAGACAAATCAGTCGTTTTTTATGAAAAGCTTTTTGGAGTTAAGCCTGTGAAAGTAAAAGTAGATTATGCGAAGTTTTTATTAAATCAACCTGGGCTAAATTTCACGCTAAACGTACGGGATGAAGTAAAAGGAAACCAAATAAATCACTTTGGATTTCAAGTAGAAGCTGCTAACGAAATCCATGAACATAAAGTCCGCTTAGAAAAAGAAGGTTTTTTTGCTCGTGAGGAAATGGATACAAACTGCTGCTATGCCCTACAGGATAAGTTTTGGGTAACAGACCCTGATGGCAACGAATGGGAGTTTTTCTATACAAAAGATAATCAAGCTACTTTTCCTGCTGCAGATACTACTGGCTGCGCTTGTAGCTCTTAAACAGCCAAGCAGCAAGGAGCTACATACTCCTTGCTGCTTACTTATTTATCATCCCCTCACTCTCATCCAAAAACAACTCCATTTCACTACCTTTAAACTGAAATCCTACACTTTTATACAGCGCCTCTCCCGCTTGTGAAGCATGTAGCCACACTCTTTTCACTTCGCGTTTTTGACACTCTTTCATGCATTCTTGAAGGATTCTTCGCGCCAATCCTTGCTTCCGATGAGAAGGAAGTGTATACATATTTAAGAGATAAGCTTCCTTGCCTTTCAAATTTTCTAAATAAGGTGGTCTCGTAAAAAAAGATAAGCCACTCACGCTAACGATCTCTTCTCCATTTTTGGCAACAAACGAGACAAACTCCCCTTTTTCCATTGCTTCTTTTAGGTAACTTTCTGTTGCTTCCATCACTGTCTTTTCTTCTTCCTGTGTTTTAATCTCGTTCACTTCTTTTAACAGTTCAACTCTCAGTGAAATGATCCCCTTTACATCACTGAGCACTGCTTTTTCAATTTTATATGTATGTGCCATATCTATTCCCCTTGTAACTAGATTTGCTAGTGTTAATTTTAATTTAGAGCCTCTATTATGTCCATATATTGGATAACCTTTATAGTTGCGTATAGTCTTATTATGTAAAGTAGAAAAGAGAAAAGAGAAGCTCTTTGTCTTTAGTTCATTGCTGTGTCTTTTCGTCTATATACGCTCAACACCATTCCAATAAAAAAGGAATTAAGAGCAATGGGCATCAAACCATAGCTAATAAACGGCATTGGCATGCTTGTTAATGGGAAAAAGCCAACCAGCATTCCAACGTTTGCAATCAGTTGCGTTGCATATACACTTACAGCTCCAACTAATAGCAGTTTACTATACGAATTGTTTATTTTACCCGTTACTTGTACAATCCGAATCACCAAGAGACTAAGAATTCCTAACAGAATAAGAGCTAATAGCCAGCCGTAATGATAAATAAAACTAAGAAAAACAAAATTCGTGTGAGCTTCTGGAATAAACGCAGTTGTTTCTTTTGTTCCAAACCAACCAGAGCTTTTTATCATTTCATGAACCTGTGGGATTTGAAACCTTAGAGAATTTCCGGTAACGAATTCATAAGGATTAAGAAATGCTAATAGGCTTTCGATTTGATAAGCCTTCATTTGCTGTAGAGAAACTCCTATATAAATAAAAATCATCATAAAAAAGCTACCTAATACTAACATGATTTTTATTTTATTAAACTTGCTCCACCAAATCATAGAAAAGGTCATCACACCATAAATAAAGAATGCGGTTGCGCTCGCCGTCATGCTAAACAAAATAGCGCTTATAGTGAATAAAATCATAAATTGCCAAATTTTAAATTGCCGACTTTGAAAAAAAGACGCCCAAGTTAAATAGAAAAACGGCAGAGCCATTAGGCTTTCAATTGTGAGCGGTCCTACTTTTACAGTAAGAGAAAATACCCCTGAGTCAGATCTATAAATAATATATAAAATTAAAAAACAGCCCACTAAATAAAATCCCAGCCCCTTATTCATCAACTTTCTATAATCAATAAGCATCAAAAGTATGGCAAGCGCTATGCCAAAGACCATAAACAATAACTTATGCACTAAAAAGTAATTGACTTGAGCGTAGCCTATCGCAACTAGTGGTAGAAAACCTAATAGAAGGCTCGTAATTAATAAACTAATTGTAATCCAGTCAATTTTAGGTCGATGAATCTGATTCAGCTTTTGACCTAATACAATAGGGTTGCCCATATGTAAGATGGCCTTTTGCTCTGCCTCATCTGAATCTACGCCTTTTTGTTTCCAATAATCTTTTGCCTCGTTTAAATGATGTTGAAGTTCTTTTGTTACGTATTCTTGAGCCTCTTTTGATTTAATTTGTTCTTTTATCGTTTGTAAAAATGTATTTCTCTGATTAATCATAGCGTTACCCCTCTAAAATTTCATGAAAGCTCAACTTTTTGGATTGCATTCGCTTCTCTGCTTTTTTCAACGCTTTCTTCCCTTGTTGATTTAAGTAATAATACTTAATTTCTTCTGTAGACCATCTTGTATCAATTAATCGTCGACTTTCTAATTCGTGTAATAAGACGTATAGAGCCCCTTCATTATTTTCAAAGTGAAAAATTCCTCTGCTGCGTATTAAACTGCAAAGCTCATACCCATTTTGTTCACTTACTAGCAATTGCATAATTGCTACGAGAATTTCACCTTCACTATGCTGATGGCGTAAAATGGCTTCTTTCACTTTCCTCTTATGAAAAGAGGTAAACTTTAAGCTATTAAACGCTTGTTTATTTACTTTTTGTTTTAATTGTTTTAAACGCTTATCCATTTTTTCTCCTCCAGTGCATTTTTTAAAAGTGCTTTCGCACGTCTAAGCCTTGTTTTAACGGTATTAGTACCGGTTTCAGTCACCAGTGCAATTTCTTTAATTGAGTTCTCTTCAAAATAATATAGGTAAATAACCTCTCGGTACTTAACCGGAAGCAG
The DNA here is from genome assembly GCA_024134725.1 of Bacillus sp. 1780r2a1. Classification (NCBI taxonomy): domain Bacteria; kingdom Bacillati; phylum Bacillota; class Bacilli; order Caryophanales; family Bacillaceae; genus Bacillus; species Bacillus sp. 1780r2a1. Next base: position 1,573,750 of record CP099863.1, on the reverse strand, counting down.
CATGATTGCTGAAATTAATTGTTGGTCTTCCTGCTTCTGAATAACCTTTTCTTCTATCCCTGATCTATTTATGTAAGAAGTAGGATATTGATTTTCAGTCATAATGACTTTGTTGTTATACCAACTTTTCAAAAAATCTTTACAATGATTGATAGCAATGCGCCAAAGCCATGTTTTAAACTTTGATTTACCATTGTATGTGTGAAGATTTTTATAACACTTAATAAAAATATCTTGAGCTAAATCCTCCGCAATCTCTTTACTATGTACATAAGAATACGCCAGCTTTAATATATCATCTCCATAACAATCCATAATTTCATCTATGACAAAGTCATAATCATTTACTTTAATCCATTCTGCAGTCCATTCTTTCACTTCTTTCTCTCCTTTCACATTATTAGACGACGCTACAAAAAAAAGGTTTTAAATTTCTATTATTTTATTAAACTGGCATCTGCAGAAAAACAGTCTACATTAATAAAAAACCTCACTTGGAAGTGAGGTTTTTGCATTCAACATATTATTTAACAAGTATACTTCCTACGTATTGAGCAGTACCACTTGAGGTTGTAAAGGTAACTTCCAACACATATCTACCTGTACTTTTAGGCATTTCAAATTCTCGATTTTCATTCATTTTAAGTTCAACCTTTTGCTCTTCCTTCCAAAGATTAGCTGCTATAGTTGGGTTCGTCCAAATATCTTCACCGTTTTCTTTGTTTTCTTCAAAATCTAGAAATACTTTTTCATTTCTAGAAGCGTTAATGTCCTTTTGTGATAAGGCGAACTCCCAAATATCATCTACCGTTTTACTTACATCTCCGCTTGATGAAGCCCAGCTAATATTCGCTTCTGTTAACCTTACAGACGAAGCATTTTCTGCGTAGAGATGCGCCGTAGGTGGACCCACATCATAATCTTCAGCTATACACGCAGTGACGATAAAGATTAAAAACACTCCTATGCTTAACCAAGAAACTTTTCTCATCGTATCTCCCTGCTGCATTATTTGAGTTTTACATTCTGTATTAAACTATTCAGCGCAATTTTTTTTAGTCAGCTTTTGTTAATAATTATAGACAGCTTATAGTTAGCATGACCGTTTAAAGATTCTAAAAATTGGTCCAGCTCTTGATTGGAAGGAAAATTACATTCTAATAGATAACAGCCGTCTCCGCTAATTTTATAGTTGTGAACGACGTAGTCACGCTGCGTGTTAATAAACGATAAATAAGGCTCATGATAAGGACTGGTTGTATAAATAGTGATCATTGCATGAACATGATAGCCAAGCTTTTGCTGATTTACTTTAATCGTATACTGCTCAATAATACCAGCGTCATCTAACTTTAAGACTCTCGATGCAGCTGCTTGTCCAGTTAAATGTACCTTTTCACCCAGCTCTTTCATCGTAATCCGACTGTTTTTGGATAGCTCTTTTAGTATGGACAAGTCGGTTTGGTCTAACATAATTTCAAATCCTTTCATTAATCAAGTAAAACGGTGAAAACACTTGATTTTCACTATGTAATATTGGGTTACTTTTACTATAAACTATACGTAAATTAAAGAAAAGGAGCTAAAAACATGAATATCCAACAAATTCGAAATGCAACTCTTGTTCTTACCTATGCGAATAAAACCTTTTTAATTGATCCTATGTTAGCGGATCAAGGTACGTACCCTCCATTTCCAAACTCTGTACGACAAGATCAACCTAATCCACTTGTGCCTCTACCAGTACCTGTAACACAATTATTAAATGTAGATGCAGTGATTCTCACTCACCTGCACTTAGATCATTTTGATGAGACTGCTAAAGAACTATTAGACAAAGATATAAAGTTATTCGTACAAAATGAAGCGGATAAAGCTGAAGTAAAAAAAGCTGGTTTTACAAACATTGAAGTGTTAACTGAACAGACAAAATTTGCAGGCATACAGCTAATTAAAACAAAAGGTGAACATGGCCGCGGTGAGATTCTTAAGCTAACTGGGGAAGTGTGTGGAATTGTCTTTAAGCATGAAGATGAAAAAACGCTGTACGTTGCAGGTGATACAGTTTGGTATGAAGGAGTAAAAGAGAATCTCTCAGCCCACCAGCCAGACGTTATTGTTGTAAATGGTGGAGATAATCAATTCCTTGAAGGCGGCTCACTTGTAATGGGGAAAGAAGACATCCTGCATGTTCATCAGTTTGCTCCTAAAGCAACTATTATTTCCGTTCATATGGAAGCCGTAAATCATTGGACGCTATCAAGAGCTGAATTAAAGCAGTTTGCCATTAAGCATGAAATAACGGATAAGCTCCTCATTCCAGAAGATGGTGAAACTTACTCCTTTTAAATACTTTCAAGAGCCAGGTCCATCAACAGGACCTGTTTTTTTTATACTTCACTTACCTTTAATCTTCTTCTTACTCTACCTAGCAGGAAATCCCAATCACAATATGTAACTACATAAAGAAAGAATTACATGATGTCAAAAGATGTGAACGATGGCGGAGGGAACTACATTGAATACGAATATTTTAAGCGTTATTAGCGATATCCAAAAGAAAGTTAACTTTTCTGGAAGTATTCTTATTAAAGATGAACACCATATACTAGCTGAAAGTAGCTACGGCTATGCCAATCGAGCTGACCAAATAAAAAATAGCCTTGCTACGCGATACGGTATTGCATCTGGCTGTAAGCTCTTTACAGCTATTGCGATTTGTCAGCTTGTAGAAGCAGGCGTCCTTTCGTTTGAAACAAGATTAAAAGATTGCCTTGATATTAATTTTCCTCGTTTTGATGAAATCATTACTGTTCATCACCTTTTAACGCATACAGCTGGAATACCTGACTATTTTGATGAAGAAGTAATGGATGATTTTGAAGAGTTGTGGACAAAAACCCCAATGTACAAAATAAGAAACTTAGAAGAATTTCTTCCTTTTTTCCAATATGAACCGATGAAGTATAAAGTTGAAGAGCAGTTTCATTATAATAATGCCGGTTATATCCTACTCGGCTTAATTATAGAGCAAACAACTCAGCTTTCATTTCATACATACGTAGAAAAAGAGATCCTACATAAAGCACATATGACAAGCTCTGGCTATTTTGAACTCGATGCTTTGCCAAATCATACAGCACTTGGCTACATTGACTTTCCTGACGACAAGTGGAAAACAAACATTTACTCCCTTCCTGTTAAAGGAGGTGCAGATGGCGGGGCGTTTGTAACGGTTTATGACATGAACCGCTTGTGGAATTCTCTTTTAAATCATCAGCTACTCAGTAAGAAATATACTACGCGTTTGCTTACCCCTCATACTGAAACCAATAATGAAAATAGTTTTTATGGTTATGGGGTGTGGATGGAGAAAAGGGAAGATACTATTTTCAAGTATCATGTTATGGGATATGACCCCGGTGTTAGCTTTCACTCTGCTTTTTATCCTAAGTACGGTGTCACTACAGTCATCTGTTCAAACAAATCACATGGAGCCTTTCAGATTATGAAAGCTGTTGAAGAAGAGTTGTGTAACTCTTATTAGCTGCGGATACAAAAAAGCTCAACGTTTAGTTAACGCTGAGCTTTTACCTGATTATTGATTGCCTTGCTTTACCCATCCAGCTACTGTTACTGTACGCTTTGCTTGATGCTTCACTGTTGCTTCCACATCTTCAACCATTTTCCCATTTTGATCAACCGTTACGCTTGTTCCGTAAGGGTTCCCACCTGAACTGAAAATGACTGGATCTGTGTACCCTGGTGATGCAACAAGCGCGCCCCAGTGATGCATTGTTGTGTATAGAGATAAAAGAGTTTGTTCTTGACCACCGTGTGCGTTTTGTGCGGATGTCATCCCACTAACGACTTTGTTTGCTAATTTACCGTTAAACCACAGTCCACCCGTTGTATCTAAGAACTGCTTAACTTGTCCTGGTACGTTTCCGAAACGAGTTGGAATGCTAAAGATAATTGCATCAGCCCACTCTAAATCAGCAAGCGTTACTTCTGGTACAGCAGCTGTTTCTTCTACGTGTGCCTTCCAAGCTGGATTTGAATCAATTGCTGCTTGTGGAGCTGTTTCAGGTACTTTTAATACTTTTACATCTGCACCTGCTTCTTTTGCACCGTCTGCTGCCCACTGCGCCATTTGGTAGTTTGTACCTGTTGAACTATAGTAGATAACCGCTAATTTTACATTTTCCATTTTTTCTTCCTCCTTAGTTGATGTTCCAAATAATTTATCTAAAAATCCCATTTCTCTTCACCTCTATATGCGTATTCATACCGCTGTTTCATCTGGATGAGTAAAATCACCCCCTTAAGTCGGTATTCTGTTTTATTTCTAAGATGTATTGTTACATGAAACTGCTATTATTCTGGTCTTGCAATTGTAAAAGTCTCACCAAGTTTAGCGTAGTCGTTGCCGGCCAAGCGGCTAACAGCTTTAAGGCCGTGTGGATCAATTCGCCCTTTATCATATAGCTGATCTTCAATGTGATACTGAACAACTTTTCCAATAAGCAAGTCGGTACTTGTTTCTTCACCTTCTCCTAAGGGAATTGCCTGTTCAAGTACACATTCAAAGCGAACCTTTGCTTCTTTTACTCCCGGTACCGAAACCTTTTTACTTTCGGTCAAAATCAACTTAGCTACTTCGACTTCACTTTCTTCAGCTGGAAGATTAGCTGCCGTCATATTCACCTGCTCAACATTATCTTCATCGACGATGTGAATCACAAACTCTTTTTTCTCCATAATGTTTCTTGCCGTATCTTTCATTTCGCCGCTTTTACGCTGGACTGAAATCGAGATCATCGGCGGGTTTGCAGAGACAATATTGAAATAGCTAAAAGGTGCTGCGTTAATTATTCCGTTTGTCGACTGCGTTGTCACAAAAGCAATCGGTCTTGGAATAATGCTTCCCGTTAGAAGCTTATAGTTTTCTCTTTCCGTTTGTGCAGATGGATCAATTGATAGCAATGAACTCACTCCTACTTCGTTTTACTATTTAATTCCACGGTCATAAAATGCATAAACTCTAATCTCTATATCATAATTCTCGAATTCGAGATATTTGTCGAAAAAAATATGCATTTTACTTTTGCAAGCCGTAAAAAGAAGTTATTTTTATCTTGAATTCGAGATAATTATAAAACGAATGCTTCTCTTCTGTCAACAGCTAATTAACAGAAACTTTCAAAAGAATACCGAACCTAGAGTTAGATTCGGCTAATAGCATTGCGATAGCGGTTACAACTAAAAATTTGCTTACACGTTCAATTCCTTTAGTATCGGAGCATTCATTTTTTCAAGCGTTTCTTTTACATATTTTCCTACGTCAACTTTTTCTTTTAGCTGATCTGCTGCTTTTAACAGTTCCCATTCTACAAGCTGATTAGAATTTTCAACGATAAGCTTACAGCGCTCAAAACGCTTTTCCATAAATTCTTCTAGCGTTTCTGAAACACTAAGGTTCCGCTTTAGTAAGTCTGCTAGTACAATGACATCTTCAATTGCAATCGATGCTCCTTGACCTAAGTGAGGAGCAGTACCGTGTGCAGCGTCTCCAACGAGCACGACGCGGTTTTTATACCAAGGTTTTGGCATTAAATGCGTAAAAATTGGACGATATACCACTTCGTCTGGATTAACAATATGTTCAGCTACTTCCGCAATGACACCTCCAAATACAGAAATCCGCTTCTTTAATAAATAATGGAGCTCGCTTTTAGGAAATTTGGGATTTCCAGGTTCATGAGTCGTTACAAGCAGATACATCTCTGTTTCAGACATCGGCACCAATCCAGCTTTTGAATCTTTTCCATAATAAAAGAGACCTTTATCAATTTCTTTTCGTCGTGGCAAATTATAGCGCCATACTCCCTGACCGCTATAGCGCTGCTCGACATCGGTAAAAAGTAGGTTTCTCAGGCTTGAATTTGCTCCGTCTGATCCAATTACTAAATCATACGTTTTCGTTATACCATTATCTAACTCTACCGTTACTTTGTGTTCATCGTTTTGAATCTGACTCACGGTTGTGCCCATATAAATCTTCGTATCTGCTTTTTCTACTGCTTTAAACAAAATCTCATGCAGCTTTCGTCTTGAAATTCCGTTGACGCCAGGGTACCCTTCAATTGTTGGAGAAGGAGTGTAAAACAAAAAGTCACCTTGCCCTGTGTAATAATCAAAGCCCGAGTAGGAAGTTCCTTGTTTTATACACGCGTCTGCTAACCCAATTTCGTTTAGCGCTCTAAGCGCGTTAGGTGGTTGAATGATACCAACCCCGTAAACGTTCCAGTCTAACTCTTTTTCAGCAACCTCTACTTCAATTCCAGCTTTTTGGAGTGCTAATGCAGCAGATAAACCGCTAATGCCTCCGCCGACAATTAAAACATTTTGTACCTGTCTATCTTTCATCACTCATCACTCTCCTTTTATACAAAGGTTTAGTTTACGTATTAAGCATAGCTACGGCTCTCGTCCAACCTCCGCTTGCACCTTTTATCTTGACGGGAAAAACTGAAACCTTAAAGCCATAAGGTGGTAATTGATCTAGATTTGCTAGTTTTTCAATTTGACAGTATTCTTTTTCTCTTCCAACATAATGAGCTGCCCATAGCACCCCGTCTCTTGGATTTTTTTTATAATCAGCTGCTTGAACTGCTAACGGAATATCCCAGCCCCAACCGTCTGTCCCCATTACTTTAATGCCTTGTCCAGTCAGCCATAGCGTTGCTTCTGCCGTCACGCCTACATGAATTTCACTGTACTTAACGTTATACCGCTGTTTATCAGCATCACAACGAATCATGACAATATCATACGGCTTTAGTATATAGTTAATGCGCTTAAGTTCAGCTTTTAGATCCTGGACCGTCACCGCATATCCAGGTGGTTTATCGGTAAAATCTAGTACAACACCATCGCTAAAAAACCACTCTAAAGGAAGCTCATCGATTGTTCGAGAAGGCTTTCCTTCAACTGTGGGCCAGTAATGCCACGGAGCATCTACATGGGTTCCGGCATGACTTGTTAAAGTCATAAATTCGCCTGCTAGTCCTTTTCTCTCTGGAAAGTCATCTGGAGAAACTCCAACTAATTTTGCTCCGAAATCTGCCCCTTCTTCATGCGTTTCATATCGAATCGAAAATGGCAGCGGATCTTTCAAATCTTCTTCTATCGAAACGCTAAGGTCAACGATTTTCATTTATATAATTCAATCCTTTCTTCCTTAAACGATTATATTTTTTAATGAACCAAGCTCTGTAATTGATAACTCCACTTCATCCCCCGGCTCCAGCCAACGGTGTACTTCTATCCCAAGCTCCATAATACATCCATAACCAACGGTTCCAGACCCAATAATATCTCCTGGGTATAGCTTCACTCCTTCTGATGCTCTTTCTATCATTTCACCAAACGTATAAAATACTTCTTTAAAATTGCCCTTGGAAAGGACTGCCCCGTTAACACTAGCCGTCATTTCCAAATCAAAACGTCCGTTTACTTTATATGGTTCAAACTCTTCTTTTGTAGCAATATAAGGGCCAATGGATGTTGCAAAATCTTTTCCTTTAGCTGGTCCAAGGAGCACTTTCATTTCTTTCATTTGAAGATCTCTCGCAGACCAATCGTTTAAAATGGTATAACCAAAAATATATTCTTCCGCTTCATCTGCTTTAATATCTATGCCTTCTTTACCAATAATGCACGCCAACTCTAGTTCGTAGTCAAGACGCATACACTTAGCCGGTCTCTTCACTTCTTCATTTGGTCCCTTCAAAGAGTGAGGGTTGGAAAAATAAAAGATTGGCATTTCGTACCATTCAGGTGCCACTTTATCACCATTTCGCTTTGTCGCATTTTTGACATGCTTCTCAAACGCAACAAAATCACGAAAGCTCGGTGGGTTAGAAAGAGGTGGTGCCAGCTTTACCTCGTCAATAGACTGAGAAGAAACTTCCTCTGACTTTAACAGTTCTTGAATGAAAGGCAAATAGCTTTGCTGGTTTTGGATAATTTCTAGCATTGAACTTGGAATGTCTCCGTTGGAAGCTTTCTCTAAATCAATTATTTGATCATCTTTCAAACAACCAGCACGTTGATTCCCTACCTGGTTATAAAAGGTTACAAGTTTCATTTATATAGCCTCCTGCCTCACTTACTTCTCTAATTGTTCCTTGATCCAATCATACATTTCATAGGTTTCTGTAATATTATCAACCTGGCAGTGTGATGAGCCTGGGCTGCTTTTTGGAACAATTTTCAGGCGTCTGGAACACGTTAAATCATTGTATACGTTATACGCATTATCCACTTTATTTTGATGGTCATCTTCACCATGAATAATATAAGTTGGAGCTTTAATTTTGTCAGCTACTCCTCTTAAGTTATAGTGCTGAAGCTTTGCTCGCGCTGCTGACATATCCTCCACTCCAAAAATATGCTGTAAAATTTTTGCTAGCGGATGATTGTCAGGACGCTTCGCCCATACATCGTTATAATCGTACACAGCTCCCCAAATAGCGCATGCTTTAAATCGTGGTTCAAAAGCGGCACAGCGTGCAGCCATATAACCTCCCATTGACACAGCCATAACACCAATTCGATCCCGATCAACATCTAGATTATCTACTGCCCATTCATAAGCAGCCGTCCCAGCTACGTCATAATCATGACGAGAATGGATATGGTGAAGACGAAGAGCTCCACCTTGTCCAGGACCATCTAAAGCTAATAAAGAAATGCCTCGTTCATTTAAAAACTGTGCCGGCCCATAATATAGCTCTTCAGCCGTAGAATCAAGACCTCCAAACATCACCATCATTGGACCATTCTTTTGACCTGGTGCTTCAAAGAAATAACCAGGCAAAGATGCGTGCTCAAATGGAATATTCACTGCTTTTGGTGGATGGTCTAGCAATTCGCTCCCTTTTTTGAACGACTCAACTGACTTTAAATACGTTGGAATTTTGCGCTCATCATCAGGCTGAAGAAAGAATTCAGCGGTTCTGAAATAATTTGCTGAACGTAAATAAGCTTCACGAGCGGTTTCTTTATTACCCTTATCCATTGCATTATTGGCTTTAGATAACGCTTTATGACCTGTGTTCATCCACTCTCGATGAAAGCTTTCAAAATCGCCAAGTTCCATTTTGCTCGCAGCATCTAAAATTTCATTAACCTCTCCTCCCCCAAAATATGATTGGCTAATCATTCTTACAATTTGATATGACCACATATAATTATCAGGAAAATAACGCCACATTCACAAACACTCCTTCATCTCATCGTTGTTATTTAATGATTTTTCCGGATTTATCCCAAGGCATTTCACGACCCCAAGCGTCGTTTGGGTTTTCTTCTAGACTCCAACGATATGGACCAAAGTCCGGCGCAAAGACAAGGTGGGCACCGGCATATAATTCAAATCGATTGCCACCCGGCTCATCTACATAAAAGAAAAATCCTTCAGCAAGAGCATGGCGCGTCGGACCTCCCATCGCTAGTTCGTATCCGCTCTCTAAAATGTGATCTGCAGCTAATAACACTTCTTCACGACTTTCCACCGCATAGCATACATGATTAAAACCACCTGGTTTGCCAGTGTGAGACTTTAAGAATGCAATATCGTGAGAAAGATTGGTTACTGAAAGCCAAGCACCAATTTCTGGGCTTCCAGGCTCTTCTGCATTTAAAAAGATTCCTTCGTTGTAACGGAATCCAATATTTTGATAGAATTCGCGGTCTTTGGCTACATTGTTACTGTGTAGCGTAATATGGTCAAGACGGCGAGGTGAAATACCACGTCCAGGATTTTTTTGCGGACGATTTTTCCACTTACTTTGAAGTAACGTCGGCGCTTCATAAATTTCGACGTCCCAGAATATTTCTTCTAAATGACCATCTGGAGATTGAAACTGATAGGCTTTTCCATGCCCTAAGTCTCCTTCAACCCAACCGATTCCTTGACCCATCTTTTCTAAATACACAGCTGCTTCTTCTAAAGCGACTGGGCTATCAGCACGCCAACCAATATGGCCAAGTCCCGGTTCTGGACCTTCTGTAATTTTCAAACTATGATGGTAATGCTCTCCCCAAGCACGGAAGTAAATGGATTTTCCTCTGCGCCCTGATTCTTCTAAACCAATAACATTCTTGAAAAAGTTAGCTGACTCTTCTAATTTCGGACTCATTAATTCAACGTGTGCAAGATGGGAAAAATAATGTAGATTTTTATACATTTATACTACCTCCTATAATAAAGAATTTTTTGAACGCTGCATTACAGCGCTTTATCTACCTTAATTATAGAAAATAACATTTTTGAAAACGTTTATTTTTTTAAGAAAAATCATACTGTTTTTTATCTTTTTCTAAATATTTATGTAAATATTGACTATCGTTTTTCTCAATAAAATCATATTGTTTTTTATTCTTTTTTCTCCTTTCATTACTTAAGTGGTGTGCGTGCATTTTTCGATACTGATGCGGCGTAGTATGAAATGTATCTTTAAATAATTTATGAAATGAATTTAGATTCGCAAAGCCACACTCTAAAGTAATTTGGATAATGGACATGTCCGTTTCTACTAAATAATGAACAGCATGCTCCAACCGAACGCCGTTTACATATCTTAAGAAAGTTTGCCCCATTTGCTTCTGAAAATATCTTGATACATAAGGCGGTGTTAGCTGTTCAATTGCAGCTAGCTCATCTAATGTAATTGGGTGCATATAATGTTTATGAATATATTCTGTTAATCGACTCATTCGCTCAATATCTTTCTTGGCTGCTCGTATTCCTTTCTCTACTTTAAAGCGACTAACTAATTGATAAAGCAAATCTAGTAAAAGAGAATGGACTTTTAAATCATGATGATTCTTCTTTTTGTCCAAAGTCATATAAAGCTGTGCGAGTAAAGATCGAATCTCATTATACTGTTGCTGATTCTGTTTTCCGGCTGAGTAACATTCAAACTGTACTTGCTCAATCGACTTATAACACTTTTTTATAAACAAAATAGGGATTTGAACCATAAGAATGACATTATCATGATTACTTTCAACACCATGCACTTCGTTGCTATTAATGAGGAGTAAGTCATTTTGTGATAATGTATATTTCTTACTACCAACAAACACATCCACCTGTCCTTTTAGTAAAAATAAGAACTCAATTCGATTATGCCAATGCTTTGATATAACTTTTACGCTTGTCATTATGGTGAACACAGGTAAATCTTCATTCACGCTTACTTGTTCGTAAGGATATTTCATGTTCGTAGCTCCTTTTAGTTTTATAATACGAAAAAGAGATTTACTCATAAGTAAATCTCTTTTTCAATGCTGCTTATTTTTCACTTGCCATTTCAGATGAGCGTACTACACGTTGTTGTTTGGTTAATTTAAGAGCTAATAGTATTGTGAAGCCACTAATGATTGTAATGATGAGAAACGTTGTGCCTAATGCTATTTTTTCAGAGGCTAATCCATTCGTCATATTCATATATAAGCTAACAATTACCGATATTCCAACTGATCCAGCTATTGAAGTTAACGTGCTGTATACTGCTACCCCGTGAGCAATTAAACGTTGAGGAATAGCATTCATCGCAGCTGTTTGTAAAGGTGTCATGACAAGACCAATCCCTACCATTCTAATTGTATACAAAACAACTAATAATGTAATCGAAGACTGTAAACCGCTAAATGATAAAGGAATTGTTGAGAGAGTAATGGTTAAAAAACCTGCAATAACAAGTGATCTAGCTCCTACTTTATCTGTAAAACGGCCTATAAACGGTGACATAATTCCCATCAAGGCGGCACCAGGTAATAAAATGAGTCCTGATTCAAGAGCAGAGACTCCTTCCACTTCCTGCGTATAAATTGGCAACAGCGTTTCCACCCCTAGCATTGTTCCAAATGCAACGGTCATCATCACACAGCAAAATGTAAAAATTTTATATTTAAATACTCTCAGTTCAAGCATTGGATTAGCTAGCTTCAATTGTTGGACAATAAGTGCAATTAGTGCAACAATACCAACCGCTCCAAACATTATTGTCTGTTGATTCATCCACCCTAATTCTCCAGCTAAGCTTAAAGAATAGAGAATGGATCCAAAAGTTATTGTTGATAGGAGAACAGAAGGTATACTTAGTTTTTCAGATTGATTGGTTTCAGTTACATTTTTCAGCGAAAATAATGATATGATTAAAACGACTAATGTTAAAGGTAGCGTGCCGTAGAACAAATATCGCCAAGAAAATATATCAACTACTGCCCCCGCTAACGTAGGAGCTATTGCTGGTGAAAAGCAGATTACAAGCACCATTAGCCCCATAGCTGATCCTCTTTTTTCCCGAGGAGTAATTAATAGAATAATATTGGATACAAGCGGCATGATAATTCCAGCTCCAACAGCTTGAATAAAGCGCGCAGCAAGCAATACGGAAAATGTAGGAGCGATGCCTCCAAGCGTTGTTCCAGCTAAGAAAATGATGACTGAGGTAAAAAAGAGCTGGCGCGTAGAAAATTTACTAATAAAAAATGCTGATACTGGTACAATAATACCGTTAACAAGCATAAATGATGTAATAAGCCACTGCGCTTGACTTGCTTGAATTCCAAAATCACTGATAATTTTTGGAAGTGCTGTAATTAAAATCGTTTGATTTAATAAAGCTAAAAAAACACCTGCCAGTAGAACCATCATCAACAGCTTTCTGTTAACAGGCGGTGTTATCGTTTGTTCCTGCATTTGATCGACTCCTTATATTTTCAATATGATATGTTTATTTACTTTTATTTTAATTGTTTTACTGGTTAAAAACTGCCGCATTTTTTTTATACATGCGGTCATTTTTTATCTTTTCTTTTAAGAGACATACACACAGGTTAAAAATTAACACCTTTTTGTTATCCTTCTGACCACGATAAAGCACGCTTCTCCATAATCGAAGATGCGTGCTTCATATTTAAACTGTAACTATTAGAAAGAGCTGTCTTTACGAGCTTGCACGTTGGTTTAAATCATCCTGAATTGTTTTTAGCTTATCTTCTGTTAAACCGTACAACATAACAGGGACAATGGCTATTAAGAATAAAACCGCTGGAGCAATGTTTACCACAACATTAATACCATTGATGGCTTCTGCCGTTTGTTCAGCATTTGCTTTATATCCAAAGTAACCTAATAAAGCTACTGTTCCAGCTCCACCTAATGCACTTGCAAACTTTGTGGATAAGCTCGTTGCAGCGTAAGCGGTTCCATCAATGCGTATGCCGTTCTTATGCTCAATTTCATCGATGGCATCTGGAACCATTGCAACAACGATTGGTGTTGAAAACTGCATTAATCCGAATACAAAGGTACCAGCAAACAGTAGTGGTAAATTACTGTAATCAACGAAATATAAAAATACTAACGACAACGCAGATCCTGTATAAGCAATATAAAGCATTCTTTTCTTACCAAATCGTTTAGCAAACCTCGCAAAAAGCATAATTCCGAATACTGCTCCTATCGCTGGCAGTGGCATGAATAAAGCAACTAAATCCATTCTTTCAATAACATATAAATAATAATAGATTTGAATGCCTATTCTACCAAAAAATGCGGTCAGAGATAGTAGTAAGATAAAGAAGATACAGATTAATGATTTGCTAGTAAATATAGCTTTTAATGATTTTTCAAAGGATATTTTTCCTGTGTACGTTGGCTGAACCACTTCTTTACATTTAAAGAACACGAGATACAGCATTGGTACAGCTATAAGAGCTAATATAAAAGCAGTAATCGTATAGCCTCGAGCCGTTATCTGTTCTCCCGCTCCTCCACTAAAGAAAACAATAAGCGGCATTGTGATAATGCTAAGTAAAATAGTACCTAAGTTTGTGGAAAGCATCCGAAACGAGCTAAGCGCAGTTCGTTCTCCAGGATCTTTTGTTATAACCGCTCCAAGGGAGCCATAAGGTAAATTTACTAACGTAAATAACATCCCAAGCCCAATGTACGTAAAGATAGCCCAAGCAATTTTAGCTTCTAGACTCCCTCCAAATCCTGGTGCTGTAAAGGTCAGTACGCTAAATAAAGCTAAAAGCGGCGTCCCGTACAAGATATATGGCCTAAATCTGCCGTGCCTTGATTTTGTGCGATCAGCAATCATGCCCATCATAGGATCATTAATTCCATCCCAAATACGAGAGATTAGCATAATCATTGCTACAATTGCTGGTGTAAGACCTACTATATCCGTATAGAAAATTGTTAAGTACGATCCGCTAAATGTCCAGAACAATTGACTACCAAAGTCACCTAAACCATAACTTATCTTCGTTGATAACGGTAACTTTTCAGACGATTCTACCGTAGAATGTGAAACAACCGTTTCTGTTACCGCATGACTCGTATTTAAATTTCTCTCCATTCCCTTCACCCCTTATACATAATTTAAGCAGCTAAATTAATTATTAGATTTTTCTGTCTTCTCCTTCCAATCCACTCTCTTATCTCTAAAAAGAAAACGCTTTCTTGTTTTTATTTTATATAGCTTATCACCCTGTCGATATGTATTTCTTACACCTACAACAGCTAATATTTAATCTCCTTCTTTTTTCATGCTAGAAAAGAAGATTAATAATTCATCTATTTCTTTTGCAGTAGCCCTTAATACAGAAAGAGGTTCCAGTGCTGCAGGCACTAGCTTTCACAGGGAGAAAGCAGAGCGAATTATCTTACACACCATGACACTACTTTTTAAACCTGAATTCCGAACTAACAAAAAATATCCGAGCTATCGAAAGTAGTTAACTCCCAATAGTTCGGATAGATCACTGACTGAACCCCTTATGCCCCAGCCTCTACTTTATACTTGATATTGTCTTCCTAATAACATTTTTTCCATTTGTAAATGCTTTCTAGTCATTTCAACAGCTTGGTCAGATGCTTCATATTCAGACATAATATATCCGTTAAAGTTGGCATCTTGGATCACTTTTAAGATATCTTCATAGGGAATGCTAGCTTCTTCAAGATGGTCGAACATATAGTGAAATTTACCGTGAAAATAAATAACATATGGCATAATATTTTTTAATCCTTCCAAATCCGGCTTGCGAGAAAATGTGACAAAGCCGTACATTCCTTGAAAAGCACCCATAACTGCATTATTAGCTCCTGCTTCAATTAAACGCTTCATGGCTTGGTCTTTTGGAACACCATCATAACGTAAGCTCGCTGCTAGTTCCAACAGCTTGAGAGGAGCTCCTTTTTCTAGCGCTTCGTCCCAGTATACTTTATTAGGTTTTGTAGCGAAACATCCAAAATCCGGTACAAGACCAATATATTCAGATCCTACTCTATCAAACATCTCTACATATGCCTTTGTTTTTTGAGAGGATGGAATCTCCGGGTTGTGAATTTCCACTCCCACTTTTACTCCGTAATTTTCTGCATATGGCGCTAGTTTTTCGATAGCAGCTGGCGATAGATGCGGCTGTGCTCTCATCATCTTACACCCTAATTTGTTAGCCGTCTTTATATCTAAAATCGCTGATTGCACTAACTCATCGTCAGTGAGGTCCCTTCCCGTCATGACACCTCGATCGGCGCTTGCTCCATAGGACACAAAATCAATTCCATAGTGATCTGTCATTGCCTTAAACTCATTAATTACTTTATCTGTCGCATAAGGATATGAAGGAAGCATCGTTGCTCCAACTAGCTCAAAGCCTTCAGCACCGATTTCTCCAGCAGAAGAAATACAATCTTCAAGTGAGAGCTTACCTTTGACAAAATCGGTCGAAAAGCTAAATAATGAAACGCCTAGCTTAATTTGATTCATCGATTTTCACTCCCTTCTTTACCCTTACAGGTAGCGTTTTACTACCAGAAGAATTCAGTACAGCATAATTATGTTTTGGGGTGTTACCCGGAACATACATATAGGCATTTCGTAGTAAAAGCGTTACGTCGATTGTATGCTCTCCATCTTCCAATCCGCCAGGCGCATATACCTTTATTGTTGCTGCTTCATTAACCTTCCAAAACTCTGAAATTAAATAAGGAATTTGTGCCATGGTAAATTCTTTATTATTCAGACAAAACGTCATATCCGTTGGGTCAACTTCTTCACCATCAACCATTACTTTCAATTCTTCAATACATGATAAATAGTGGCCTCGGTAATAGCTAAGTCTTACTTGGAATTCGTAGCCTAACTTTTGATTATTCACATAGGTATGAATAAGACTGTCGTCGCATACTGTATCCACAAATTCTAATCTCATTACAAAAGTCATGATATCCCCTCCCGCTTCTTATTTGTATACCGCAACATTTTCGTTCTGTTCAAACACAACTTCCTTACCAGTTTCTGCCGATTTATAAATAGCGTCTAAAATTTTAGTCACAACAAAAGCTTCTTCTGGTTTCACAAGCGGCTCTTTATCTTCTTCTACTGCTTCTAGCCACTGCTTTGCTTCTAATACTTCTGGAGATTTGCTTCCGCCTTCAAAGTAGGCAATGTTTCCAATTGGTGACTTTCGCTCTTCCACTAAGCGTCCATGGTGGGAAGAGTTATATACAAGCTCTTTCTCTTTAAAGCCCATACCTGAAATGACCTCAGCTCCTCCTTTGGTTCCACAAAGGGTTGTTGCTGCTTCTCTCGCATCTAATACGTTCAATGCCCACGAAGACTCTAAGAAAATAGTTGCTCCGTTTTCCATTTTTATATAGCCAAATGCAGAATCTTCTACTTCAAACGTTTCAGGATCCCATTCACCAAATAAGTTTCCTTCCGTTGCTTCAGGTAACTGACCTAACTTATGAAACACTGATCCAGTTACTGACACAGGTTTGTAGTTATTCATCATCCACAGCGTAATGTCTAGAGCATGTGTTCCAATATCAATTAAAGGTCCACCACCTTGCTGGGATTTATCCGGGAAAACACCCCAAGTTGGTACTGCACGTCTTCTCACCGCGTGAGCTTTTGCAAAGTAAACATCTCCTAGCTCTTCATTTTCACATGACTTATGCAATGCTTGAATTTCTTCACGGAAACGATTTTGATACGCGATTGTAAACTTCTTCCCTGATTTTTTCCATGCATCCATCATTTTTTGAGCCGCTTCAGTAGTGTGAGCCATCGGCTTCTCACACATCACGTGCTTTCCAGCTTCAAATGCCGCTACGGTAATTGGACTGTGCATCACGTTTGGTGTTAAAACATGTACAATATCAATAGTTTCATCTTTCAATAACTCCCGATAATCCTCATACACTTTTGCATCCCCAGTTCCAAACTCACGAGCTGCTTTCTGAGCTCGTTCCACAACTACATCACAAAAAGCAACCATTTCACATCTATCTTTTAAATGAGTTAAAGCTGGAAAATGTTTTTGGTTTGCAATTCCTCCGCAGCCAATGATACCAATTTTTAATTTCTTCATTAGATATACACTCCATTTCATTAATAATTTAAATTGAATCCGTTTACATCTTTAATTTTATCGCTGAATCACTCTTTTTTCTTTTGACTTTTTAATATGTAAACTTTCGATTTTGAGCCTTATTTTTAATGCTTTTCCTACTAATAACAGGAAGGTTAAAAAAGACTACTTAATTTTTAAACTAGTATTAAAGTTGACTAAAAATTTCTTAGCTAAAAAAGGTTAGAATCTTATAGATAGATTCTAACCTCTAATTAATAACGTTACTTCATAAAGTCTTACTTCGTGCGGCTTTAGCTTTCCATTCAGCTTGATCGCATGATTTCCAATCGTATCATGTCCAACCGACATATAAGGAGCACACCTTTGCTTTAGGTATTCTACTTCGTCAGGTTTTATATCATCAACTGAGCCAAAGTTCAGCCACTCATCTAATACACTTCCGTAATGACGGTTAACTTTGCGCTCTTTAATTCGATACGTTCCGTTACTCACTCCTTGTATTTCTATTGAAATATTCAAGTCCTCATTATTCTCAAAAATGCTATATTGCTCATTAATTGTTGTTGTTCCTTCTGGAGATAGGTAATATGCGTAGTCAAAATGCTTGTAATTAAAGCACAAAACCTGATAGCGATCTCCTGATTTTTTCGTTACAATATAATTTTCGCCTTTAGCAACTAAAATCTCTCCTAATTGTTTTAATAATGTAAAGGCATGATAGCTTGGCTTTCGAATTCCGCTTTTTGTTAATAATCCAGCCCCACCATAAATTAAGCTTCTCGCATCCTTAAAATCACTAAAAATATCCGAACACATCCAGTAGCCCATTATATTAATATACCCATTTAAATTATCTATTATATTTTTGGTAATGTATGTGGCTTTAAAACAACTATCGTTTAATAGTTCTCGATTTGAAATAGAAATATTCCATTCAGTAGCATTTAATTCAAGGTTTTGAAAACCTGAGTTTCCTAAAGCATGTTTTACTTGTTGAATTTTATGTTCCATATAATTAGGATTCACAGATAGTACGTTTTGTTTATTTACTTTGGTAGTTTTCCGGTCAACTTCAATTGGATAAAGAGAAATGGATAAAAAATCTGGGTGCACGTCTTTTTTGTGCCATTCTCTAAGAAACAAATTAAGCTTTTCTTTTTCAACATCCATCGTTAAGCCACACCCACCTACTTTAGCTCTTGGAATAATATCGTTAATCGCTGTTTTCAAATAGCTAAATAGCTGAAAATATTCTTCAAACTGTTTGGGATCGTGTCGCTTTGTTGTCTCTGAACGTTCTTTTTCTTGTTCCTGTATGGGATCAATTTCATGACTCCAAATTTCAAAATACCAACTTTCAACCTCTTCAACGCTATATCGCTCGATGCAGTTGAAAAGAAACGCTCTAATTAAACCTCTCCAATCTTCTGGATTTTTTTCACTGCTTCTTTGCAAAAAAAGCGAGTCATTAAATTTTTTAGAGAGGATTTTTGGCTTCGGTCCTAATTCTATAAAAGGTTTCAAGCGATGATTCACTAAAAAGTCTAACACCTTGTTCACATTAGAAAAATTATAGCTGACCTGTTCAGTTGAATAGTCTTCAATATGCATCTCATCGCTGAACACCCCCCAAAACCTTCCATATGTAAAGCTCAACTCTTTTTGTAAAAGCGCTACTTGTTCCTGCATATCTGAGCTTAACAAATCGGTTGCGTATCCTAAGTTAATCATTTTATTCCAATACTTAGTAAAAGCCTGAGCTTTTTCTGCTTTAACCGTATATACTTCTTGCACTGAATTTTCAAGGAGATCAAAATGAACTTGAGACGCTGCGTTAGTACGTAAATAGTGCTTTAGTTCTCTCACCGTCTTCTGTGTGTCCTGTGCTTCCTCCACTATAATCTTTGTTTCTTCGCTTTTCTTATCTAAGAGCTTCTTTTTTCGATAATCGATAGGCTTTTCATGATAATGCTCTGTAAAAACACGATTAAAAGCTGCTAGGTTAGGAAAGCCATTATCTAAAGCAATTCGCGTAATTGACTTATCAGTTAACGTTAATTCGTTAACTGCATAGGCTAATCGAACTTTATTTACGTATTGAGAGAATGTCTTGCCTGTTTGTTTTTTAAAAAACTTAGATAAATAGGGAACAGTAATATACTGAACGCTTGCTACTTCTTCTAAAGATAGCGGCTCTCGAAAATGTGCTCGAACATATTCTAATATTTCACTCAGCCTTTGACTATTTCCTTTGTCTACGGAATCAACATCAACTAGTAAACTCTCTTGCTTCTCTAAGTAAAACGATTCTAACCTTGAAACCAATTTAAGTGTTTTTTCTAACACCTCCACTACTGACGAATGAGGTTGCTTTAGGTAAACAGATAGTAACTCTTCAATGATTAAGCACAGCTTTTGGTTTTCTTTCTGAGGATTTTCAATTGAATTGCAGGTAAATTGTATATTTTCCTGAGACAATAAAGAAGATAATTGGAGGTAATTAAAATGCATGATGCTAAACAAATTATCTGCATTGGACATTAAAGAATGTGGTTCATTAGAATTCACAATGAGGAAATCCTGCTCGTTTAATTGATACAGTTTCTCTCTAACTTTGACATCTAACGTTCCCTTCACAACATAGATTAACTCAATTTCTTTATGTGCATGATTCAAAACGCTTCTTTCTTGCATAGTAAAAATATCAATTAGTTTTAAATCAATTGGCTTTTGCAACGGTTTAGTGCTAATCATAAGATAACCTCCAGCAAACATCTTTTACATCCTTTTATCGTTTACATGTAAGAGAGAAACTGCTTTCTGAGCAGTTTCTCTGCATTTATTATTATGAATCTATTAAGCTTTTTAAGAGCTTTTGATGATTCTTAACTTGCTTTATACTATCTACTTGGGCATAGTCTTGAATATGTCGATTCCCTTCATATTCGCTGTTAATATATCCATTATACCCAGCATCTTGTAAAACTTGAACAATATCCTTATATGGTATACTTGGTTCTTTCAAATCAGATGTAATATCGTAATATTTTCCGTGAACATGCATGATATAAGGAATATAATCCCTCAAAATGTTTGGATCTGTATAGACCAGGTGTCGAGCAAACTCAGCGTAGTTACGATCAACTTCATTTGCATTTTTCATTGCTTGTACGTTTGCTAACGTTTCATCTTTATCCATCCCTTGTGCGTATCTTTCACTCACAAATTTAATAATCTCAGGTGTTCCACCATCTCTTATATACCGTTGCTCCATAACCGGCGGAATTTCTTTTACAAAGATTCCTAAATCAGGCATAATTCCAAACCACTTTGTTCCACTGTCAGTGATGTAGTTCATCCTTTCCTCAAACCACGGGGTACCAAACGTAAATGGTGCATGAACTTCGAGCGCTATTTTCACTCCGTACTCTTCTGCGTACGGAAGACTTTTTTGAACAACCTCAAGAGGAGTGGAAACGAGCGTTCTTAGTATCGAAAACCCTAATTTGTTAGCTAGTTTTAAATCTCTTATCATCATCTCTACATTTTCTTCTAAGGTGAGTGAACGATTTGCAAACAATTTATTATCTAAAAATGCATCATATGCTACGGGTTCTACTTTATAATGGTCCATCCACCCAAACCAAGTATCTACAAATTCATCCGTTACCTTTGGAAATCTTTTTATCATTTGTTCAGGTAAAAGCTCAATTCCCGTTGCACCCGTCTTAGATACCTCTGCAATGCATTGCTCAAGCGTTAGTTCTCCTTTATAAAACTCTTCTTGATAGCTATATAAAGAAACACCTCTTTTAATAAGCCCTTGTTCCCCCATATTTATCCCTCCAAATTTCTATTATCATTTTAGTTAGCAAGTACAAGTTCCTTTGTATCTTCTCCTATATTCGGCCAAGGCAAATATGAAATTCGCAAGCTTATATTTACAGTTATTTCATGTGCACCTTCTGTTAATCCACCTTGTTTAGCAACGAATAATCTTGCTTTTTCTCCAAATTCCCAGCGATTGTTAATAACGGTTGGTAGCTCTTCATAAGGAAATTCTCCAGTTTCTATTTTAAACACCAAATCCTTATGCGGAATCTCTACTTCATCAATTTTTAAATCAATGCTGTTAATAAGAGAAAGGGCAATTCCTCTATAATAAGGAATGCGTAGCTGAATCTCAAAACCAATTACCTCATTGTTTTCTTTCACATTTTTAAAACCGTCTTCACAAATCATGTATTGTTCAAACATTAACCGTTCCTCCCCATCTACACCATATGCTAGGTTATTTCACATTTGCTTCTATCAAACTTTGTAAACGCTTTAGAAAAGTAGCAAAGAATTGAAAAGCATCCCTTATAGATAACCTTGACTACTTTGCCGTGGCAACAATCGATTTCTCCAAATAATATTCTTATTGTTATATTATTACTCCATTCACTCAGTCTTTTCCTATCTTGATTTTAGAGATTGGCTGAATACTCTTGGTGAAAAACATGGTCAACTCTTAGTAAGGAAAGTACTGTTTTAAATAATTTTTACTTAAATTAATAGAGTCTTTTCTTGCTTTTAAAGAGCTTTCAAACGCTTTATCTTCAACTTCAATAACTGCATAGCCGAAGTAACCAATATCAGTCAACGCCGAGATATATTTCCCCCAATCAACATCACCAAGCCCTGGAAGCTTCGGAGAAATATATTCAAGAGGGGTTGCCATTACGCCCACCTCATCCAAACGATTTTTATATATCTTAATATCTTTAAAATGGACATGGTGAATTCGATTTCTAAATTCATAGATTGGCTTTATATAGTCCATTTGCTGCCATACAAAGTGAGACGGATCAAAATTCAAGCCAAAGTTTTGATTCGGAATGAGCTCGAATACTTTTCTAAAAACAGCTGGTGTTGTCATTAAATTTTGTCCACCTGGCCATTCATCTCCAGTAAACAGCATTGGACAGTTTTCAATTGCAATTTTCACCCCTAGCTCTTCCGCAAATTCAACAATAGGCTTCCATACTTCTTTTACAACAAGTAAGTTTTCTTCTATTGTCTGATACTGATTTCTTCCAATAAACGTATTTACCAAGTTAATATCAAGCTTATGAGCCGCTTCAACACACTTTTTGATATGAACAATTGCATGAGAGTTCCTTTCTTCATCATCACTTAAAGGATTAGGATAATAAGCAATAGCTGAAATACGAACTCCTTTTGCCTCGGTATAATTTTTAATATAGTCTACATCTAAAAGATCGACGTCGATATGCGTTACTCCTGCGTATTTACGAAGCGCTTTTCCTCTTGGCCAAGCACAAAGTTCAACGCAAGAAAAACCATTATCCGCTGCAAAATCAATTACTTCTTCAAATGTACAGCCATCCAAAATTGCACTGTTAAAACCTAGTTTCATAAAATAACTCCTCTTCATGTTTAATTTTTCACTGTATAGTAGTGGTAACGCTTTTTATAGCACGTCATCGCCTTTATCCATACGTCGATGATGCGACTTTAAACTGACTTTTGTTTTCTTTAAAAAAGATTGGCTGCTGCTTAGCGGCTGATTCATAAAAATGATCAACTATATTCATCATATAAGCACCGTGTTCAGCTGGAGCCATTAAATCACCTTGTTTCTTAATGGCACTAATAAAATGCTCAAATTCATTCATCAATTTATGTGAAGTAGGAAGCTTAGGCAAAATATCTACGCAAGTGTCTAAAACTTCTGAGTAAATTTTCAACTCTCCGTTGATAATCGTAGCTCCTCCTTTTGAACCGGCTAATTCAATAAACGTTTGATCTTCTTCAATATTAGACGCCCAACTAAAATCAAAATGAATAGTGGCGCCTCTTTCAAGACCAATAAAGCCACTTGCGCTGTCTTCTACGTTAAAGATACCTTTTGGATTTCCCTGGTAACCATTTCGGTTACGCGTTGTGGTTTGATTAAAGTGATGATGAATGGCTCCTGAAACGTATGATGGATTAGGCATTCCCATCAAAAATAGTGCCAAATCTAAATAATGGACCCCTAAATCAATCATAACCCCCCCACCTGCTACTTGTTTATTTGTAAACCAAGTACCTCTGCCTGGTATCCCGCTTCTTCTAATCCATCCTGCTCTAGCTTTATAAATCTCTCCCAAGTGACCTGCATCAATAAATTTTTTTAAATAGACCGCTTCGTTCGTAAAGCGGTTATTAAGGCCCACCATCACTTTTTTTTTGGCTCGATTTTTCGCATGAACAATTCGCTGTGCCTCTGCACCATTAATAGCTAACGGCTTTTCGCAGTGTACGTGTACACCATGTTCTAATGCGTAAACAGCAATATCAGCGTGCAGAGAATTAGGTGTGCAAACGCTAACAAAATCAAGTTTTTCCAGCTTAATCATTTCTTCATAATTTTGATAGAAGCTGTCTGCTCCATATTGCTCTGCTACAGCTTTCGCCTGCTCGATATTCACATCACATACAGCTATAAGCTCAACATTTGGAATCAATAAGTAGTTACTTAAATGCTTTTTTATAGCGTTACTTCCTGCTCCAATCAATCCGTATCTTAACTTTTCATTTTTCATTTCTAACATCCCCTTTTGTCACACTAATAGGTCATTCATATATTTAATTGTGTAATCAATTCCTTTTTCACCTAATTCTTCGGTCCAAACAGATGAGTGAGGCTCTATGCTTAATCCTCCTAAATATCCTTTAACTCTCAGTAAAGAAACAAATGTTTTCCAATCTGTTTGATCCAATCCTGCAGGCGGATCATCAATTCTTATTCCATTGACAAGCAGTGAGCCTTTCAAATGTACATGCTTAAAACGCTGACCCCAGTCCACTGTCTCTTGCAGATAATCTCCTCCAAAGTAACGGCTATGAGATGGATCAAATTTAATTCCTAATTCCTTCAAATGACCGTGTACGATTTTCCACACTTCTGGACTGTGAACAAAATTACCTTTTCGACAATTGTAAGATGACACATCTACACCCTTTTGTTTCCCGTACTCGATTAACAGTGAGAAAAACTGAATGGCTGCTGTACAATTTTCATAGTAGGATAGCTCCTCCACATAGTTACACCCACATACGAAGTTAGAGCACTCTAACTCATTTGCTACATCAATTAGCTGAAAACATTTATCTAATTCTTCTTCAATGATGCGCCCCTTTTTGTCAATGCGTAGCGATTTCCATCTACCAATCGAACCAACATTAACGTTATAGGTTTTTTTATACTGCTTTAACTTCTCCTTTTGATCATAAAATGCTGACACATCTTGCCCTTCATTTATACATAGCTCAACAAAGCTAAGCTCTTTTTGCTGTGCGTATTGAAAGCTTTTTTCAACTGGTTTTGCAATTATACCGAGTTCAAGCATTAAAATAACTCCCTCCTTTGTTTTCCAATAATTCTTTTGTTATATATATCTTATCGAAGCTGAGTCAATCTGACTTTCAAACTCTTAATCAAAGGGGAAGCATTTTTAGACATATATATTTTTCGTTTTTCATTTCAAAAAAAGAGGTTAAAAATCAACGGGTGATTTTTAACCTCTTTTTATACTATCTAACTTTGATGATGTAATTCTTATTAAAGAAAGAAGTAGAAAAGGCCTTCTTCATTAAGATAGGTACGATGATACTTCCTGCTATGCCTGTAAAAGCAAAAAAACCACGATGATTAAATCCAAATAGAACATAACTTAGTGTCCCAATACAACAATCATACAATAAGACATTTGTAATCTGCTTTTTAGACACAGAAGTAATCAGTATTTTAGAAGGCTTCACAATGCGCATTATTGTCTTTCACCTCTTGTTGTTATAATGACTTTTGCTCAGCAATCGTAATTCACTTAATGTCACCCAACTACAATTCCTAAAAGAGTAGCAATTAACCAAGATATTGCGGTGAGTAAACCCGCTGACATAATCTTCATACCGCACATGCCTAGTAAACTATCTACACAGATTTGCATAATTGTATATGAATATGTATAAATGGAAAAAACAATTCCTAATTCCGTTGCCTTCAAGTGAAACGATTCTTAAATTGCAGGCACTGCAACTGGTATGACAACGCGACCAAAGTAATTTTAAATAACCATGTTGCTCAAAAATAATGAACATCTCGTGTGTCCTGTTTTTACTACTTACTCAGTCATAATAGCCTCCTTCTTTTGTTAGTTTGTACGCTGAATGAACTTGTCATTCTAGTGCGTATCACAAATTTTAGAGGGGGAAACAACGTATTTATAAATTATGTTTCGTTTCGTAAAAATCCAGAAAAAGTTTTTAGCCCTTTACTTTTTTCGTGTTCTCCCCTAACGATAAAATGAATTTCAATAGGACCTTCTACTAATTGCTGAATATGAAAGCATTCATTTTTTCTTGTGTTAGCTAAACTTAAAGGAAGTGCACTTATTCCTAACCCGTTTTGAACAGCCTGCATTACCGCTTCTAAAGAATCAAATTCGATTATCTTTTTATTCTCTTGGTTATGTTTTTTTGCATATGCTAGAAGCTTCTTTCGATATACACAATTTAAATCACTGTTTACGATAAGCGCTTTTGATTGATGAACATTTTTATCAAACGAAACAATAGCTATGCTTTCAAAATAAGTATAGACCTTTTGGAAAGCAGTTGGCTCATACTTGCCGCTAATAAACATTCCATCAATATCTCCACTTTCTAACCATTTCATTAACACTTGTTCTTGAGCTGTTTTCACTTTAATCAAAACGGTTGAATAGTTTTCTAAAAAATCGGTAATAAGCTGTGGGATTTTACCTGCTGAAACAGTTTGCGATGCTCCAATTGTCAAGGTTTTTTCGCTTTTTTCACTTGCTAACGTATCTTTAACTTCATTCATTAAGGTTAAAATCCGATTTGTATAGTCAATTAGAATCTCTCCTTCTTTCGTTAACTTTACACCTCTATTCGTTCGTTTAAACAATGAAACCTCTAATTCGTTTTCTAATACCTTGATTCGTTGACTTACGTTAGGCTGAACATAACCTAGCTGTTCTGCTGCTTTTGAAATCGATTTGTTTTCTGCAACTTCTTTAAAAATCTTTAAATCATTGCTTTCCATATCCGCTCTCCTCTTTGATATTAGTTAAAATGATATCTGTATTATTTATAACTATTATACTAATTTTTACCGGGGAGATATAATCATTTCTATAGAAGGGGATGATTCACGTGGAAAATGTAAAAGATAAAGTTTTTATTATCACTGGAGGCGCGACCGGGATTGGAAAAGCAACTGCTATAAAGCTTGCACTAGCTGGCGCAAAAGTCGTTATTAATTATCGAAGTTCAGAAAAAGAAGCGGAAAAACTGCAAAAACGTATTCAAACACTAGGAGGAAAAGCCATTCTTTCAAAAGCAGACGTAGCTAGTCAATCTGACGTTCGTAAAATGATTCAGCAAACTGTACACGCATTTGGGCACATTGATGGTTTAATTAATAATGCAAGTATCACCAGTCAAATTGCAATGAATGACTTACAAAAAGCTTCTGGTGAAATATGGGATTCTTTATACAAGACCAACGTAAAAGGAATGTTTCACTGCGTACAAGAAGCTGTTTCTTATATGAAAAAAGGTGGGTCCATTGTCAATATTGGAAGCGTCGCTGGAGTAACTGGAATTGGTTCATCTATTCCGTATGCTGCAACAAAAGCTGCTATTCATACAATGACAAAGTCCCTCGCAGTTACACTTGCACCTCATATTCGTGTAAACTGTATTGCACCTGGAGCTGTTGATACACCTTGGTGGACTGGGTATGAAGAAAAGATGTATGAGCTTGCAGGGCATTTACCGCTTCAGCGTATATCCTCACCTGAAGAAATTGCTGACAGCATTTTATTTATGCTCACTCAACCATCTATTACAGGGCAGGTAGTCACAATTGATAATGGACAAACACTTACCTAAAAAAGCTATGGAGACCTACTCCATAGCTAATCTTTCTTCTTAAATTCCTGCAAGCGCTCATTTTCTAACTCTGCTACGTAAATATCTCCCTTGCTGTTAACAGCAATATCATGAGGGATTTTTAACTGACCTTTATTTTCTCCCCATGAGCCAAAACGTTGGATGACCTCGCCTTTTGTATTTAACACCACGACTTGATGAGACCCTTTTCCTCCTTCTGGATATAAGCTGTTACCTCCATCCGCTACATAAACGTTCCCGTCATCACCAACCTCGACGCCAAACGGTCTTCCTAACTCTTTAGAATTCCAGCTATCAAGAAAGTTACCGTCCTTGTCGAACACTTGAATACGTGCATTATTTCGATCTGCAACGTAGAGATTCCCGTTTTCGTCATGGCTAATACCATGAGGTAAATTAAATTCACCGTCTTTGTTACCAAGCAAATTCTTTTCCCAAATGAATTTTCCGTTTTGATCAAATTTTACAATTCGGCGATTACGATAGCCATCGCTCACAACGAAAGATCCATCTTTTAATACAGTTACATCCGTTGGTCTCGCAAAGGTATATTCATCCATTCCTGTTGGAAACTTAGGAAGAACGTTTCGGATTCTAAGAGCCGCTTCCATATAAAACGGATAGTCCGACCCAAATGTATCTAACAGTTTTCCTTCAGGCGAAAACTTATAAATTTTATTTTGAGAAATATCCGTTATCCAAACGTTGTCTTCGCTATCAATTTCTAAGCCATGTGGAGACTTAAATAAACCTTTTCCCCACGTATCTTTGACTTCTTTGGTTTGAGCATCCAGCACGACAACCGTGTCTTTATTAATTACTTCATCATTTCCATATGTAGCCGTTGCTCGGTGAAGATAATAAATATTGTCTTTTGAATCAACTGCTACACCACTTGCTTCACCAGCTGTTTTTTTATCTTTTGCTGCCACAGGCCAAACGATATTGGTTTGATACATTTGTGGTATATCTATCGTAACAGGCGCTTCTTTATAAATGGTTTTTGCTTTTCCCAATGAAAAGAACAGTAGAAGTGAAGCGATTCCTCCTATTAGTACTAGGCCCGTGATGATTTTCTTTTTGTGTTTCATATTGTCTTCCTCCTTGCTTATTCTTTTATTAGTATAAGCAGTTTTCAACATTTTTTCAAAAGTCATAGGTTTGAAATTATACTCAGGCCTAAGGCGTAGAAAAAAAGCATAGGATTCAACCTATACTTTGTTATTTTTATTCTTTTGTAAGCTCGCTTTCTGTCACCCACTTATGGTTTTTCACTTCTTCACCGTCAGTTGTAGACATATAATCGACCATGTATACCGTTGTTTTTTCAGCAGAATCAATCGTTCCTTCTGCATCTTCCATGCCTTCCATATGATTTGCTTCAAGAACTACTTTTGTTCCTGCTGGTATCTCTTTTTCACCCGCATCTTTTATTTCTTCTTGAATGACCCACTTATGATTCGTTACCTTCTCTCCGCCGTTTGTAGGCGTGTAAGATACCACATATGCTGTTGTATCATATGCACCGACAATGGTTGCTTCTGCACCTTTCATCCCTGGCATATGATCAGTTATCAGCGTTGCTTTACTTCCGACTTTATACGTTGGGCTTTTAGCTTCTTGTAAACCTTCTGGTACTTCACCTGAGCTAGAGTGATTCATATGTGCATGATCTTCTTCTTTTTGTTCTTGTTTTTGATTATCTTCTGAATTTATCTCTTTGCTCTCATCTTTGTTTCCTGCACATCCTGCTAAACCAAGCATTGCCGCTAGCCCAATCAGAAATAGTGATCTTTTCATCTTCATCCCTCTTTTACAATTTTCTCATTCGCTCACTAGTTTTTTACGAATGGTTTAACGATATACGTTTAGTGTAAAAAAGAAATGTGCAGATTTTATGAAGAAACGAAATTTAAGATGCGATTATTTATGGAACGTCCCATTTATATCCCACTCCCCACACAGTTTGAAGGTGTTGCTCAATTGGAAAGCCAGTGCTTCTAAGCTTTTCCCTGAGATTACGCATATGGGAATCAACCGTTCGCCCTTCAATTTCTGTGTCATAGCCCCAAATCAACGTAACCAAATCTTCACGAGGAAAGACACGATTGGGATGCTTTAAAAATAAACAAAGTAACTCAAATTCTGTTTTGGTCATTGAAATACTCTCACCTTCATAAATAACTTCTCTGCTTTCTTCGTTTATGTGAAGCTCCTTATAGGAAACCTCTTTCTTTTCTACACCGGTTCTTCTCAATACAGCCTGTATTCGAGCCAGTAACTCTTCTTCACTAAACGGTTTTGTAATATAATCATCCGCTCCGCTATTTAAACCTTTTACAACATCCTCCGTTTGATCCCTAGCAGTCAGCATAATAATGGGGACTCTAAACTTAGCTCTAATTTCATTACAAACTGTCCAACCGTCTTTTTTAGGCATCATCAAATCGAGTAGTACTAGCTGAATCATTGGGTTGTTGTTTAGGTGCTTTTCTACCTTTGTAGAATCTTCACACTTCATGCATGAAAAACCATGTGGAGCTAAGTACAGTTCTAATAAGTCCAGCATTCTTACTTCATCATCTACTAATAAAATCGCAGTCATATTAACGCTCCTTTGGCAATGAAATCCTCACGGTTGTTCCTTTTTCTACTATGCTTGTCATCTCTACCTTTCCACCATGTGCCTCTACAATATCTTTTACAATCGATAACCCTAAACCATAGCCTCCATTTTTTCGAGACCTTGATTTATCTACGCGATACAATTTATCAAATACGTATGGGACGTCTTCACTTGGAATTCCCACTCCGTAGTCTTGAATAGACAGCTTGACGTGTGAATTACCTTCTTCAACGCTCATTAAAATCTTTTTTGTTTCAGAATACTTTAAGGCATTATCTAAAACGTTTGTAATGACTTGCATAAAACGCTCCTCATCAATTAGTACGTTTACATGCTTAGGACAATTTAGTTCAATATGGACATTCTTTTCACTTAAAGCTAATTGAAATGCTTCACAGATTTTCACTAAATAAAAGTGAAGTTCAACTTTTTGCTTTTCAATGAGAAACGTATTCTTATCTAAACGAGCAAGCTGAAATAAATCTTTTACAAGTTTTGAAATTCTCGCAGCCTCTTCTTCAATAATCCTTAAATATTTTGTTCGGTTTTCTTCACTTGTTTCATGACGCTTTGCCATATCTGCATAACCTTTTACATACATCAGCGGCGTTTGAAGTTCGTGCGAAATACTGCTCAAAAACTCGTTCCTCTCTTTTTTTAAACGCTGCAGTTCATTGGCAAGCGCTTGAATGGATGTTCCTAACTGCCCAACCTCATCCCGAGAATGCGCCCCCAGTTTTACCATCAAATGACCTTGACTAATCTTTTCTGTCGCATGCTTCATTTTAACTAAAGGTGCTGTGATTAGCTTTGATAAAGCAAATGTTGTAACAATCGCGAATAAAATGGAAATAACACCAGCTATGTAAAAGTGATGCTGGAGGCGATCAATCATTCCTTTGATATCTTTCGTATCTTTAAACATATACACTGTACCAACTTGGCGTTCATTTACTTCAATTGGAGAAGCTGTTGCAATATAAGGATTTTGTTTCCAATCTCTTTGCAAAATCTCCCCTTCATAAGGCAACTGTTTATCTCTCCACTCATTCACAGCCTCTTTTGCTCCTGTAATAAGAGGAGTTGAAGAACTCAACACTTTCCCATTTATGTTGGTAATGACAACATCCGTATCCGTCTCTGACTCCATCAATGCAACGTGACTAAGCGTTACGGGATCACGATGTTGCTCTAATACTTCTCGGTGACTATTTCCTCTTACTCTCAAGCTCTCTAACTCTTCTGAAATACGTGTGTTCGCTAATCCTGTATATAAATAGAAAAATAAACCTGCTTCAATAACCAAGATGAAAACTAAAAACAATAGTCCCAGTTTAATGGATACTTTATTCACTTCTTTCACTTCCCCTGTTAATGTACATCTATTATAAAGGATAGATATGAAGAAAGTGTGCAGATACCCCTTCACAAAATTTGTTTCTATTCACCTTGTTAAAATAAGTACCAAAGAAAAAGAGATACCAATCATAGAGTTGGCATCTCTTTTTCTTTATTATTTAGTAACCTCTTTAATTGCTGCTACGAAACGTTCTGTAATTTGTTGGGGACGCGTAATCGCTCCTCCTACCACTACCGCATGTGCTCCGTACTCTAAAGCCTTTGCCGCTTGCTCAGGTGTAAGAACATTTCCTTCTGCAATAACGGGTACATTTACATGAGCAACAACTTCCTTAAGGAATTCAAAATCATGTTCGTATAGTTTTTTATTTAACGTTTCCTTAGTATATCCGTATAACGTCGTACCTACGCAATCAAAACCTAGAGCTTCAGCTCCTAAACAATCCTCTAATGTCGCACAATCTGCCATCCATTTTTGCTTTGGGAATCTGTTTTTTAATTCTTTAATAAAATCTTGTAACGCTACACCGTTAGGTCTCAAACGATTAGTAGCATCAATTGCAATTAACTCTACCCCTGCTTCAACTAGCTGCTCTACTTCTTTTATAGTAGGTGTAATATAGACCTCTGAATCCGGATACTCTCTTTTTATAATTCCTATCATAGGTACTTTAATGGCCATTTTAATAGCAAGAATATCATTTATTCCGTTGGCACGTATTGCCATTGCGCCACCTCTAGTAACGGCATCAGCCATTTTCTTCATGATATCCGCACCATATAACGCTTCGTCTTCTAATGCCTGACAAGACACGACTAATCCTGATTTTATCTGTTCTAACATTTTTTAGAAACCTCGCTTTGTTCACATTTTAAGATCAAACCACACTCAAACATTCGATTCCAAGGGGCGAACGTTTGAACATCTACACGGGTGATTGTTTCAAAACTGTGATGAATTAATAATTGATAAGCATCCCTTACTCTCTTATTACGCTCTTTATTTACTAACGCAACTTTATCTTTCAAATTAAAATATGTAAGGTTATGTAATGGTAAAAAATCCTCTACCATCTTCATACGCACTTCTGCTTGATAAATATAATCATCAATAATGTGATAGATAATATTTTCAATAATCTTTTGCTTGTTCCCTTGTAGTCCAAGTACGCCTTGACAAAGTGTTGTACCAAGCGAATTACAGTTTGTATTCCATCCTTTATACGATAAAAGTCTGTCTAATAACCTCTCTTCATCAAGCAGCGTAATCAGTTCTTTATCTCCACCATTGGCATACGCACAATCTGCCACAATTACTTGTTTTCCTTGATTTAAAAACTGCTTTATCTGATCTACAAAGGTTAGTAGATGCCTGAAACTTGTATATGTAATATCTTTATCGCTCTGGTCCCATGATTCTTGCATTACGCGCCCGGGGGTATTGTAAGCTAAAATGATATCCGCTTCCGTTGCCGTCTCAGCTAGCTGGCATCCGGCTGCAAAAAGGTGTGCTTTTAAACTTTCTTGATAAGGTCGATCTTCGTACATTGGGATAAGCTGAGGCCCTAAGGTGCTGCTCCATATAGGATAAATTCGTGGGCGCTTTCCTTTTAATTGAGTATAAACACGAGCTAATAATGTTGCCCCTACCTCATCCGCTCCTGGATACATCTGTACATGTTGATGTAAGCGAAGCGCTTCAATTCCTTTCATAACTTTCGCTTGATCTATAGAGGTATAACCATATTCTGAACTGTCATCTTGTGGAATCGCTAAAAATGTAAGAGTTCCTTCTTTTACAAGCTTTAACATGCTCGTATTAATAGTAGAGTTAAAAGCTCTTCGCTCTTCATAGTCGTCTATATACTTTTTCGGAATGGTGTCAATAAGATTTTGAAGCTGTAACTCTTCGTCTTTTTTTAGATGTTCACGCTGCTTTTTATTCTGTAAATACGCCCTTAAGAAAATATGCTCTCCCCATTCTTCGTAATAGTCAGGCTCTTCATCACTCGAACTATATTTGGGAGTTCGCATAATCAAATTTGAAGCATAGATGAGTAAACCTGGATGCTCCTTGCGTAAAGAACGCAAACGCTCGATCCATAAAGTTGCTTCTGTATTTCTTAAATAATGAATTCGAGATGGCAATAGCCCTCCGTATATTAACATATCAATGCTTAAGATAATGGCTTCCACTTCTGAGGCTACGTCCGTTATCCATTTCCAAATCATTTCTTTATCAGCAGGAAGCTTCTTATAACCTAATGCTTCTTGAGGCGGTAAGAAAAGCTTAACCTCTGCTGAAGAATCAGCAATGCGTCTTACATAATCTGTATTACAAGGACGCTCATCAATTGGTAGATATGCAATGTTCACGTAACTTCTCCTTTCTTATAACAAATAACCTGCTAAAAATGCTAACTTCTCTTCATCATGTATTGGCGGCAATTCATGACCATACTCTGGATATATTCTTATATCTTTTCTCGCTGATAGATGTTGATAGAAAGCCAGAGTACCAGGTGAAGGGCAAGTAACATCTTTTAGTCCTACACCTACTAGAGTCGGGCATGTAATGTAACTTGCAAAATTTAAACAGTCTACGTAACTTAACGTTTTCAATACGTCATTTCTCGTTTTATGAAGCGGATCGTGCACTTGAAAGTAATGATTAATTTCTTGATAAGGTCCTTCTGTTGCAAGATTGATAGATTCATGAATAGCAGCTAGAAAAGGAATATCTACAAAGGCTGCACATATTTGAGTTTGTAAGGCCGCTGTCACTGCTGCCAAAGCTCCCCCTTGGCTACTTCCATCAACAAGAACGACAGATTTTTTTGTTAGCGCTCTCAACACATCAACACTCCGATATGCATCCATATATACATAGCTATAGTAATAATCATCTGGACTATGTATCCCCAAAGTCATCCAGCCTGCAGAACCTCCATATGGATAACCATTATTATCTGAAGACTTAATGTTCTGACCGCGTACTTCTACTAACAATATTGGAATGCCTTGAATAGCATATTTAAACATTTGATGTGGTTGCAGAGTATTCCAATTGTAGCCATGAAACACCACTGCTGCAGGTACTTTTTGAGTTGTTCTCTTTGGACGGATATATACAGCATGAATACGCGAATTTCGAAACCCATTAAAAGATACATCCGATACTTCAAGCCCTTCAATCCAGTACGCCCTTTTATTTACTTCAATATTTAACAATTGCTTTGTACTTTCTTCTATGCGCGTACGCCAAAACTCTTCAAAATCGGGCTGCCTTGTTAAGTTTGGTTTTTCGTTAACATTATTCGATTGAAAGAATGTAGAATTGTCCATCAGATGCCTCCTTACTCAGAGGTAGTCTTGGGATTACGAGTGATGAATTGCTTAGCAAAAGCAATCCCTCCTTTTAAACCAGCTAAATCTCCCAATGATGCAGGAACAATATAAGTGTCAAGCTCTTGAAGTAATGGGTGTTGTATGTAATTATTCATGTAAAAGTCAAGCTTTCTGCGAATCATCGGAAATAAGTGTGTCTGTTTCATTACTCCTCCCCCTAAGATTATCCTTTTAGGACTAAGAATGAGGATATAATTCATTAACGCTTGAGCAAGGTAGTCTGCTTCTATCTCCCAACCTTGATGTTGAACAGGAAGGTTATATGCTTTTTCATTCCACCGCTGTTCAATAGCTGGACCTGAAGCCAAACCTTCCAAACAATCTCCGTGGTAAGAGCACACACCTGAAAAGGAATCCCTCGGATGTCTTTTTACAAAAATATGACCCATTTCAGGGTGGCTCATTCCGTGTAAAATATCTCCTCCCACTACTGCACCAACACCAATCCCTGTTCCAACTGTCATATATATGCAGCTATTAAGATCTCTAGCAGCTCCAAAGGTATATTCACCAAAAGCTGCTATGTTTACATCCGTACTGAACGCAATCGGAATAGAAAAATGTTCTTTTAACATTTGAAGAAACGGATAATTAGTCCAAGCTCTTTTTGGAGTTGCGGTGATATAGCCATAGGTTTTACTTTGGCTATCTAAATCAATTGGCCCAAATGAACCTACTCCTAGCGCCTGCAAATTGTATGCAGAAAAATAATCGTATACAGCGTATAACGTTTGCTCAGGCCCTGTTGTTGGAAATGACGTATAATCAATAATATCCCCTTTTTCATTCCCAACACCGCAGACAAACTTTGTTCCTCCCGCTTCAACAGCCCCTATTAACACGTAACTCCCTCCATTTACATAATGCTTTTTTGATTTACTTCCATTTCATTACTCTTTAATTCTTGTAATAGAACGTCTAATAAATAAAAAGAAGAAACCTCATTAATAGAGCAGCTAGCTCCGTTAATATCCTCTGACGCTGGAATTAGTAATCGCATATCTGATACATGGGAAAGAGGAGAATCTTGTTGGCTTGTAATACTGATTGTAAGTGCCCCTAGTTCTTTAGCACGCTCCATCATCTTTACTACATCTGTTGAATAGCCTGAGGAGCTCAATCCTATCACGACTGTATGCTCTCTCATTGCATAAGTAGACATCTCCATTTCGTATAAGTTTGAAAAAGCATCAGCTGCTATTCCTAGTTTCATGAACTTATACTTTAATTGTGTGGCAACAAATGCCATGTCATCTGCTCCGTATAAATAGATTTGCTTCACCTTTTTCAGCTGCTTTTTAAAGACTTCAACATTTTCAATTTTATAAAGGCTATCAAATTTAGCTAGCATATTCATATATGTTTGCTTAACTGCTGTTAAGCTTGTTAATTCTGAATGCTCATAAATTCTTGTACTAACCGTTGCCTCTTTCGCCATTAATCTCAGCTTGTTGTAAGATCCAAATTCTAGCTTCTGACAAAATCGCGTAATGGTTGCTTCAGAAACGTTAATTTGACGTGACATCTCAGAGATTGTTTTGTTTGGAACCGTTTCTAAGTTTAGGATGATATACTTCGCAATCATTTGCTCTCTTTTCGTTAGCTTATGACTATTCGACTCGATAATAGTTGTAATACTCTTTAACGGCTGTAACGCTTCTTGTAATAAGTAGTGTCGAAGTGCTCCAATCATTCCGGCATCATTTAAATTTCTTGCAATTTTAATTTGCACTTTATCTAATACAGCTGGCATCACGTCTTTTTGTAATTGTTTCATAATAAGAGGATATAAATAATCTTTTTGTGCAGTTATTCCGCCCCCGATTATAATCATCTCAGGGTTCATCATATATGCTATTGTGGTAATCCCTTTTGACAGATAATATACCAACCTTTCAATCTCTTGAATGCAAATTTCATCGCCTTGACGGGCAAAGTTAAAAATACCTTTACCGTTTAATTGCTGTTCTGGAATCCCTTTTCGTTTGGCAACATTGTGAACCAATATTCTAGTTGATGCTAACTCCTGAAATTGACTTCCTTCAATGGGAATATATCCAATTTCACCTGCACTAAAGCTATGACCCGTGTGCAGCTTATTATCTAGAATAAAGCTACCTCCAATTCCCGTACCAACTGTTAGACAAAAAATACTTTTAGCATCTTTCCCTGTTCCAATCCACGACTCTGCTAATCCAGCACAATTGACATCATTTTCAACTTCTACGGGCAGGTTAAAATATGCTTCTAATTCTTTTTTTAAAGGCATCCCCGTATACTCTGGAATGAGTGAAGAAGCGTACAGAATTTCTCCTTTTTTTGAGTCCACTTGTCCAGCTGTACTAATACATATCCCGCTAACGCTGTTTGTCTCAAGAAGCTGACTTCCATATTTTTTTACCTTTTCAATAATACGAGGACCGCCTAAGTGTGCTTCTGTTTCACATTCATATTTTTCTACAAACACTCCATCTTCCGTAAGCACACCATATTTAATTAGCGTACCGCCAATATCAAATGCTATAAATTTTCTCATTACCGATCACCTTCATTTCTAAAATCAGAACACTATCGTTCTGCTACTCTCCTCTTTTGACTAAAAGTGTTTTTATTTCCTTTGGCTTAAACGATATTTCTACGTCTGATTTTGCCTCGTACGTGTACATAATTTCATTATCAAAGTTTACTTCACTCAGTTCTGCGACATTAATTCCGAACGATAGCATTGTGGTTTCATTTAGCTCAGATGGATTAAACATTCGTATATAAAACGCACCTTTTCCTGCTTGCATAAATGATGAATGCACAATCTTTTGTGAAGACTGGATAAACAGCTGCTGTTCACGTTCATAAGCCATGGACTGTTGAGTAACAACTGATTGTCTTAACGCTCTTCCATTATTCCACGAATGATTATGCTCCCCCACTATTAAGGCGTACTCAAACTCATATTGACCTAAACACTGTGCACCTTTTACTTCAAAGCTTGGCCCAGCACCATTCCCTCTCGTTCGCAAATCCCGTCTAGATAACCATCCAACGCTTCGAATCATTGTTAAGAATACATAGTCCTCATCTTCTAACCTATCTACTTCATACTCTTGCATACCTCGATGAACAACTTGATGATCATTTGCGATAACACTAGAATACGTTGGATATTGGTTCATGATAGCCTCTTTATCTTTTGGCACATCTACCTGTTTATCTCGAATTGTTTCTCTTCTTCTTGCATCGAACGCTGTATCTGAATAGCTATAATCTGCTGCTCTAACTTGGAAGCCCACACGTAATTTTTGGTCCTTCGCTTGATTATGAACAGCTGTTTTAAAACAAATCTGCTTGTTGTGCTTATAGAGCTTTACTGTTGTAACTATTGTGTTCATCACATTGTGTTTACTTGGACCTGTTCTCTCTTTATTTAATGAAGCGGGTAGATTCATTTCATAATGAAGCGTGAGAGACTGATAGTTTTTTCCTTTTACAACATCTGTTACTTTTACTAGGTTAGCTTTACTCGTTTGATCATTAATAGGAGGTGAATAGTTGTATGTGTCTCCTGCATCAAGTGATGATATTAATTGATGTTGGTTAT
The DNA here is from genome assembly GCA_024134725.1 of Bacillus sp. 1780r2a1. Taxonomy (NCBI): domain Bacteria; kingdom Bacillati; phylum Bacillota; class Bacilli; order Caryophanales; family Bacillaceae; genus Bacillus; species Bacillus sp. 1780r2a1. The sequence continues at coordinate 1,535,297 of CP099863.1, read as the reverse complement.
CGTATACCGTTCCCGTTTTACGATCTTCAACTTTTAGCCCCCTATTATCCCAAGTAATGCGATAAAATTCATTCTCAATAAATGTCTCTTTGGAGTCCGTAATGGTCTCTTGGTGAGCAACCGCTCGTTTAATTTCCACTCTTTTTGTCTCAACACCGTTAAACTCAAGCATGAATAAGACATCGTAGTATACATATTCACCGTAGTGTGGCTCTGCTAAAATATGCCGAAAAAAACCTTCTTTTTGCTCTCTTTTTAATAAATCAAACGATAGTTCTTTTTCATTATAAAACAGTTTAATGGCTCCCAAATCTTGTGTTGCTGGAATTTTTATTTGAGCATATACAGGATACACCGCTGCAAACGGTAGATTATTTATGCAATATAGGTACGAATTTTCAACCGTTTCATCTAAAAATTCAAATGGATATTCATTATTTAATATGTCTTTTTTAAACTGTTCAATTGCGTGAAGTGCTTTTTGAGACCTAACCTCCATTTCTGTATGAACTGCATCAATGCTACAACCACAGATGCTATCATGAGGTTGGTTTTGTAGAATTAACTTCCAAACATATTCCATAAACTGTTCTGAGTTTGTATTTCCATTAGTCCAAACGTTTAAAGCTTCCATAACACTGACAGCCTCGTCTTCACAACGTTGATTATCTCTTTTTAAATAAGAACGAGTCGAATAGACGCCTGGCAGGATAAACACTTTAGATGGATTACGCTGCTCTTCGTAGATCCTCTCAGAAAACTTTTGGCCCTCATACGTTTTGATATAAGCTGACATGGACGACTGCTTAAACGTAATATCTTGGAATTGTTCATTTAATTGAGCAACTCGCTTGTCTAGGTTCTCACATGTGTAAGTATGATCTGCTCCGTTCATCAATAAGAGCTTTCCTTGTGTCACATATGGCTCACTTCTTCTTATATAATCATCGGTCTCTTCAATGAAACCTTTATGTTTTAAAAATGTTTGATAATATCCTTCTTTTAATGGCAAAACCACTGTACGAACAGAACTTCCATCTGCTCCAACCCATTCATTTTCTAATGTGTTTGACACAGCACCTCTCCATATAAGGGCAAAAGGAATATTGTAACCTTGGAAAATTTGCGGCATCTGACTATTATGACCAAAGGTATCTGGAAGATAGCCAATTTTATAAGTTGACCCAGATTCTTTTGCTTTTTTAATGCCAAGTTCCAAGTTTTTTATTATTGATTCTCCAGATACTAAAAATTCATCTGCCAATAAATACCACGGGCCTACTTCTATTTTGCCATTTTTGATATACTGAAGCAGCTTCTCATACTCCGCTTCATTTACAATCTCTTTAAAGTCATCTAAAACAATTGTTTGCCCATCTAAAAAAAAGGATTCAATCTGTCCCTCGTCAAGAAGTCTTTGAACATATCTCAAACCGTTTCGAAGCTTATAGCGAAATTCTTCAAACGTTTCATACCATTCACGATCCCAATGCGTATGGTTTAAAATGTGTACTTCTTTAATTCGATTCATGCTTTATGCCTCCATATGTTCAAGTAACACTTTTATATACGAACCATCAATTTCGTTTAATGGAATATTCGCTTTTAGAGAATAAGCGCAGGCCATTCCAGCAGCTTGGGCCATACTGCGAACAGTCGGCTGAATACGCAAAGAAGCCTGCATAAGGAATGTACTAGAGATATGACGTCCTACTACTATTAGGTTACTAACCTCATATGTGATAAGCGATCGGTACGGAATTTCGTAATACTCACCTTTTGTATACTTCGATTCATTTACATACTGATTCCCTACACTGTGTACGTCAATATACCAATCACCTTGTGCAATTCCATCATTAAAGCGTGCACGATTTACATAGTCTTGCTCTGTTAATACGTATTTTCCAATGATACGATAAGACTCTCTAATTCCCAGCTGCGTCGCTTCCTTTAGTAAATACGCATTAGAAAATCCAGGGATATATTTTTTCAAGAAAGCGGCCAAACGATGGATCATTTCACGGCCTTTAGTTACCGCTTGAGATCGCAACATGGGGCTAGTAGTCTGAAAAACACCTGGGATATGAGGGCAGTTAAATGACATTACCGTTGGTTTTCCAGGCTGCGTAAATGCTTGAAAATATCTGAGGTCCTCTTCTACTAAATCCCCTGCTTCGTATGCGCTTTGAAAGAGGGGTTCTAAGACGTGGCCCTTACCTGGTACCATCGCAATTTCAAAAAAACTGGCGTTTTCAATTTGACAAAATTGTTCGTTTTTTGATAACACATAGTGCCGCAATGTTGGAATGTCTATTCCACCCATTTCAAAACGAAAAGATATCTGTTGATTTTGTCCATCCACATTTCCAGCTTCCACTCTTACTCCGGCACTTCGAGATAACATAGCATCAGCAGTCGCATCCACGAAAGTTTTTCCTTTTATTGCGACGAGACCATCACATGTATTGACAATAATGTATGAAATGTTGTTATTTTCTTTCAGGCAGTCAATATAATTGGCGTCATACAATATATGCCCTTTTCGTTCTATAATCAACTGCTCCAAAACATAGCTCAGGGTTTCTACATTAAACCAACTACATGCTGTGGTACCATCACTCGTGCTGATATTTTCTTTGTGCAGCCTTTCAATAATAAGCTGGTTCACTCGTTGACTTTTTACATAAGTCGGCATCATAGGTGATACTAAGGCATTAGTTTGGGTTCCACCGAGGGATATCATTTTCTCGACAACAAGGGCTGTAAGCCCTTCTTCCAATGCAGCGATAGCTGTCGCAGCACCACCTGTGCCTCCTCCAACAACAACACAATCAACTTCATAAATAACAGGAATAGCCCGATTAAAAAACATAATTTGTTTCAATACGTTCAACCCTTCCCCTGATTTAACTATGACAACCAAAAGTGTATAGTGTAGTTTACCTCCTTACCCTTTTACAGCTCCATCCGTTGCTCCAGAGATAAAATACTTTTGAAGCCAAATAAAAATCAGCAATGTTGGAAGCGTAGTTAAGATTGAAGCAGCGCTAATTAATTTTAAATTAGATCCATCAAAATTCTGAGATAACTGCGCTAATCCAATAGAGAGGGTGTACATACTACTTTCGGTAGAATTCAAAAGAGGCCACAAATAATCTCCCCATGTTCCCATAAATGTAAAAATTGCTAGGGTAACAAGCGTTGGCTTTACCAACGGCAAGGCGACAAGATACCATACCTTCAATTGATTTGCACCATCTAAATAAGCGGATTCCTCTAATTCCTTTGGGATTCGCAAATAAGCTTGTCGCATTAAAAAGATTCCAAATGCCGTAGAAACTTGCATGACTACAAGACCTAGGTACGTGTTGCGTAACCCGAGCTCACCAGCTAGCTGAAATAAAGGAGCCATGTAGAGCTGAAATGGAACCATCATTGTAGAAATAATTAAAGCTAATACTATACTTCGTCCTCTAAAGTTCATTCGAGCTAGAGGATATGCTGCCAAGCTGCAAAATAAAAGATTTAATGGAATTGCTATTATGGTTACAATTGCCGTATTGATAAAATACGTACCGAAGTTAGCTTTATCAAATGCAGTTACAAAGTTATCTATGGTTGGGTTTGCTGGCAAAATGCTTGTATAAATCCCTTCTCCTGGAGATTTCAATCCCATCAATAGCGTAAGCATAAAGGGTCCAATTGTTAAGAAAGTAATTAATATCATTAATAAGTATAGGATGAATTTTTGAGACAATTTCGGTTGCATGTATGTCTTCTCCTCTCATTAAGCTCTTAAATCATCTTCACGTTTACTTGTTACCTTCATTTGAAGAAGTGATGCACCAATTGCTAGGATTAGCAACACAATTCCTGCTGCTGAGGCAATGCTTACATCTAACCTCATAAATTTCTCATAGATGTACATAACTAACGTGGTTGTAGCACCAGATGGTCCACCACCAGTTGTAAGCGCAATTTCTTCAAAAACCTTCATTCCAGCAATGATTGTCATCACAGAAACAAGCGTGAGAGAAGGCGTCAACATTGGAACTGTTATATGGCGAAACTGTTGAAAAATCGACGCTCCATCAATGCTAGCAGACTCATAAACATCTTTTGGGATACTTTGCAAGCCTGCTAAGTAAATAATCATGTAATATCCTAGACCTTTCCACACAGTGATTACAGCAACTGCAACTAGAGCCGTTGTTGATTGTACAAGTAAATTCGTTGGAGCATCAAACAATCCAAGTTTAACAAGAACTGCAGATACAAGTCCGTTTTGTGAATAAAGCATTTTCCACATTAGCGCAGCTACAACCATAGGCGTAATGACAGGAAGGTAATATAGAATTCGAAAGGTCGAAACACCTTTAATTTTCTGATTTACAAGAACCGCTAAGATCATTGGCAAAAAAACATTGAGCGGAAGAACGATAACTAAAAATACTAATGTGTTAACAAGAGCTGTCCAGAAATTTTTATCACCAAATAACTCTTTAAAATTCGCTAGCCCAACATACTCACCCGTACCTGCGATAATTTTATAATCTAATAAACTCCATTTAAATGCTTCTAATATCGGAAACACTAAGAACGTTCCTAAAATGATGATAGAAGGAAGCAAAAAGAGCCACGGGGATAATTGTTTCATGCCTACCTTGCGCTTTTTCTTCGAAATAACGTTTACTTTGTTATGTAATACAACGTGTTCTCTCTCCATACCCTACTCTCCTTTATAAACAAAAAAGAATAGCTTACTAGCAAGCTATTCTTTTTTCTATTACCTAAAACGTTACTTCTTCACCTGTTTCTTCAAACGACTTGTTCCACTCCTCAGCTAACTCTTTTAAAGCTTCTTTTGGCGTAACTTTCCCTTGCAAATTCTTCACAAAGATATTTTTAGTAGCTTCACGTAAGTCTGCACTGTTTTCCGTAGGTGGAATTAATACTTTAGAACGATTTAATGCTTCAGAAGCTTGAAGCATTCCAAATCCTTTTGGCGAATCACCAGGTTTTTTAAAATAGTCATCTTCTAAAGATTCTTTTGTTGATGGAAGAACGGTTCCAGCTGTTTTTGCAAATTCCAACTGATTTTCTGCGTTTGTTACAAACTCAGCTAATGCTACTGCAGCCTCTTTATTTTGCGTTTTCGCCGGTACCGCAAAGTTCATAACAGCTACATTAATCGGTGCTTTTTCGTTTTCTAATGGTTGACCTGCTTTTGATGCACTATATACTTCAGGAGCTCCTGATTCAACAGGGCCTAAAAAGGTTACTCCACCCTCCAAAAAGGAAATGTTACCTGCCATGTATAGTTCTTGACCTGTTTTCAATGAACCTTCAGCCGTTTCTTGTGGAATAATTCCTTCTTTGTACATTTTCTGTGTTACCGTGAAGAATTCTACTAAATCTTTATTATCTTCAAACGTCGCTTTGCCGTTTTCTACAATAGGTGTTCCGTTTGCTATGGATACCATCTTTTCCATGATAGTATTACCATCATTGATAACTGGATAGTAAGAAGGTTTTCCAGTAGCTTCAGTAATAGACTTGGCTGTATCATAAATACCTTTAACTGTAGTTGGTAGCTCCTTCACTCCAGCTTTTTCAAAATGATCGGCGTTATACCAAGATACTGTCGTTGTTAAATACCAAGGCAAAGCATAAAGTTTTTTATCATAAATCCCAGATTGTAGTGGCCCTTCGACAAATGAATCTTTGGCTTTATCACTTACCATATCATCTAACTCTAACAAACCGCCTTGTGCCGCTATGTTAGACATATAATGTGGGTTTAAATTTACAACGTCTGGAACATCATTTCCGGTTAAAGATGTTAATACCTTTTGTTCCATTTCATTTTGCGGAACATCTTCAATAATGACATCGACTTCTGGATGAAGTTTTTCAAAATTTTTCTCGATGTTATCAAAGTATGTATCAAATGGATCCCCAGATAAAGACGCTGTCCAAAGCGTGACTTCTCCAGATAGTTCACCTCCTGAAGGTGCTTTACTGCTAGCATCTTCTTTTCCACAGGCAACCATGCCTGTAGACAGCGCTGCCACAATCGTCCCAACTAATAATTTGTTTTTTTTCTTTCTCATTATCCATTCCCCCTATGAATCTGATAGAAAGCGTTTTCTTTCTTTATAATACAAGGTGAATTGTAGAATATCAATACGTTTTCAAAATTATTTTACTTTTTTATATTTTTTTGAAAATTAATTTCTTTTCGGTATATATGTCATAGAATAAAAAGAGTGGACCTTTTAAATCAAGGCCCGCTCCCTTTGCTTACTGCTGATGATTCAGTGAATAGCTTACCCACATGTTCACTTGCTCTAGATCTTCTTTCATACGCTTTCCAACTGTTTCATTTATTTTTCCTTGGCTGACAAGTTCATTTATTTTGTCTAAGCCATCTCGAACAGCAGAGTCTACTGCTTTCGGGTTTTTCTTCAACAATTTTATAATCTGTTTAACCTGCTTCTCTAAATTCTTTCCGTCCTTACGATTTACTGCTCCTTCTTTTATATAAATCTCGTGAAGAGAACTCATCATTTCTTCTAACAGAACTTGAGATGCCACCAGAGGCTCTTCTCCAGGATTTACTGCCTTTTCTCGCCAAGGCCCTTTGCCAAGAGCATCTACAGACGGAGCACTTGCTTGTCCAAATGCAAACATATTGACACCTGATGTACCATGCTTAGCGGATAATACATCATCTACGGCAGCCATTTCGCTTAAATGGTGATAGAAAGAATAAATTCCAGTATAGTACATTGTTCCTTCAGGCATCAGCTTTTTACTATCTGTTACTGTTTTTTGAATACTGTTGAAATCATGCCCATAAGCCTGCGGTATGACTCCGTCAATATCGTCTTTCCAATCGCTAATCAGCACAGCTTCTGGTCCAGGTTCAGGCGTAGCTGTCATCATAAATTTCTTGTCTATCTTTTTCGATTGAGTGTGTAGCTTGTCTACAAACAAATTTTCTTTTTCTCTCAGCCATTCCTGCCACTTATTCCATTCTTCCTTATCCATTACTGAGTCAATCTCATAAGGATCAACCCCAAACTTTTCTTTATATAATTCACGTACTGCTGTGCTAAACCCGTAGCTTTGATTAGGAGCGTGGTGTGGATAACGCATGTAATCAATGTTTAACCCTTTAATATCATATTTCGTTTGCATTTCTTTATAAACATCTAGCATGAACGTTTGAACATCAGGCTGTGCAATATCTAACCAATAATACTTACTTGCCGTATCTGGTGCTGGCTTTCCTGATTTATTGTCACGCTGAATAGCTGCCCATTCAGGATATTTGCTAAACTGGGAAGGAACTCCCAAACTAGACTCACCAACCATAAATCCATCTGTCCAAGCTTGAATAGTGAGACCACGCTTTTTCCCTTCTTCTATATAAGCCGCTAACAAGTCCTTTCCATACTTTTCATAGTCTCCGTTTTGAAAGCGAGGATGCTGTGCAGGAAGTCCATATTCCTTCATTGTGTCACTAGGGTAAATAGTATAGCCATGAAATGTTGTTTCAAGATAAACGGAGTTAAACCCCGCTTTCTCCATGCGATCGAGCACTTGCTTTACACCAGCCAAAGTAGTTTCTTCTGGACGATACCAAATAGCACGTTGCTCTGCTACATGAGAAGGAAGTGAATAGTAATAAGCGTCATATGCTAATTGGGTAGCTTGTCTAGTTAAATCCAATGCTTTCAGCGGGTTTTCTTCCTGTATCGCTTTGGCTTCTTTCAGCAAAGATTCGGCTTTGCCAGCAGCTTCTTTCGCTTCTTTCATTTCAACGTCTAGAAATTCTTCACCTGCTTTTTTAATTGAAGCATGAGCTTGTTCAATTGCTTTTTGACTTTGATATGCAAAGCTTTCAACATTTTGAGTGATGGTCACTTCACCCGCTTCATTAACCTCTACTTTAGCCCCTATGATTGAATGAGATGAAAGCCAATTAGCTCCTATGCCGTGTCCGCTCACCACAAAGCCGTTTTGAGGAATTTTAGAGTTTCCTCCCCCTAACTTTGTGACAAAACCATTTTCTACTGTGATTTCATAGCCATATTGATTCGTTTTTGTTGTATCACCAAACTTAGAAGTATATACAATTAATTGATCCGGTCCTCTAAACCCATCATATATTGCACCATCTGGATTAGACGCTTTTGTCGGATCAACAGAGTTAGACTTTTTATGCTCAATTTTTGCAACCGGTTCAAGAAGCGTAACTGTTTCACCATTTTGAAGTTGGTTCAAAAAGCCCTCAATCTCGGCTAATGTTTTTGCTCCAGTTGATAAAACTAGACCACCTTCAGGTATTTCACTATCTCCATTTGTTTTTTTAATTACTTCATACGTGTTTAGCCCTACTTTTTTTAAGACTACTTCTTTGCTTCCCATACTTGTTTCGGTATAGTAGCTAAACGCATCATTAAACAAAACTAGCTTATTTTCATTGCCTAGCTGATTTACTTGATTAATAGCTATGCGCTCCCCAGATTCATCTTGAATGGTTAAAACATTAACAGGCGTGACTTGGTTTTCAGCTGATACAGACGAAGACATCCCTAACGAAGATAGAACAATGGTTGAAACAAGAGCAGAATTTACTAATAGCTTAGACTTTGAACTCATGGCTTATCCCTCCCTGATTTGATAACGCTTACAAATTACAAGACTATCAAAATATTTATAAAATTATTTTGATAGTTTTTATTTTAATGAAATTTATTTTCTTTTTAAACCAAAAAAAATATTTTTTAGAAAAAACAGGTACTTCTACCTAATTTTACGGGTGACAAACCATGATTTCACATTCTCCTATAATGTCAACTTCATGGATTAACGCCGGTAACATAAAATGACTCCCTTTTTGGAATAGATATTCTCTATCACGATAGACTAACTTTCCTTCTCCGCTAATGATACTACATAGCAAAAATGGATCGGTTATCAAACGCGAGACTTCTCCATTAACTGCCCATTTATGTACAGAAAAATATTGGCTTTGAATAAACGTTGTGATTGTAATGTTTTTATCTCTAGTTACAGATATCGAATGGTTAAAATCGGTATGAGGAACGTTTGTAACGTCAAGTGCTTTCTCTAAATGTAATTCTCTTTTGTTTCCATTTTTATCAACGCGATCATAATCATAAATTCGATAAGTAGTGTCAGAGTTTTGCTGAATTTCTAATACGAGAGTTCCTTTGCCTAAAGCATGAATGGTGCCGCTTGGTACATAAAAGAAGTCTCCTGGCTTAACTTTAACTTTTTTTAAGAGCTGATCCCATTGACCTTTGGTAATCATTTCTGCAAATTCTTCTTTTGTAGCTGCATGATGACCATAAATGATTTCTGCTCCTTCTTTGCAGTCAAGGATGTACCAACATTCTGTCTTGCCCATTTCTCCTTGCTCAAAAGTTGATGCATATTCGTTTCCTGGATGAACTTGAACGGACAAATCTTCATTCGCATCTAAAATTTTCACTAGTAAAGGAAATTGATCTCTTTCTAAATAATTGAAAATCTCAGGATATTGTTTCCATAGTTCATCTAACGTTTTTGTCGAAAAGGAACCTTTTTCTATCGCCGAAGGTCCATTAGGATGAGCTGATATTCCCCAACACTCACCAACTAATTCTGAAGAAATTTCATAATTAAATACATCCTTTAATGCTGTTCCTCCCCAAATGCGATCATGAAAAACTGGTTTAAAAAAAATTGGTTCTCCCATAAAATAAATTCCCCTTTCACTAATAAAAGTGTAAATACACCCTCTGTACGCATGAATGTTCACGCTGAGTTTATTTTAGAATGATAATTCAGAAAATTGCAAGCGTTTTATTAAATAACTACTAGCAAGATACAACTCATTTTCATTAATTGGTTTGCTTTAAAAAGAGGTTTAGCTCTTCAACTATTTCATGAGAATGTGTCCAATGAAGGTAATGATGTCCGTTTAACATCACCACTTTATGATGATGCTGATTTGCAATTTCCTGCTCATAAAATGATTGTATTGATTTGCCGTTTTTTTCTTTCTGAAAGTTCTTAGCAAAAATTAAGACTGGTACTTTATTTGGAATATTCAAGGATTCCGTTTTATTTATATTTCTTTCTATCTCATTCATTTCCATAATGATGTTTTTGTTGTATCCTTTTATGCTAGTCTTTACCTTTATCATTTTTAACTCTTTGCTAGAATAAGTTCCTGGTTGAGTTATAGGTAAATAAGACTCATCATCACGTTCAACTACTAGACGAGCCACTCCTGTTGGAGCAGCAAATCGAAAAATAATTGGCATCGTTGGGGCCGCTTCACCAAAATACCTTAGCATCTTTGGGAACGTTGGATCAATGCCAACAATGGCTTCCACTTCATCAGGGTAGTGATTGGCATAATACATTGCATAAATGCCTGACACCGAATGAGGCATAAGAATATATGGACCTTGTATGTCTGCTTTTTTCAATGCACTTCTTACTTCTCCAATAATATTTTCAGCCGATCGTTCATCCTCTGTAAAATCACTCCAACCATAACCAAAAGGCTCCACAACTACGACTTTATAGGTATGTGATAACTCGTTCATAAGAGGAGAAAAATCAACAACTGGAGCAGGTGTTCCAAGGCCCGCTAATAATACAATTGTTTGTTTCCCTTTACCTTTTTGATAGATATGCATCTGCTTTCCTTTTACTTCTACAAGATCTCCTAAGGGTGGGTAGCGATTTTCTTCCACAACAGTTAATATTTGATGCAAGGTTATCCATGTTACACATACTATAGCTAAAGATATGTTTACTCTTTTTATTATTTTTTTTAACATATAAGCCCTCCTACGATTTAACTATTAATAAAACGTTTGAAGGCTCATATTGTTGCCAATTTATGTACTAGCGTTTTCTCTTTGAGCAAGCACCCGTAAACTACAAGTCCATAATGCTAAAGCTACAATAACCATTAAAGTTGCTCCCACTATAACGACCAATCGAATGGATAGTACCTCTGTTGCAACTCCAAACAAAGCCGTTACGATTATAATACATAGACTTTCTATCACTCCATATAAGCTTCCAACCCGCCCCATCATTTCAACTGGAATATACGTTTGATAAAATGTATAGAATGCCGTGTTCGCAAATGCCATAGAAAACGATATCAAGGCGCATCCGCAGGCTGCTATAAAAAATGTAGTCGAATTTGTAAATAACATATATCCTCCAGCTGTTAGCATGCTCCCCATGCCAAGGAGCCAAGGTGTAGGAATTTTTTCAACTATTATGGTGTTAAGAAGGGCACCGATAAGTACACCTCCACCAGCTATACTAACCAATAGTCCATACTCTCCCTCTGTTAGCCCTAGCTCTTTTAGTGAAAAAGCTGCTTCTAATGAATCTGTTGCCGTCATTAAAACGTTCATGAAACTAAAGAATAGATAAATACACATAATTCCTACTGCATGTCGACTAAAAGAAAATACCAAATGCCAATCCGCTTTAACCATATGGAAAAAGAACGTTTGAACCTTTTGTGTGGTAAAATCGTTTCTTTCTAAGTTTGGCACATACCACAGCAGGAATACCGAAATCAACAGCGCGACGCTGTTAATGTAAATAGCTAATGCTGGTGTACCAATCATCACTAATACACCCGCAACTGCCGGACCGGTAAAAAACGCTCCTGCATCCAAAAGGCTACGCATAGAGTTAAACCTCTTCCGCTTTTCTTCAGGTAAAAGTTTCGTCATATATGCCATTGATGTTGGCTCATATGCTGCACCTACGGCTGTTATAATTCCAACGAGTACATACATAGCTAAAATGGACGTTGACGAGGCTAACCACAAAATAAAAACAGTTTGCATAAGGTTTAATCCAATCATCAAATACTTTTTGTTTAAACGATCAATTAGACTCCCCGCCCATATATTGGTTAACATAGATGCTGCTGCTCTTACCATATAAAGACCAGAAACAGCTAGGGGTGAGTTCGTCACATCCAGAACAAGTAAATTCAGCGCAATGAAATAAATCCAGCTACCAATCCCCGATATGCCAATACTTGCTAAAAGTAACCCTCTCCCATATAATCCTGTCTTCTTCATTACTCTCTCCCCCTTTAGGGCATAAAAAAACTCGCCCCCAAGACAAAAATACTGTCTTGGGGGCGAGTTTTTATCGCGCTGCCACCCCAGTTTATTGACATGTCACCACATCAATCTCATCAGGTACAATCATACCTTAGCTCTGTAACAGGAGCACCCGTCATATCATCCCTTAAATGTTCCGATATGCCTCTCTGAGACTTGGTTCAACAAATTCACTTTGACCCGTTTTCAGCTACCGGGCTCTCTGTGCAAAGCTTATTTATTTACTCTTCTCTTCACCGTGTTTATTTTTTCTATATATTACCACAAACTATTAAAATATGTAAATAAAAAGAAAGAGCGAGACTTCTCTCTTTCTTTTTATTTATTCACAAGTGCGCTTTGTTTTAGCGTACGCTTTTGCCACACTATCGTAATACCGAGCGTTACAAGTAATAAAACCAGACCTAGTACAAACGGATACATAATTTGTACATCAAATAAAACGCCAGCAAGAGTTGGACCTAATACATTTCCGATACTCATATAAGCGTTGTTCATTCCCATAGCAAACCCTTGTTCATTACCGGCCATCTTCGAAATAAGCGTGTTTAAGACTGGACGAAGAATAGACGTTGCAAGGAAAATAATCAGCGAAATGACAAAGAATAAGCTATAGCTCCTTGTGAACAATGATAATAAAAACCCAAGTGCTGCCACGCCGATAAAAATGTTCAATACCGCAACTTCACCAAATGTGCGAACAATACGATCTACTAGAAACAACTGCACAATAACGCTAACAATTCCTGTTGCTGTAACCATTAAAGCAATTTGCTGCGGGGTAGCTCCAAACTGATTATCCAAAAATAGACCCAGCACTGACTCATACGCCATGAGCCCAAAGCTCATCACAAGAGTAATAACAAGCGGTATAAAATAAGGCATCTTAACAGAGCGTGCTAGTTTCAAAACCATAGACTCATTATCTTGAATAGCCGCTCGTGCTGCTGTAGCTTCTTCTGTTTCACTATTTTCTAATAACATCATTGAAAATAAAACAGCTACAAGAGATACAAGTGCTGAGACTAAAAACGGAACCTTCAAGCCAAAATCAGCTAAAAAGCCACCAATTCCAGGTCCAATTACAATCCCTAGTGACATAGCTGCTGAGACGAGACTGTTTCCTTTTGCACGCTGCTCCATCGTTGTAATATCTGCAACATATGCAAAGATTGCAGGAATAAGTAAAGCGGCACCCACTCCACCAATGACGCGCGATGCATAAAGCAACCAAATTGAATTGACTGCGTAAAAGATAAACATGGATAGCGTTAACCCAGCGAGTCCATATATAATCATTTTTCGTCGACCATATTGATCGGACCACTTTCCTGCAATTGGTGAAAAAATAAGCTGTGCACCTGCAAAAATAGCAATCATTAACCCTGCTGCAGTTCCTCCTTGATTAATTGACTGTAAATATGCAGGCAGGATTGGAATAATAATTCCAAAGCTTCCAACTGCAATAAACATATTAATCATTAAAATAATGATCTTTTTTCTTTGTTCTCCAGACATTCGAGCTGTCTCTCCTCCTATTGGAACACAAAAATAGCATGCTACATCAGTATACTTCATGTTCATTTTTTTCTACACGTAGTATAACTTATACTGCTAGACATGCTGTTGTCAATTAGATAATCTATTCTTTTTTTTCATATAATAAGCGGTAGCGTCGTTAAAAAACGAAGCGCTACCGCTTATGTATAATGGAATGTTGAAATCATGTCAATTTGCTTACTGTTTAATCTGTCTAATCTTTCTTTGAGACTGCTGAAACAAATAAACAAGGTAAGAATGTAATTCGAAGCGATCACCTTGAATGAAGTCACCAAACATTAACTTTTCCTGTTTTACCATTTCTGTTTCATCTCCTCTACTAGTTCAATTAACCATTAAATTTCCCAATCATTATGTTTATTTTATTAGCCATTCTTTTTCAATTAAATAATGTAATGAGAGTAATCATCTCTTCTGCTTTCATTATAAACGAAATCGCTTACAATGTAAAATAATGATATCAGAAAATTTAGAATAAACACAAAAAAGAGAACATAGTAACATGTCCCCTTTTTTCCATTTATTTAAACCAACCCTTTTCTTTAAAGCGCGTAATAGCTTCAATACGATTTTTCACTTCAAGCTTATCCAAAATTGTGGAGATATAGTTTCGTACGGTACCTGTTTTTAAAGACAGCTCTTCTGCAATTTCTTTTGTATTTTTGCCATCAGCTACAAGCTGAAGTACTTCTTTTTCGCGTTCCGTTAGCGGGTTTTCTTCCCCGTATACGTCATCCACAAGCTCAGGAGCATAAATGCGTCTCCCTTGCATAATACTGCGAATGGAGCTTGCTAGCTCTTCGCTTGGGCTATCCTTCAACAAGTAGCCGCTAACTTTTGCTTTTAACGCTCGTTGAAAATAACCAGAGCGTGCAAAAGTCGTTAAAATAATCACTTTGCAATCGAGGTCTTCCAGCTCTTCTGCTGCTTCTAACCCTGTTTTAAGAGGCATTTCAATATCCATGATGCAAATATCGGGATGATGCTGACGCGCAAGAGCTACTGCTTCTTCTCCATTCGATGCTTTCCCAACGACTTCCATATCATCTTCTAAGCTTAACAAAGACCCTAAAGCACCTAACAACATCCGCTGATCCTCAGCTATAACGATTCGAATCATCTCTCTTCCTCCTTTTCCACTTGCTTACGCACGCTCGGAACTTTCACAATTACTTTTGTTCCTTCATCTGATTGAATATCTAGCGTTCCATTGACAAACTCTAACCTTTCTCTCATACCAATAAGTCCGTTACCATGTTGCAAAGCATCTTTACTTGCAATGCCTTGTCCATTATCTTGAATGGTAATCATAATTTCATCTTTAGATTGTACAATATTGACTTCACAGTAAGAGGCTCTGCTATGCTTTACAACGTTTGTTACTGCTTCTTTTAAGCACATGCTTAAAATATTTTCCGTCAGCGGCGAAACGTTTGATAGAGCCAATTCATTATGAATAAATTCTATTTCAGCTACGCTAAGTATTTGTTCTACGCGTACTAGTTCTTCTTTTAATCGAATGCCCCTCATCTGAGACACTAGTTTACGAACTTCATTTAGTGCTGTTCTTGCGGTTTGCTGAACGTCTTTCAATTCTACTCTTGCCTGCTCTGGATCTTTATTAATCAGCTTACGTGCCAAGTCGCTTTTTAATCCAATTAGAGATAGCTTTTGTCCAAGCGTATCGTGAAGGTCACGAGCAATCCTCTGCCTTTCCTCCTGTTTGACCAGCTCTGAGATTCGCTTATTCGCATCTTCTAACTGCTCCTCTAAGCGCTCTCTTTTTTTACGGTTATAGATTGTAAAAGGGAAGATGATGACGCTCATATAAATGATAATCATAACCGGAAGTTGGCGAACAAACAGTTCTTCTTGAGCCACCATATTATAGTTTAGTGAAATTGCTGTACTCACTAAATGAATAATATAAAGCGTAATGAACGTAAGCCATTTTTGAACATTTCCTATGAAATAAGCGAGAAAAAAAGCAAAGTAAAAAGAAAAATAAACGTAGCTAAAAAGCGTCGTCATCGCGATGGATATACTAATGAGGAGGACCGTCCATACATAAATAGGCCAGCCTTTTGATATAAAAGCAAACCGGTAAAAAATAAAGAAGAGAATCGTTAACAAAATACCTAACAAAATGTCATTCATTGAAGAAGACTGAAAAACAAAATAAAAAGGCAGTAAGCTAAAAACTGTCCATATGTAAGGAGACATTCCCGTTATTTTTTGAAAGATCGTATCCTTTTTCTTCATGACGTAAAACCCTCTTTTACTTTCATAATTAATGCCATACGTGATTATCGTATCATAATCACATATGGCATTGGGTATTATTTTACATTTGCTCTAGAATATACAGCTACTCTTTTTTGTCGTTCTTCACGGCTAAATGTTTTTAAATGGTTAAAGCCAACAAATTTCTTTTGGTCTTCGTCCCATAAGTGAAAGCGTAGAGACTCTAAGCTAGTGCGAAGTGTAATTGTCGGTACGTTTTGAAGAGGCTCGGTATTATTATGAGCAGCTTCTAAGTTATAATTGGGAACACGAGGGCTCAAGTGATGAACATGATGATAGCCAATGTTACCCGTTAACCACTGTAGTACTTTTGGAAGTTTGTAAAAAGAGCTTCCTTCAACTGCTGCCTGTACGTACTCCCACTCTTCATCTGCTTCAAAATAAGAGTCTTCAAACTGATGCTGTACGTAAAATAACCAAACGCCCAGTGAACCTGAAATTAAGAAAATCGGACCTTGAACCATTAAGAATGACTGCCATCCTAGTGTGAAACATCCAACTGTCACAATAAGCGCAATCGCAATGTTTGTAACATACGTATTGATACGCTCAGCTCGCTTAGCTCCTTTACGATTAAAACGATTTGTAATCAAGAACACATAGATAGGACCTATCACAAACATCACAAATGGATTGCGGTATAAACGATAAGCAATGCGACGTGAGCGAGGTGCTTCCAAGTATTCGTCTACTGTTAAAATCCACAGGTCACCGATTCCACGCTTATCTAAATTTCCGCTCGTAGCATGGTGGATGGAATGGCTGTGTGCCCATTGGTTGTATGGGAACAAAGTTAATACTCCTGTAATGGTACCGAGAATTTTGTTGTAGCGTCGATTTTTAAAGAAAGAGTTGTGGCAGCAATCATGGAAAATGATAAAAATTCGAACTAAAAAGCCAGCGGCAACCACTCCGATTGCTAAGGTTAATACATATGAAATCGCTAAGCTTTGATAAGCAAGAAACCATAAAGCAAAAAACGGAACAATAGTATTAATCAGTTGAACGATACTGCTTTTCTCATTTGGCTTTTCATAAGGTGCCATTGATTGTCTCAACATTTTTTGTTTTTGTTTTTGTTTAATCATTTGGATTTCCCTTTCACATTCATAATTTATTTAAAATTATAAATATAAAAAGAAACCATGTGTAGTAGTACATGTCACATGACAAATATGACAAATGTCATATCGACGCTCAAAAACCCTTTCATATCATTATCATCCGTTGTGTTGGTATATTCTTTTATTGCTTGTCTATAAATCCACCAATCTCTCTTGAAGCTTGATGTTTCCTGTGTTTTATTCTTAACATCTTTTAATCATGTGAGCATTTTGTGATTGTTTGATTAAACCCGTATGAGCATTTTCATCCACCGTCATACCTTCAAGTTACTCGTGTTTAGTACACTTCCGCCTACTTCTATTAATCTTTTGTGTAAGATAGAATGTTTAAAACATCATTATCCACACTGCAAATTATATGACGAACGCATTGTGCAACTAAATTTTATTAGTTCAAGGAGTTTTCTATAATTATTAAGAACAGGACTATGAATTCTTTTTAGCAATGCTCAACTCTATTTTAAGAGACTTTAAAATAGGTTCGAAGCAAGGACAAGCATACAAAAGTTTTTTGAAACAATGAATATATATATAAAGAAAGGAGGTAATCAATATGAGTTACCATAAAGCAAAAAAATTCTCTGCCACTCAATATGGTAATTTGTGCTGTAAACAAGAGAATGCAACTAAGGTTTTATCAACAGGAGTGTTAGTAAGAAACCGGTCCACTCATTCATCTGTAGTTAATGTTGTAAATTTAAGCGAAATACCAGAGAAGTTTATAATTGAAGTTTGGGATTGGAGTTCTTATCATACCCCCAAAAAATTGTCTGTAAAAATCGGTCAAATTTCCTCCGCTACATTCCCTTATACTCTTGCTCCAAACAATCTAGCTGTATTCTTCACATTTCTCGCACCAGAATATGTAACCTTCTATGAAGTTCGTATCTATTATTCTGGAAGCAAGAAAGTTATTTTCAATGCATATGGAAGAACAGGATCTTCTGAGAGTTTAGAAGGTGAAACAATTCTTCAACATGAATTTACAGAGCTTAATTAGATAGAGCAAAATCAAAATTGATAGTCTTGGTTTGTATGGAAAGTGAATATTATTTAGATTTGCACTACTATTTAGTTCCCTGCCCCAATAACATTAAAACCTTCAAGTTCTACACGCACTACATCTGATTCACTGCTACCTGTGATATTTCTTACGAAAACAGTGTAAATCAGGAAACCATCACCTTTTGGCACATTATAATCTGAACCTGTAAATGTAAATGCTTCTGAGATACCCTCATATGCAGTTGTTAATGTTTTTCTACCAGAACATACTATTGAATCAGTTGCATTAACCCCCCCCCCAACAACTATTTTCAAAAATAAAACCTTTCATCATTAAAGCTATACAAAGTTTTTCAAATCGATATATCCCAGTAGTACAAGCATAATAGTTTAGCAGGAATATAAATATAGTAGATTTCTTAGAAAGGAGGTGAAATATTGTCTGCTTATTATAAAAAAAGTCGTTGTTCTTGTTCTTATTGTTGTTCTTATTGTTGTTCTTATTGTTGTTCTTATCTTTGCTGCTGTGTAATTAAAGGTCCACGGGGGTTCCCAGGACCTCAAGGACCTCCAGGGCCTCAAGGACCTCCGGGTGAAAATTCTTTAACCACTTATGGTGATGCTGGAACAATAGGTGGTGCTATTCCTGTTTCTAATCAAGATTTACCATTAACCACCATGTTTGTTTCTTCAAATACTACCTTGGTAGCAAACCGAATAGTTATTCCTACATCAGGTATTTACGAAGTAGAATATACAACCAATGTCCAACTATACGAAAGAGGATCAGCAATCATATTAGAAATAGCAGTAAATGGAGGGTTTATAGTTAACCAATCTAGAACTCGAGCTGCAAATTACACATTTTTCTCCCCAGAAAGCCCCTCTCTCATTGAAATGGTTATGAGTCGATCCGTATTACTCAATCTAGCTGCTGGTGATCAACTTTCAATTGCTGTTTCATCGGTTGAAGGTTCCGTACAATTACTTGAACCTAATCTAAAGGTTATTAAAATAGATGACTAGTAAGTTTTATCTATTCTAATAAACTTAGTTAGCATAACGTTCCTGTTAGAAATTAAAAGACCGTTGGTTGGAATATACCAAGGGTCTTTTATATAACTCACGTTGATTATCCTTTTAGTTTTCCCCATGCTCTTACCAAGCATTTGAACCACTCACTCTTGCTCCTCCTTTAAGGTCTGATACCTCATAAGCATCTAACGCATACCAGATTGCTGAAAATGTATGAGGGTCTATTGTAAAGTCATCTTCAATGATTTCTCCTTGCTTGTTCACTTTGTATGTTAGGTCTTGTAGTTCATCGATTACATTCACACAAGCATCTGAACAAATGATTTTCTTGAAACGCTTGACCTTCTTTGTGCATTGCAACCTAGATCCTTGAAACTTCTTAGCTAACTCCATTCGAAAACCTTGCTGTTTAAAAAACTTGATAACCTTGGATTCGGCTGAGTCTGCCTTTATCCCCTCTTCAGAGTATTGCTACATGATGCTTTCGTACAAATCTCAGTTTAAGTAAATATCACCATGTACATCGGTAATTGTTTTTTCTGCCCCCCTTTGCATTCAATCGTCGTGTGTTCATCTACCCTCATTCCCTCATTTTAATCCCTACAGGAAGTTAAACAACAACTCCCCCACACAATAGCAACGTTTGCGAAACTATCACTTATAAGTGTTTATATACATTGTTTATTTAACAACATTTCTGTGCGGTTATTGCTAATTACCCCCACCCCGAATTCCTTGCATATTATTACTAACTGCTTAATCCACTTACTCTTGCTTGTTTCTTGAATAAAATCAAAACAACATTCACAAAGTAGTGGTCAAAAAAAAAGCCCGCAAGCCTTCTACATAAAGACTTCTGCGGACACTCATTGACAAATATTCTCTTCTACATTCAACTAACCTTTTAAATCGAAATGGCACTTGGCTGGCGTTTGTCATACGTAAAGACATAGCGGAATCCGCATTCTTTCGCAAGCGCTATTGCTTCGGAAATATGGTCGCCAACCGTTTCAACTTTATGAGAGTCAGAACCTACCGTTAGCAGTTCTCCTCCAAGCTCTTTATATAATTTTAATACCGCTTGAGAAGGTAGCGGTTCACCTAAGCTGCTTCGCATTCCTGAGGTGTTAATTTCAATGCCGATATTGCGCTCAATTGCTTTTGTTAAAATTTCTGTTAGCTGCGGCTTAAACTGGTCAAAATCATAATTTCCGTGCACTTTTATTGCATAGCGCTTCATTAAATCAATATGAGCAAGCACATCGATATCAGCATGCTTCACTAGATTGTAGAGTTCTTCAAAATAACCACCGTATACTTCTTCTACTGTTTTATGTTGTAAATATAAGCGGAGCTTTTTGTCATTGATGTTATGAACAGATCCTAGGATAAAATCTAATTGAAGCGGCTCTAATACCTTTTGATACTCACTTTTTAATAAATGCGGCTCACAAATTTCAATCCCTGCTTTGATAACTAACTTTCCGTCAAACTGCGCACGACACTCTTCAATATCTTCTATATAATGTTTTAAATTAATATGTCCATATGTAGGAGCAAGTGGATTAAGTGAGTAATGTTCTGTAAAGCAAATTTCGTTAATATTACGATGGATAGCTTCTGTGCATACCTCGTTCATAACCGCTTTTGAATCGAATGAATGATTCGTATGATGATGATAGTCCACAATGTACATGTTTCGTTCCTCCCATTCTTCTCCTGAAATCGTATCTTAGCAAAGCTTTCTACTTCTTACAATACTACCCGTTATATAGCTACCTTAACTATTCAAACTAGACAATGAAATGGAAATTTATAAATTCTTTTACATTTAACTATTTTTATATTAAACTATTTTCTGTAAAAGTTGAATGCATGCAAATTTATTTTCTTAAGACAAAATTGGAGTGGTAGTATGAGTTCATCCTTGTTGCAGCTAAACACAATTTTTATCAGTATCCTAATTGAAGCCCTTCCTTTTGTGTTATTGGGTGTATTTATTTCTGGAATTATTCAAATGTTTATTACAGAAGAAATGATGGCAAAAGCCATACCAAAAAATAAAGTAGGCGCTGTTTTTTTAGCAACTTTTATAGGCGCTTTATTTCCAGCTTGTGAATGTGGAATTGTACCTATTACAAGGCGATTAATGGCAAAAGGCGTACCGCTATACGCTGCTATTCCCTTTATGTTTACAGGTCCTATCATTAACCCAGTTGTTTTGTTTTCTACATATGTAGCGTTTGGAAATGACTGGGCCGTTGTATGGGAACGTAGCTCTGTAGCGCTCGTCGTAGCAATTTCAGTTGGCATGCTGTTGACGTTTCAGTTTAAAACAGATCAAACAAAACATAGCGTGTGCGTTAACGTTCAGAAAAAGACATTTGGCCAAAAGCTAGTAGGGACTATCCAGCATTCTATCGATGAGTTTTTTTCAGTCGGTAAAT
This sequence comes from Bacillus sp. 1780r2a1, assembly GCA_024134725.1. Taxonomy (NCBI): domain Bacteria; kingdom Bacillati; phylum Bacillota; class Bacilli; order Caryophanales; family Bacillaceae; genus Bacillus; species Bacillus sp. 1780r2a1. The sequence continues at coordinate 1,513,628 of CP099863.1, read as the reverse complement.
ATTTAATCATTGGAGCGCTTATTGCAGCAAGTATGCAAACGTTTATGAAAACATCCATCCTGTTAGATCTTGGGCAGCAGGATTGGTCAGCTCATTTCGTAATGATGGGACTAGCCTACCTTTTATCCCTTTGTTCGTCAGCCGATGCGTTTATTGGAGCATCCTTTCAAAGCACATTTCAAGATAGCGCCATCGTTGCCTTTTTAGTTTTTGGACCAATGTTTGATATTAAAAATACGTTAATGATGTTGAGTCAATTTAAAGCCAAATTTGTGGGCATTTTATTTATTTATACCTTTATAGCTGTCTTTGTTTTTTCAATGCTACTGGTCAGATAAGGAGGAAGCGCGATGATTCGAATTTTAATTTTGATTGGCTTTACGTTTGTCTTCATGCATCTGCATGCTACAGGAGATATTTCAAAGTACATTAATATGAAATATGCATGGATTTCATACAGTACAATTTTTCTCCTATGGTTTATTACCATTGCTGCTTTTATTTTTTATATGAAAGGCGATGAGCATGACCATAATCATGAAGATGGCTGTGATTGCCACAGTCATTCACACGCTCCGCGCAAGCGAGATAAATTCCTTTATCTCATCTATATCGTACCTATTATCACTGCTTTATTTTTACCAATTTCCAAATTAGATTCTAAAATTGTTGAAGCGAAGGGGTTCAATTTTCCAATCTACGAAAAAAATAGCCCCTATGATCAGCACCAATTCCTAGAGCCCGATACAAGTAGCTTTTACGGAGAGGAAGCTTATGACAAAATGATACGCAAAGATTTGAAGCAGTTTGGAAAGAGTGAAAAGCTTAATTTAGAAGATACTGAGTTTTTAAACGCAATGGAAACCATTTATAATTACCCTGGTGAATTTACGGGTAAAACCATTCGCTTAAAAGGATTTTTATACCATAATGATGAGCTGCCAAAAAATCAATATTTTCTTTTTCGCTTTGGAATTATTCATTGCATTGCTGACTCTGGAGCCTTCGGAATGCTTATTGAATTTCCAGATGACGTATCGTTTCAAAATGATGATTGGGTAACAGTAACAGGTAAAATTGATACGATGTATTATCAGCCGTTTAAAAAAACATTACCAATGATTAAAGTCACGAACGTTAAGAAAGAACAGGAACCTGATGATCCTTACGTTTATCGAAACAATCAATGATAAAAAAATCACGTAACGTTTTCTATGTTACGTGATTTTTTCTTATCGACTTTTTTGCTGAGCTTCGAGCAGCTGCGTGTATAAGTGCTGTACTGCAGTTGAAATGGAGTCATCATATCCCACATGATCATAATAGACAGCAATATTTTTTAACATTTCATACGTTTGTGGATCTAAGTTCACTTCAAGCGTAACCTTCTTTGAATCAAAATGATTTGGCACTTCTGGCTCTTCTGCATCTAAGGACGCATGTTCAGCAATTTGAATAGCTTGTTCAACATTTTCAATTTTCCCATACTGCTGCACCCACTTGCGCCCCATAAAAACAGTGTCCTGAACAAATTGCCGATTAGTAGGCGTATCTTTAATATTAAACTGATGATTGTTCACATATACAGATTGATATAAGATGACGCTAATCACTTCATCTTTTAATTTTAGCTTTCTTAATTCATCAATTAAGTCCGCCACATACTTTGGAAGCGGACAAAACGTTCCCCTTACTTCTTTTATTAAATCCATTGCAATTGACTCTGTTGAATTGCGCTTAAACGCTTTTATAATGTCAACCATTGCCGACTCGTTTGTCATACCTACACCACCATTATGGTTAAATACTTTTGTTAGTAAATTCAACCAAAAATTAATTATACAAATCTATTATATAAAAAATATGTGAAAGTTTGTATAGGATGAATGATTGATTATACAATTTGTTGAGTAAGCGCTTCGCTAATAACCTGACCGAGGTCTGCAATTAGCCTCCGTCCATACTCATTATGTTTAAGCCCATCAATTAATACCACAGCATAGCACCTTTTATGATGTGTAAACAGCACACCGCAATCGTGCGTTATTCCGTGCAAATGTCCAGGTTTATTTAAAATAAAACACTTTTCATTCAGCATAGAAGGTAGTTTATCCCGCAGTCGCTGATTAAATAAGCTTTCTTTTAAAAGCTTACGTGAAGGTTCCGAGAGAACATCTTTTCTATAAAGCACTTTCAGGCATGTAAGTAAGTCTGCTGCTGTTGTGACGTTATCTCTTCCTTCCGCGGAAGCTTGAATATCCATCATCTGACGATTGAGCTGGGTATTTTTTAACCCTAAATCCTTGATACACCCCTGTATGCACTCTTGTCCTAGAAGTTTAATTAACAGGTTTGTAGCCGTATTATCAGAAAGAATGAGCATTAAAATAAGTAGTTCTTTAACCGTAGCAGTAGGAGAATACGGATAAACGCTTAATAGTCCATCTCCCCCCACAATATCTGATTGTTTAACAGCAATGGTCTGGTGCGCTAAAATAACGCCGGAATCAATCTGACGACACGCTTCAATTGCAACAAGCAGCTTGATAGTACTAGCAGATGGATACACATTTGTAGCTCCTTGTTCAATTGTTTCTTCAGGAGTTTCAAAGAGATAGCTTACTCTCCCTCTGTACATGGACGACCATTGCTGAACAATCAAGCGAACTTTTTCTTCTACTATACTCATAGTTTACTTGCCGCAATTTCAGAGGTTGAATTTACAATCCCTTCGTTATAAAGGTGACACGCAACAAAATGATTTTCTTCAACTTCCTGCCACTCGGGTTTCACGCTTGCACATGCGTCCATCGCAAACTGACATCGTGTTCTAAATACGCATCCCGACGGTGGGTCAATCGGGCTTGGTAGCTCTCCTTGTAAGACAATACGTTCGCGTGCATCTTCAATATCAGGGTCTGGTATTGGAATTGCTGATAAAAGGGCTTTTGTATAAGGGTGCAGTGGCTTGGTATATAATGAATCGCTTGTTGTCAGCTCAACAAGGTGTCCTAGATACATAACTCCAATACGGCTGCTAATATGCTTGACCATTGACAAGTCATGAGCAATAAACAAATACGTAAGGCCTTTTTCTTCCTGCAATTTTTTTAGCAAATTAACAACCTGAGCCTGAACCGATACGTCCAAAGCAGAAATAGGCTCGTCCGCAATAATACATTCGGGATTTAACGCTAAGGCGCGCGCAATCCCAATCCTTTGACGTTGCCCCCCGCTAAATTCATGAGGGTAACGATTGGCATGTTCACGATTCAAACCAACATCTTCTAACAGCTCATAAACGCGTTCTAAGCGTTCTTTTTTGTTGGGATATAACCCGTGAACTTCCATTGGCTCCGAAATGATTTCCCTTACTGTAGACCTTGGGTTTAAGGACGCATACGGATCTTGAAAAATCATTTGCATATTACGCTGAAACGTAAATTTCTCTTTTTCAGATAGTTTGTGGACATCTTTCCCTTTATAAAGTACTTTACCGCTCGTTCTCTGGTACAGACCAATAATGGTTCGTCCCGTCGTTGACTTTCCACACCCAGACTCTCCTACTAATCCAAACGTTTCACCTTTGTAAATGGAAAATGAAACATTATCTACAGCCTTTAATTCTTTATTTTTAGCAACAGGGAAGTATTTCGTCATATTTTTCACTTCGAGAATAGGCTGTTTCTTTGTCATGTCATTTCCTCCTTATGTCCAGTAGCGACGTATTGCGCAAATTTCATCTTCGTACTCCATTCCTTTGATGGGAATAACCTCAACTGCCTTACCCGTTTTCGGCGAATGAATGATTTGACCATTTCCATAGTACATAGCGACGTGGTGTACAAAACCCTTACCTTGTTCGTAAGCAAAGAATAATAAATCTCCTGGCTCCATTTCTTCATATGAAACTACTTTACCGCTTGTAGCTTGGTCGCTTGCATCGCGAGGAATCGTATATCCATTTGCTTTATGAAGTGAGTAGGTAAAACCTGAACAGTCAAAGCCATATGAGCTCATTCCTCCCCATAAGTAAGGAAGATCTAGAAATCGCTTTCCTTCCGACACGAGATGAGCTCCTGTTTTTGGATGTAGTTCTGCATCAGATTGAACTACATTCACATCTTTAGCCAACATTAGGCCTCTTCCAAGCGGTGTTTCCACTTCAACATGTTCGTTTAGGTATTGAACTACAGGTAAAGTCGTTCGATAGCTAAGCATCAGCTCCGTTTGGTTATCAATTACTAAAAGCGTTTTTCGGGCGATTACTTGGGCAGATGCATCTTGTTTTTGCAGCTCTACTGCCTTTAACTGACTTGCTGGAACCCAACCGGGATATCCGACATTATTTTTTTTAGAAGGCTGACTTGGAATAAGAACGTAGCACCAATTTCCTTCCTGCTTAATCATCTCGACTTCTTCACCAAATAAAAGTTGGGTTTGAACGAGGTTTTCGTTGCATAAAGCGAGTCGGTTTTCATACGTTAAACGACGGAGCCACTCTTTTATATCAACAGGTGATTCTAGTGCCACCTGATCGAGGCTACGAGGTGATTCTGCAGATGTCCACACCGTTGCAACTGACACTGTGACAACGTATCTCTTAGCATTCATTTTATCTTCTCCCTCTATTAATCTACTTTCACTCCGGCTTCTAACTCTACCATTCGTTCATAGGTTGACATGGTTGCATACGCCCCAACAGGCACTGCGACTTGTGGCGAGCAGTGTCCAATTAAAAACCCTTTCATAATTGGCTTTTTTAACCCTTTTAACGGCTGTAATAAAGCTTCTTCTAATGATAAAGAATTCTCTCTTTTTAACGGTTCACACTTATGAAAATCACAAAGCATAATGCCTGCTGCATCTTCAAATTTCCCAGCCAGCTTTAACTGTGTCATCATTCTATCAATGCTGTAGGATTCTTCTTCAATATCTTCAATAAATAAAATCTTCCCCTTTGTCTCCACTTCAAAATCTGTACCAAGCGAACTTGCTAATAATGTGAGGTTACCACCAATTAGCTGTCCGCTGACCTCTCCCTGTTCGATAATTTGAAGGGGAGTAATTTGATCAGTATAATATGTTGACTGAGGAGTAAAAAGTTGTTGAAAAGACTGCTTTGTTTGTTCTTTGACATCATCTTTTCCAATATCCGATGACAGCATTGGCCCGTGAAACGTAATAAGTCCTGTTTTTTGAGAAATAGCCGTATGTAAAAATGTAATATCGCTATAGCCCCAGAATATCTTTGGATTATCTTTAATGAGCTCATAATCTAGTAAATTCGCCATTCTAGCCGTTCCGTAACCACCGCAAGCACAAATAATTCCCTTGACGCTTGGATTAGCAAAAAAAGCATTAATATCCTCTGCGCGCTGTTCATCTGTTCCTGCAAGGTAGCCGTTTTTTTCATAAACTGATTTTCCAACTTGGACCTGAAGGCCTAAGCTTTCTAGATATGCAATTCCCTTTTTTAGCTGCTGTTCTTTTGGCGGGCTAGCTGGTGATACAACGCCCACGATATCTCCTTTTTTCAAAGCAGAAGGTTTTATCATTTAGAAACACCCTTTCCCTTTATGTAATGAAGAGGCTGTGCGAAATAGAGAAGTTGCTCCCATTTTGCACAGCCTGCTTATTCACTACTTTATGAACGATGTTTATTTTTTATCCGCCCATTTTAACTCTAAGTAACCAACCGGGTGACGAACAATTCCAGATACGTTTTCATTTGTCAAAAATACGTAGTTATAGAAGTGAATTGGGATAATTGGCATTTCATCAAATAATAGTTTTTCAGCTTCATACATTAACTCAAATCGTTTCTTTTCATCCGCTTCATTCTTTGCTTCCTGAATTAATTGATCATATTTTTCATTACTCCAAGCCGTACGGTTCATTGAATGCCCCGTTTGGAAGTTTTCTAAGAAATTGATTGGATCCGCGTAATCAGCTAAGAACGAACTACGAGATAACTGGAATTTCAGCGCCTTTTGCTCTTCTTGGAATACGTTCCACTCCATGTTCGCCAGCTTCACATCAACGCCTAGGTTTTCTTTAAACATCTGTTGCAGTGCTTCTGCAATCTTCTTATGCGTGTCATCTGTGCTATACGTTAACGTAACTTGAGGTAGCTTCTCATAGCCCTCTTCTTTCATTCCCTTTTCTAAAAGCTCTTTTGCTTGTTTCACATCTGTTTTGACAAGATCTCCACTCTTTTCTCGGAAATCAGAACCGTTGGCATCCTTAAACCCTTTTGATACAAAGCCATATGCCGGCTCTTCTTTGTTCTTCGTTACATAGTTAACAATTTGATCTTGGTCTACAGCCAAAGCAAACGCTTTACGAATATTGACATTTTGGAACGGTTCTTGATCTAAATTAAGACGATAGAAATAAACTCCTGCTTGATCTTTAATATCTAGGCTATCGTCTTTTAATAACTGGTCGCTTAAATCAGCTGGGATCTCAGATACATCAAGCTCGCCGTTTTGGTACATTTGATATTCTGTATTTGTATTTTCCACCATTGCCCAGTTAACTTTATCTAGCTTTACATTTTTTGCATCCCAATACTGATCGTTGCGCTCCATAACAATATTGCTGTTATGCTTCCACTTCGTTAGCTTAAATGGACCATTTCCAACAAAACTTTTCGCTTCAGCAAACCACTTAGGGTTTTCAGTTGCTACTTTTTCATTAATTGGGAAAAATGCAGGATTTGCAATGACGCTTAGGAAGTAAGCTTGTGGACTATTCAACGTTACTTCAAACGTCTTATCGTCTACCGCTTTTACTTTTACGTCCTCCGCTTTTCCTTTTCCTGTATTAAATTCCTCTCCACCTTCAATAAAATAACCTAAGAAAGCAGCTGGAGATCCTGTTTCAGGGTTTAACAACCGTTTCCAAGCAAATTCAAAGTCTCCTGCGGTTACGTCATCCCCATTCGACCATTTTGCATCTTCACGAATATGAAATGTATAAACTTTGCCATCTTGTGATACGTCCCATTTCTCAGCAATTGCTGCTTCTGGTTCATGTTCTTGTCCTAATCTTGTTAAGCCTTCCATTAAGTTGTTTAACATTTGCCAAGAGTACGAATCAAAACCAATTGGTGGATCAAAAGAAGTTGGCTCTGCACCGTTATTCATATACAATACTTTACCATCTTCCTTCTTGCTACCACCTTCAGGTTCTGCACCTGAGTCACTTGTCGCCGTACAGGCAGCAAGGGTAAATACTAAAATAGACATCATTACTACAGACATAATTCGCTTCATTCTGTTCCCCCTTTTCCTTTACCTATTTATGTATCTATAAGGCTAGCTTATAGTAGATACTAGTTTTTTAGCTCTTTCATCTTGGAGCCAACAGCTGACTGAATGCTCATTTCGAAACAAAATTTCACCAGGATACACGCGATCACACACTTCCATCGCATAAGGACACCGAGCAGCAAAGGAACACCCGATAGGAGGTGCAAATAAGTCTGGAGGCGAACCTGCAATTGGCACAAGGTCTCCACCATCCAAATCAAGACGCGGAACAGACTGTAAGAGCCCCTTTGTATATGGATGCTGTGGTTGATAAAAAATATCTCTTCGCTTTCCTGCTTCAACGATTTTACCTGCATACATGACGGCTATTCGGTCTGCCACTTGGGCGACGACTCCTAAATCATGCGTAATCAAAATAATGGATACGCCTGTTTTTGCTTGAATTTCTTTAAAAAGCTCTAAAATCTGAGCTTGGATCGTTACGTCTAAAGCCGTCGTCGGCTCGTCGGCAATGAGCACTTCCGGTTCACATACAAGAGCCATAGCAATGACAATCCGCTGCCTCATCCCCCCGCTAAATTCATGAGGGTACTGTTTCAAGCGCTCTTTCGGATTTGGAATTCCAACCAAATTGAGCATGTCTAGTGCTTTTTTGTTCGCTACATCTTTCGTAATGTTTTCATGTTGCATCATGCTCTCTGCAATTTGCTGTCCTACCGTAATTGTTGGATTCAATGCAGTCATTGGATCTTGGAAAATCATTGAGATATCTGCGCCGCGTATCTTTCTCATGGCTTTTTCAGAGAGCTTTGCTAAATCCTTTCCCTTAAATAAAATTGACCCTTTTGTAATCTTTCCTGGAGGATTTGGAATTAATCTCATAATGCTTTGAGAAGTTACGCTTTTCCCACATCCCGACTCCCCTACAATCGCAAGTGTTTCACCTTTATATAAATCAAACGATACGCCTCTAACCGCTTGCACCTCACCGCCATATGTAGCAAATTTCACCGTTAAATCTTGAACTTCTAAAACTTTTTCCACTGCGCTTCTACCTCCTTAACTTTGGATCAAGGGCATCTTGTAAACCGTCCCCTAGCACGTTAAATGCAAACATGGTGATAGAAATAAAGAAAGCCGGGAAAAATAAGCGCCACCAATAGCCAGATAGAATCGAAGATAAACCGTCATTTGCCATTACACCCCAGCTGGCAAATGGTGCTTGAACACCTAATCCTAAAAAGCTTAAAAACGCTTCGGCAAATATAGCTGTCGGAACCGTTAACGTCATTTGAACAATAATCGGCCCCATTGTGTTAGGCAATAAATTTTTCTTAATAATCCTTGCTGTTTTGGTCCCAAATGTTTTGGATGCAAGCACAAATTCATAGTTTTTTATTTGTAGAACTTGTCCTCGGACAATTCGGGCCATTCCAATCCAGCCTGTCACGGAAAGTGCGAGGATAATCGTTGATAAACCAGGTCCCATTACCACCATTAACAGGATGACAACCAATAGATAAGGAAGGCCATATAGAACTTCAACAATACGCATCATCACGTTATCTGTGCGACCGCCTTTATAGCCGGCAACGCCTCCATAAATAACTCCGATTATAAAATCAATTAAAGCAGCCATGACCCCAACGAATAGTGAAATTCTTGCTCCATACCACGTTCGAGTAAATACATCCCTTCCTAAATCATCCGTTCCAAACCAGTGTTCTTTTGAAGGTGGCTGATTTTGATTCGCAAATGACGTTTGCGTAACGCTGTGGGGAGAAATCATCGGTCCCACGATAGCCATGATGACTAGCAAAACCAAAAAGATTAATCCTAGCATTGCCAGCTTGTTTTTCAATAACCTTAGCCATGCATCATGCCAATAAGACAAGCTGGGACGCACAACAGCTTCCGCCTCGGTGCGATCTTTTTGCTTTGGTACAAACCATTCATCAGGAATGCTTACTGACTTTTCTGATTTCAGATCACTCATGCTCATCCTTCCTTTCGATGTAGTTTAATTCTTGGATCCAAAATACCATAAGCAATGTCTACTAAAAACAGCATAAAGATTAAAATGGCACTATAAAATACTGTGGTTCCCATAATAACCGGATAATCACGCGTGTTTATACTGTCAACAAAGTATTTTCCCATACCAGGTATAGCAAAAATCTGTTCAATAACAAACGTCCCAGTCAGTACGCTAGCAGCAATTGTTCCCAACACCGTTACCACTGGAAGCAGCGCGTTTCGCAAGGCATGCTTAAATACAATCTTATAAGGAGAAAGCCCTTTAGCTCTTGCCGTTCGAATATAGTCTTGAGTTAACACTTCAATCATACTTGCACGGGTTAAGCGCGCAATGATAGCCATCGGCCCCGTCGCAAGAGCAAGCGTTGGTAAAATCATATGCTTTGGACTTGTCCATGTAGCTGCTGGTAAAATCGCCCAATCAACGGCTAGCTTTTGAATAAGCAGCGTTGCCATAACAAAGTTAGGAATAGAAATTCCGATAACAGCAATTGTCATCGCTAAATAATCTACAATTCCGTTGCGGCGTAGTGCGGCTACAATTCCAAGTGCGATACCTGAAAACACAGCGACAAGTAAAGTAACCATCCCAAGCTCAAAAGAAACTGGAAAGCCTCGTCCCAGCAAATCATTTACTGTTTGAGAAGGCTGCTTAATTGATGGTCCAAAATCAAACGTAACAATTGATTTTATGTACATAAAGTACTGAACAATTAATGGCTCATTTAAGTGATAGTACGACTCTAAATTTTCTTGTACAGCTTCACTCGTAGCTCGCTCTTCATTAAAAGGTGAACCTGGTATAGCATTCATTAAAAAGAATGTTAATGTTACAATGACCCACAATGTGATAATCATTGAAATAAAGCGCTTCAATATGTATGTCTTCATTTTTAATCACACTTTCTAACAAAATGTAGTTCGCATCGCAAGTTCTGTCATAACAAGCATTGCTTGATATGCTTCTAAAATATCTTTCGCTTGAAAGCTAACGATTGTTGAATTAGGTTCAATTTTTGTACCTGGCATTAAATTAGCCCATTCTGCTTGACCGTAATTATTAAATTCGATTCTTAAAGTAGGTTGGTTTGGTGGTAATAAGGGATTTATTAAGTGTTTGTTTTGAATGGCAATTTCAACTTTTTCTTGAAGTAATTGTTCTGCTTTCTTAGGAGTTAGTGTTTGTGCTGCAGAACGAGAAATGGATTTTTTAACAATTGCTGTCGTGACGTTTGGAATGAGTGATGTCGCTTCGATGGCTGTATAATCATCCCCTGCGACAAGTAAAACAGGCACTTCATAATGCCCTGCGACATAAGCATTAAACCCTAGCTCACCAACGGCTACGTCGTTTATATACATATTTCGCACTCCGAAAGTCATAGCGTGTGACATAACGCCAGGCATTCCAGCACGTGAATGGTATCCAATAAACATTGCCCCAGCAAATGAACTATCCAGGCCTTGAACCATTGAATATGGCTTAACGCTACCTGAAATTAAAACGGCTTCAGAGTGCAAATCTTCAACTAACAGGTTATTCATACTTGAATGGCTATCATTTACAACTACTTCTGTACAGCGGTTCTTTAACGCAGCTTCAATGACAGCATTGGCTTCTTGTGTCATAATTCGCCTGCTGCGCTCATAGTTTGCTTCTTGTAAAAAGACGTTACTTTGATCTACAAGGCCAGTAATTCCTTCCATATCGATAGATACGTATAGCTTCATTTTTCCACTCCCTTCTTTAAGTTTAAGAGGTTAATTGTATTAAATATTAAGAAAATTATAAAATATTTACTCCATTTTTTCAATATAATATTAATTATTTTTGGCATAAAATGTTTATTCTTGTCTACCTCACCATCATTCCTACATATTTCGTCAATTTTTGCGACAGCTCTTCTTCTGAATGGATATACCTGCAATATTTCTTTTCTAGATTAATATAAGAGATATCGCTTTCAAAACCTCGATTTCATGGTAAAATGTAAAAAGTTACTAGATAAAACAAACTAGATTAGACAGATTAAACATGAGGTGCATACTATGATTCGTACGTCCATTGCTTCGTTACAATGGTTTTTATTTATGATTTCTAATAGCATTATCGTTCCAATTGTTATCGCTTCTCAATTCAGCCTTTCACCAACAGAATCCATTGAATTTTTACAGCGTACGCTTTTCATTCTTGGAGCATCCGGCTTACTTCAAATCTTCATTGGACATCGATTACCGATTATGGAAGGCCCAGCTGGTGTTTGGTGGGGCGTATTTTCCCTCTATGCCGGCTTAGGAACGGTTTTATTTGGTTCAGGAACGGAAACGCTTCAGGTTTTACAATTCACAATGATTACAAGTGGAATTATTGCTTTATTGATGAGTGCCTTTGGCCTTATCGATAAGCTAGCAAAATATTTCACCCCAACTGTAACCGGTACTTATTTAATTTTACTAGTAGCACAGCTAAGCGGTTCATTCTTAAAAGGTATGCTTGGGGTAACAAGCGATAACCCTGCTATCAAACTTCCAGTCGCGTTAGCTTCAGCTGCTATTTTACTATTAGCTTTTTATATGCTCTCACATCCTGTATTTAATAAGTTCAGTATTATTGTAAGCATTGGTATTGGTTGGGGACTGTTCGCTATTTTAAACTTAACAGATCAAATTACGTTTCAATCGAATCTTTTTTATATCCCTGAACCATTTGCTTTCGGAGCTCCTAGATTGGAATGGAGCATGGTAACAACTGCTTTTTTTGTCACGCTTATCTTAATTACAAACATGCTCGCTTCCATACGCGTTGTGGAATCCGTTTATGAACGCAACGGTACGAAAGCAAAAAGGAGCTATATTAAACAATCAGGCATTGCTTCCGGAATTAGTCAACTGCTTGGAGGTGTCTTCTCTGGTGTCGGTGCAGTTCCGATCTCAGGATCTGGAGGCTTTATTTCAGCAACTGGCATATACAGTCGTTTACCGTTTATTGTAGCGTCTTGTTTATTATTGTTTGTGAGCATTTTTACTCCGCTCACTTCCATTATGTCTAGCTTACCCACAGCCGTAGGCTATGCTGCTATTTTCCCTGTCTTTGCGAGCATGATTGCATTAGGTATACATGAGTTTTCCAATACACCTGCCCCTTATCAGGCTATGAAAAAAGCTGGAATTCCTTTATTCGCAGGAATTGGAGTTATGTTCTTACCAACGGATGCTTTTTCTACACTTCCCCCGTTGGTAACAACATTCTTAAGCAACGGTTTGGTGTTAGGTACGCTCATTATTCTTATTATCGAAGTATACTCATCTTTCCAAGAACGCCGCTTTGCCAAGGAAAGTAGCAAATAAAAAAAGTGCTTTGCAGTTATAACTGCAAAGCACTTTTTTTATTTACTGAATGCGTAGTAAACGAAGATCTTCGTCTTCTTTTGCCATCTCATAAAACTGGCCGCTTTCATCCTGTTCCAATACAAGGTGAAGCTCTTGTTCTGCTTGTTTTATATCTCCTATACTCGCTAGGTAACAAGCTAAATTATAACGAATAAACAAGTCATCATCTTCTTCTAACCGCTTTGCCATAAGCTCCGCTGCAACCTGTGTCTGCCCAGTTAAATGATAGGCAATACCAAGCTCTATATACAGCAAGGTGTTCGATTGACTACTTTCAATTCCTGCATTGAAGATGCCAATAGCTTCATCATATCGTTCCATTCGATTATACAGCTTTCCTAATCCAGCATAAACGTTTGGATCATATTTTTGCTGCTTTAAGAGCATTTTAAACTTTTGTTCTGCCTCTACTACACTTCCTTGCTCACCAAGTAAAATCGCTTCGTATAATAAGAACTCAAAGTTGTGAGGGTCTATACTTAATAAAAACTCTACAAAAGATAAGCCCTTTTTAATACTCTCATCACCATGATCAAGATTAATGATAATATGCATTAAATGATGGCCAATACTAACATCTTCCGTTTCTTTTAGCTTCCTCTCCAGCAAAGAAATAGCTTCATCTTCCATCTGCCTTTCCTCATAAAAACTCGCTAACGCATGCACGGCTTGTACATTTGTGCGATCTAATTTCATAGCTGTTTCATGTAACTCAATAATCATACCAAAAAGCGCAATCATTGTTGCTTTTTCTTTAAACTTTTTAAACGTACGCTTTAGAAAAGTCCTTTCTTCTTCTACTTCACTGAACTCTTCGACTACTGCTTGAAGTGCAACTGCCGTATTCGTATAGATAAATGCTTTTTCTTCATTTGTTACATTTAGTTTCTTTAAATGCGTAGAAAGGGTCAAAAGGTCTTTTCGAGATGGGAAACACTCCAACCATGTTGCATAAAAGAGCTCTTCTTCTACATTTTCTTTAATAAGCTTTAGCATAATTGACTTTGCTTCTTTAAGATTTCCTTTTTGTATGCACCAATTTGCATAGTGATGCTGTACGGCTTGTTGATCAGGATTCATCTCTAAGGCTTTTAACAAGTACTTTTCTTCTTGATTCTCATCACCTTTGGCACCGTACACATAAGCTAAGCTATCCATGATCCACCCTTGAAGAGACGATGTTTCCATGGTCTCTAAATAATGAATGAGTTCTGTATAATCAGATTCTGTCTTACACAATTGTGATAAACGCTCTATATTTACATCCAATGGATCGAATTGTAGCATGGTATATAAGTATTTTTTTTCTGATTCTTCATCTTCTTCCATTCGAGCAATTAGCGCTAAGTTCTCATATGCCCCGCTGTTTCGGTGATCATAATACACGCATAGCTCATAGGCTTCTTTAGCTTTTTCAACTAAATCCATCTCTTTGTAAACTTCGCCTAAGCGATAATATGAAAAAGCATTTGGTTCAACTCTCAGTGCCTCTTCATAAAGAGCCATCGCTTCATCATACCGCTTCTCTTCCTCTAACAGTACACCGGCATAGCATCCATAAAGAATTTCTTTTGGACGGCTTTTCCATTCTTGTTTCAAGAAAGAAACCCCTTGTTCCTGGCGACCAAAGTCATTTATAAACCCTACATAAGATTCTAAAGCTTGATCTAAGTCTGACTCTAGACCAGAAAGGCCTTTTTCGATGAGAGAGATTCCAACTTCTATTCCTTCTTGAAGGTCACGTTCTTTGCAAAAATACAACAGCGCATTCCCTGCGTCTAACCAAGCATCTTGATTATACTCTTCAGTTATTAAAGCTTTTTCGTACAGATTCAATGCTTCTGATAAGCGATCAGCTTGCAAATAAGCATAAGCAAGGCCATTTTGAAGCATTGGTACACGCGCATTTGCAAAGAGTTGAATTGCTTTTTCATATTCTTTGTTTTCAATATAAAGATCTCCAAGCAAGCGGGAAAGCGTTTCGTTACTTTCAACTTGCTTAATTCCTTCACATAAAATAGCTTCAGCTTTTAATGAATCTTCTTTTTCATGCTGATACCAGTCTGCTAAGGAAATGTAAGGATATGGCATATCAGACTGCAGGTGCTTTGCTACCATAAAACCTCGATACGCTTTTTGTCCTTTCTCTAAGCGTTGATCACACTTAGCACGTTCATACCATAAAAATGCGTCTGTGCGATCATGGCGCAATAAATCATCGAAAATAGTTCGAGCTTCTTGAGTCTTTCCAAGATCATTTAAAATTAGTGCATGATTGACTTTTGAAAATGGTTCTTCATCATAAAAGCTTAGTGAAGTATGAGACAATTCATAAGCGTAATCAACATCATCTTTATAGAAATAAGCAAGTGCTAAATAGCTAAGTACAAGATGCTGCTCAATATCTAGCTGCAATGATCGATGAAAATACGTAATCGCCTGTGTATACTGATCATCTTCAAAATAAAGCCTGCCTTTTAAATAATAATAAAGTGAGCTCGTTCGTTTTTCTTTAACCTGTTGTAAGAGCTCGGCTGCTTTTTGCTTTTCATCTGTTCGAAAAAACGCATAAGCTGCATGTAACCTAATGTAATCATTATTTGGATACGTAGTAAGTAGTTTATGTAACCACTCCAACGTAACTTGACGACTATCCTCTCGAAAGATGTGTTTAATACCAAACAACGGAGAAAATGGAATATCTCCATTCGACTCTAGAAGCGCTATTAACTGCTGAATATAGCGCTCTTCATCTTGCTCGACTAGATCTGTTATGCGATATAATTCCTTGAAAAAGTAGTGCTCACGCTCTGAAAGAAACGTAAGTCTTGCTTCTTCTTTACAAATAGCAATGGATAAATAACCTGAGTTTACGTAAAGTCGGTCGAACTCACTATACTCAACCAACTGGGGATTTAGAAAATTAGGATCCTGCACATAGAAAGCCTGTAGCTGATCATTATAACCATAGACCACTTGAACATGAGAAGCATGCTCAAATTCTACACTAACAAGTATCGGTATACCGCTTTGAAGCAGTTGTTTATAAATATCTATAGTCCCTGTAAAAAAACGACAGCTATAGCCAAGACTTTCCGTATATTCCACCGCGCTTGAGAGTTTTGACCCCAGCTGGCTATAAATATGTTCCGCAATTTCATCTTGTGTCTTAGGTTGGTTAAATAAGCTAAGAATCATGCTTAGACTTGCTGGAACACAGTAGTTATCTTTTTGAATAATAGGCTTAATTGGTAACTTCACAGCTTGTCCATCACTCATTAATTTTGCGTACGGTGTATTTTTTAAGCTCTCTTCTTGTTCCACTAATGCTTGTAGTTGGCTTGCATTTTTCAAATAAAAAAAGGCTTCTGCTTTAAGCTGTGTAAAATAAGAATGATACTCTTTTGTAATAAGTATTTGTTCTAATTCACTAACAGCCTCAAGAAGCTCCTCATAGTAATGTAAGTCTTTTAGCTTTCTAACTTTCTCCATATATAACGCAGGGAGCTGGGGATACATGCCTAAAGCTTCATCAATGGTATGTAAAGCTTTTTCATGTTCACCTTTCGCAGCATATAAATCAGCTAAAAATAAAAAACACATGTCCGTTTTTTCATTTTTACTAATGCCTTCACTTAAATAGTATTCTGCTTTTTCCCATTCGCCAGTTTGAATGTAAAAATAGCCCCATTTATCAAACATTCCAGTTTTATTGTATTGCTCAACTTTCTGCATCCATTCTTTCGCTTCATCAACCCGCTTAATTTCTAACAAAATACGTACCATTAGGAAGTAAGCCGTTTCAATTTGTTTTGATGTGACTGTATTTAAATCTGTAGTTTTTAACAATAAATCCAGTTCTCGCTTTGCTTGTAACGTCTTTCCTTCACGAACAAGTTCATCATATAAAAAGATAGCCATTTGAAATGTGCCAAAACGGCGATAACCGTATCGAGTAACTACGGTACTATATCGATACATTAAGCTATCGTCCAATAGGCGAATAAGCTCATATAAATCATCACTCGATTGAAACTTAGCAAGTTTTTGCTTTAAGGTATGATGTGAGGGTGCCTTTTCAAGCTGTTCTAATTCTAAGCGCACAGATTGAAGTCCATCAATAATCCGATGCTCTTCTATATAATTTTTCAACTCTTTTACCGTAATCTCCATCATTCTAGCCACCTCATCTATTCCGTAACCAAATCTTTTAACCGCTCTAATGGTCACTTAACTCTTATCATATCAACGTTTTTAATGTTAGACAATTATTTATTAATAAGGTAATTAATTCCATACTATACCCAACATTAGGGACTTTTTATTGAAAAATTAATATTGTATAAAAAGAAGATTTAGATTAGTAAGAAGAAAGAGGAAAAATCGAGGTGTATCAATGTGAAAAAGTGCAATAAAAACTCTCATTCAATACGAGCTAAACAAGTTACGGACTGGACCAAGCGTTCAATACAGATTTCAACCAAACTTTCTTTGCCACCCTTAAAAATTGCCAAAACAAATATTTCTTACTACTATGCTAGAGCAGATGGGCAACAGCGCATTTTCACAAACAAAGACCAGCTAACAGGATACGGAAACAGCGGCATATTAAATCCTGATTCAGTTTCCTACACTAATTTATTTGTAAATGGCATGCTTCAGCCTCCTGCAATTTATAAAGTGGATGAAGGTAAACTTGAGCTTTTATCCACAGATGTTCCTTCCGAGAATACATTAATTTTACTGCAGTTTATTACAATTTATTTAGTTTAAATTCAATAATAAAAAGAAGCAAACATGTAGCTTTGCTTCTTTCTTATCACTTCATTATGTTGTAACAGTTGTTGACGAAGCTGGTGTAAAGTTAACAACCTCTACAATAATAGGAGTTCCTGCTAAGATAGAGCCGCCTACTGGTACATCAACTGCCACTGAGCCTACGCCCGTAGCACCAGGTGTGTAAGTCGATAACCCTTCCATCTGCAATAAACCATTGATATACACTTGGTAATAGCTATTGCTACTTTCTAGTACAGGAAGTGTCGTTGCTGCTGAGCCATCATCTAAAAAAAAGTCAGCTGCATCGATGGTTAGCGTAGCTCCTCCATTCGTTTGTGCAGTCGTAACATAAAATAATTTTGTATTAACAGGGCTTATGGTTGTAACCGTTGTAGCGGAAGCTAAAATTTTCATAATTTGCAATGCCATCTTCTTTGTCCCTCATTTCACTCATTCATCTTTTCACTCATAGTGTATGGCACAGTGGTACAAGTCGTGAGGGACAAACATCTATCTCTAAGAAATAAAATTAAACCTCAGCTTTTTTAACCTTCATGGCTTCATCTGTTGGTTTGATTGCTTTAAGAACGATAATAGCCCCGATTGCACTAACAAATAAAGACGTTTGGAAAACAGCCATATCAGACCATTTCATTAGCAAAGTATACAATGGGGGACCGGCAGCGACTCCGACGAAGCGCATGGAACTGTAAATTGACGTAATTGTCCCTCGCTCTTCTTTCTCAATGCCTTCGGTAATTAAAGCATCAAGACTTGGAAGTGCAACACCTATTCCGATACCGCCAATTACAAGCGTGATGATAATCATGACAATTGAAGTATTAAAAAATAAGATAGGAAAAGAACAGGCTAATAGAAGAAAACCAAAGAATGAACACCATTTCATCACCACTTTATTCTTACCAATTTTCTTCCCGGCAACATACGAGGCAATGGATAATGCAAGCAATGGAATGGCCATTACAAAGCCTTTTTTTGTATTGATAATGTCATATCTCTCTTCTAGAATTGTTGATAAATAAAAGAGCATTCCAAATAAAACAAGCATAATAATAGCACCTAAAATGAAAATGGCTAACAACCAGCGAATATTTTTATGAAGAGTGCTCTTCACATTTTTAATGAAATCTTTAATGTCTTGTTTCTTTGTATCAGATGACCCTGATTTAGGGGTTTTCACCAAAAAGAGAACAAGTAAAATGGACAACAGACAAAGAATCGGAATAAACCAAAACGGCAAAAACCAAATAAAAGAGGCTAAAAATGCACCTAAAATTGGGCTTAATACTTTACCAAACGTATTAGCAGTTTCAATTAACCCTAACCCTTTCGTTACTTCCTGTTCATCTTCAAACATGTCTCCTACACATGGAATAACCACTGGCATAGCACCGGCAGAACCAATTCCCTGAATGGCCCTTCCAATTAAAATAATCCAAAACGGGCTACTCATTTGCCATGAAGCCCATCCCGTAATTGCTCCACCTATTCCAGCTAAAATCAGACTGGGAATGATGACTTTTTTTCGTCCAAAGCGATCTGATAAATAGCCAGCAATGGGAATTAAAAAAATAGCAAATATCGAGTACACGGTAATAATCATCGAGACCTGCATAGAGCTAATTTTCAATTGCTTTTCAATGACTGGTAAAACAGGTATTAGCATGGAGTTCCCCAATGTCATAATAAGCGGAACGGATGCAAGCGCAAGCAAGTCCATTTTTTTTCTACTTTCCATAGCAGCCTCCAGATAGCGTAATGCTAAACAATTTAAGCATTTTACAAGCAATGCATATCTATATTTTTTTGCTATTTTATCATTTCCTATTCATGCATAAATCACAATCCTATTATTTAACCATCCCTTGTGTATCAAACCTTTCTAAAAGATTAGTCACTCATTTTTTATTCATAAATTATTAAAGTTGGGACAAGATAAAAGAGGAAAAACTCAAAAACCTCTTTCAATTTTCGACAAAAACTATTATATTTAAGTTGTCGTAAGACGTTAGAAGTCTGACGACGTTTCGCTAAAAACATAAAGAAAAGGTGGAGACTATGAATTTCCTTTGGGGTCTATTAGGTATTGCGTTTATCTTTTTGGTAGCGTTTTTATTATCTAGTAATAAAAAAGCAATCAAACCTCGTACTATATTAGTCGGCTTAGCCATTCAAGTTCTATTTGGATTTATCGTCTTAAAATGGAACGTTGGTCGAGCAGCTTTAGAAAAAGTAACAACTGCTGTACAAAATGTTGTAAATTACGCAAATGAAGGGATTTCTTTCTTATTTGGTGCACTATCGGATGCAACTCAGCCTACTGGGTTTATCTTTGCATTTAATGTACTAACATTAATTATTTTCTTCTCTTCTTTAATTGCGGTTCTATACCATTTAGGAATTATGCAGATTATCATTAAGTTCCTTGGTGGCGGATTATCAAAATTACTTGGAACAAGCCAAACAGAATCATTATCTGCTGCAGCAAATATTTTTGTTGGTCAAACCGAAGCACCGTTAGTTATTCGACCATACTTACCGAAAATGACAAGATCAGAGCTTTTTGCTGTTATGACAGGTGGATTAGCATCTGTAGCTGGTTCAGTACTATTTGGGTATGCAGCTTTAGGTGTACCAATCGAATATTTATTAGCAGCAAGCTTTATGGCCGCTCCAGCCGGATTAATTATGGCTAAAATGATTATTCCAGAGACGGAAAAGACGTCAACAGCTGAAGGCGTTGCGATGGAGAAAGATAAAGATACAGTTAACGTAATTGATGCAGCAGCTCGCGGAGCATCTGATGGGTTAAAGCTTGCACTAAACGTAGGAGCAATGCTACTTGCATTCATCGCACTAATTGCATTGTTAAATGGAATTTTGTCTGGAATTGGAAGCCTTTTCAACCTTGAAAACTTTACACTTGACACGATTTTAGGATTTGTTTTTGCACCGATTGCGTTTGTCATTGGTGTTCCTTGGAGCGAAGCAGTACAAGCAGCTGGTTTCATTGGACAAAAGTTTGTATTAAACGAGTTTGTAGCTTACTCTTCTTTCGCTCCACAAATTGATCAGCTTTCTGATAAAACAGTTGCTGTTATCAGCTTCGCACTATGTGGATTTGCTAACTTATCTTCACTTGCTATTTTATTAGGTGGATTAGGCAATATGGCGCCAAGCCGTCGTCCAGAAATAGCACGTTTAGGTTTCCGTGCTATTCTTGCCGGAACGTTAGCTAACCTATTAAGCGCAGCAATTGCAGGTATGTTTATTTAATAAAAAAGAAGCTAAGACATACTATTTTAGTCAATAAAATATCCGAGCTATCGCAAGTGAGATACTTCGATAATTCGGATATTTTTTGTTGATTTGGAAAATAATTTTCAAAAAAATAACGGAATGGAACGAACTTACTAAAACAGTTAGAGCGTAGTAACGTCGTAATTCTTCTTTAGAGAAAAAACTACTTTTTTATTTTCCAACCTTAAATTACATCATCATGATACATAAATTGTTTATCAATAATATGTTCAATGTAAATTGTCGTTAAGTCACTTTTCTTAACATGAGCAACAATCAAACCTAACGGATCTCCAATTGTAAAGCTCGTACCATTATGAAATGTAAGCAGTTTTTCATCGAGATGAAGAACGCGCTTATAGATTTTTTCTCTTTCAATATCAGTCCTCTTTTTGGATGCTTCTGTCGTTGAAAACAAGACGATAATTTCATTTCCTCTCACTTGTGTACGGTACACAGCTCTCACTCCTTATCGACAATCTACTTAATAATAAACAGAATTTTTCGATATCTATTTTCATTATACCTCTAAAACAAAGATTAGTAAATACATCCATAATATTACAGAAACCTAAAACCCTTATGTATATTAGTAAAAAAGCACTCTTTGTATCGCGTTTACTTTGCGATGAAAAGAGTGCTCTTCTCCTGTTACAACCTTATTGCTTTGCCTCAGTTAACTGCTGTTCACAAGCTTTTAAATCCGCCATGCACTTTTGAAGAAACTCCTCATCTACACCTGTTGCATTTGCTTGTGCTGCTTCTAACTCTGTGCGTGCGTTCGCTAGAGCTTCTGTTGCTTCACTAAGCTGTTGCGGACTCATGCTCATTGTTGCAGTTCCAATCATTTTTTGCGCTGATTGAATAGAAACTTGAGCTTGTTGTAAATCATTATAACCTGTCGTTACGTCTTGATTTAAAAAGTTATCCATTCATAAAACACCTCCTATGGATAGGATAAAACAAGACGAAAAAAATTATACAGAACTACTTTTTCGTTAATAGTTCTCCGTACTTTTTAATTTTCTCTCCTACCGTACACTCATTAATACAAAACGATTGCGCATAGGTTTTGCCCCGCTCTTTATTAAACGTTTTTTTTACAAAGCAGTCATTGCAATAGTAATCTAGAAGCTCTGTTACTTCTTCTAACACTTGCTTTCTTTCCATGCTGCATCTCTCCATTTCAATTAATACCTATATTCGTTTTCGACTAGATATGGCAATTCCTTGTAAGGCTTGTGTTGCAAGCTGGTCGGCTTCTTCATTATCCTTACGTGAAATCGGTTCATAAATTGGTTTAATTCCTAATTCTTGTAGCTTATCTTCAATGCGGTCTAAATATTTATTAAAGGTTTCTTCAAAGCAAGGCCATTCACCTGCTAACTGGTTTAACACAACTTGTGAATCTCCTTTAAAGGTCACTTGAATATGATGAACTCCCATTTCTTCTAGCTGCTGTACTGCAAAATAAAAAGCCGCATATTCCGATTCATTATTTGATTCAATTTGCTCAAGCTGCGTATTAACTCGAATGCGCTGTGAGAAACCGTTTTGCGTAAAGTAAATAACAGCACCGAGACCTGCGGCTTGCAGGTCATGATGAAAGCCCCCATCAAAATACACTGTGATGTCATGAGGCTCCGTTTGAACTTCTTCAAACAGCTTCTTGGCTTCTTTTACAGTCCAACGTTGTCCATCTTCACTAATCAAATAAATTTCCTTTGTACGCCCAGTTCTTTCCAAGTCGCCTATGATAATAAACGCTTCGTTTGCATCTGTGAAATCAGAGTAAAACGTCAGTTGCTTTTGTTTGGATGATTTGTAGTGCCATTCAATTTGAAATTTCATCTTTCCAGTTCCTTTCATGGGCAATTTTTGAATACCGCACGTAAACTTTTCTACTTTTTTGTATTTTATCACTCATCTTGTCTTTTCATGACAATTATTATCGCGATTTTACTGTAGTTAGCACTAAATTTTTTTATGGTACAATAGAGTTGATTTAATTGCAACTTATCTGATTAACTAAGCTATATTGGAGTGATCACTATGATAGAAGTATACATTGACGGTGCCTCTGCGGGAAATCCCGGTCCATCTGGCGCGGGAATTATTATAAAAGGTAACGGGGAACACCACCGTTACTCTATTCCCTTGCAAGCGATGAATAATCATGAAGCTGAATTTCATGCTTTAATAAAAGCATTAGAGCTTTGTTTAGAAAAGCAGTATACGATGGTTTCTTTCCGAACCGATTCGCAGATTGTAGATACAGCTATGAACAGAGAATATGTAAAAAATAAAGCTTTTCTTCCTCTCCTCGAAAAAGCGTTAACTCTCTCCAAACAAATTGATTTATTTTTTATTAAGTGGGTTCCAAGCAGCGAAAATAGCGGAGCTGACCAGCTTGCTAGAGAAGCTATTCATCAAAAAGAAGCAGGACTATAAGCTCCTGCTTCAAATCATTCCGGTCTGTTTTAGCACTTGCATCGCCTGTTTTCTCGTCTTTACCTTTTGTGCTGCAAGTTGCTCTAGCAGCGCAACAAAAAAGCTACCATCGAATTCTTTTTGCATTTTTAAGGTCCATTCAATCGAAAAAATAACCATTTCATCCGGCATTTTTGTATATTGCTGACCAAACGCAATAAAACCCTTTGCATCTTCTTTTAAAGAAAAGCCTTTTTCCTCAAGATAAAGAAGGTATTCTTCTAAGGAGTTTACCAATTTTGTCACGATCCGATCCCATCCTTTATAAAGGTTCCCTCTTTATCTTAGCGTATTTATAAAAATTTGACCATTACTTTTCACCAAGCAAATAGCCAACTAATCCTATAGTGACACCTAGGAGGGCACCTGCAAGCACTTCTGCCGGCTGATGTCCAAGCATCTCTTTAAGCTTCTGTTCAGTTAAGTCATGAAAGCCTTTATCGGGAAGACCGGCTAATTTTTCAATTTCTTCATCTAACGTATTTACCTTAATGGTAATTTCACCAGTTTGTCTTCGAATCCCTTGTGCATCATACATAACAATAATTCCAAACACAGTCGCAATTCCGAATTCAATGCTAGAAATACCTTTGGTTAACCCGACGTAGGTAGCCAGAGAAGAAACCCCTGCAGAGTGAGAACTTGGCATTCCACCCGATGCCCCTATCATCGATATGTCCCATACACCTGTTTGATATTTCTTAATAGGAATTTTTAATGCCTGTGCTAACAATATTGAAGAAAGTGACAAGCCAATACCTTTGTTCAACATTCTCACCTCTTTTACTATTGTGTAAAAAAGAAAATGCCGGAAACATTCACTCGCATCATGAATGTTTCTGGCATTTTCGACGCTCACTATGACTTAGTGATTGTTTTTCTTAGAAGCTTTTTTAGAAGCTTTCTTTTGTGCTTTATTATTCATCTTTGCTGATTCTACCTCAGCATAAGAACCAAATTCTTGGTTATATTGGTTGTTTTTAGCACTTTTAGAAGCTTTAAGCTTTTGGTTAGAAGAATTGTTTTGATTTTGTTGTACATTGAATTCAGATGCAAATTCTTCAGCATGTGCACTGTTTGCTTTCTTTGCAGCTTTCGCTTTTTGAGCTTGGTTTGATTTAAACTCAGAAGCAAATTCTGTGTTATGCTTTTGTTTTGCATTGTTATTACGCTGCGCATTTGCATTACCTGATTTTGTACGTCCCATTACAATCTCCTCCTTTGTTTGTACCTTGTTGGTACATTCATTAGTATGGATCTGTTTTGAAATCAAATACTTCGAAAAATAAGGTAACACCGGGAGCTAATGGGCAATTTCCCTCTTGTTTCAATTCAATAAAAAATGAGAGCTGCCATTAGAAAGCAGCTCTCATTTTTTTAATTATTTAAACGCTGAACGTATTCTGCAACCATTTCTTTTGTTACAGACTGACGTGTTGGTACGATTCCATTATTTTTTGCAAGCTCATTAATTTGAGCCGTCACCGCATTAATTGTATCCGTTGAAAATTCTTTGCCTTCTTTACAGAGAAGCACCGCTGCTTCGATTGCTTGCTCACGCATTGTATCTAGTCTGACAAATGCTTTAACAAGTTCATGCTGTTTCTTTGAATGCTCTGATATTGCTTTGTGTACGCTCATTTTTGTTCCTCCATTATGTAGTAAGCTGTTGTGCTAAGAATAAGTTAATATCTTCGAGGCTAGGGTCTTTATGGGGCAAGTTACTTAGCTCCCTTTTAAAATGAGGGAGCTTTGTTTCAAGCAAGGCTTTTATTCCTTTTACCTCACTACTTGTTAAGTGTACAAGCTGTTTTTTAGCATCGCTAAGCTTTGTCATTATCGACACTAAAGAATCATCTTTGAAGCCGTTAACAAGCTCAAAAAACGACGTAGGCGGTAATTTCTTATCTTGAATTAAAAGCGTTAGTGCCATATATGCTCTAGCCATATGAAGAACAACTTTTATATCCTCTATTGTAACAGAAGATTTCAGATTTCTTTTACTATTTTGATGCAAAAGTTTAAAATAATGAAATCCAAGCGCTTTTAGCGAATACTGTTTCTCCATCATAAGACATACCTTTTCGCGAAACTCTTTCACATTGCGATAGTAAATTGATGAATGTATCCATTCATAAAGAGAAGGATTTGATTTTGTAAAAAGATGCAGTGCTTTATACACGTCCCACCCTTGAATATCATAATGTTTATCTATGCTTGTAATGACGTCTTTAGGTCGATATAGCTCAAGGTAGCGTGGGTATTCGTATTTATAAATAAATCGTACATCATAATCACTAGAAGGCGTATGCAGCTCATACGCCCTGCTCCCTGCTTCACACGCAAACAAAATCGTGACATTATGTTGTTTTTCAATTGAATTCAGTATCTCTTCTATATGATCGTTCATCTTATGTCCTTTCAGTTTGATGAGCTACCACGATATCATTGAGTGTACCAATTGTATGATTTAGCGCTTCAATTGGAAAATCTGCATTAACCACTGTTTGAAGCTGTTTATAATAATCATACCATTCTTCTAAAAGCGCCGGCTTATACATTAAAACAAATGCATGAATTTGTTCACTGTAATGATTTTGGAGCTTTACTTGTTCGCTGCGCACATAATCATCAAGCAGCGGCTCAATTTTAGCTTTTAAAGCTTCATGCATTTTAGCTTTTTCATTTTTTTCAAAAAAGCTTTTGCTGTTTTTATAAAGAGCTAAGTCCTTCTGAAATAGTTCGAGATTTTCAAACAAACAGCGACTAACCATCGCACTGCCACTTTCTACAGGAATATCTGGAAGGGCAGGGTGAAACGTTGGTTCATAGCGTTGTAGCTGCCTCATATTCGTTTGATTCCACTCTTTTGTTAAGCGTTGGATATACGTTTCTAAACGTAGCGTTGTCGCTTGAATTTCTTGGGTAACATCAAATGCAACTGCTTGTAAAAGCTGATTAAGACATGCCGCCAACTGTTCTTTCTTATTTCCTTTATCGTCTCTAAGCGTTGCTGGGTTAAACGACTCCTTAAAGAAATCATCATAGCGCTGTAAAACACGCTTCTTGACATAGAAGAGAAGCTCATCGCTTTCCCTTTCTAGCTGCTGTTCTTCATACGTAAATGTCATTTCTGAAACCTTGGCAGAAATTTGTTGATCTTTAATGTGAAGAGATTGCAAATAGCGCTGTTTTTCAACCGCAGATTTTGTTTGAACACCTTTAATTTCATTCATCACGGCAAGTGCTTGATTGAATTCTTCATAAACGGATGCAACTGCTAGCTGAGTTAGCTCATCTGTAATGAAATGATAAAATGGCTTTTGAAAAGCTTTAAACATCGTATCATTACGATTTGTTAACGCCTGTAAGCTTGAAATTGGATAGAGACGTGGAAAGCGAATACCATACTCTTCAAGCTGTGTTTTTACATAATTTTGTACAAGGGTTAGCTCTTCATCAGACTGAGCTAGATCTGCTGCATTGAGTAAAAAGAACATCTTATCTAGTGTAAATACATCTTTTACACGACCAAGCTGAATTAAAAATTCGCGGTCTGCTTTTGAAAACGCATGGTTATAGTACGTAACGAACAAGATAGCATCAGCATTTTTAATATATTCAAACGCAACGCCCGTATGGCGAGCATTAATGGAATCAGCACCTGGTGTATCAACAAGCGTAATTCCCAGCTGCGTCAGCTCACAATCATAGTACAGGTTAATATGCTGTACGAAACAAGCTTTCTCTTCTTTAGCTACGTATGCCTCAAATTCTTTAATCGTAACCGTCACTTCAGAACCCATTACGTTCTTAACATCCTCATAGCCTTTTATCACCGCTTGTAGAAATGAGAAATGCAGCTGGTTTTCTTCTTTCACAGTTAATTTTGGCAATAATTCACTTAGCTCTTCTACGTCTGAAATAGTATGTTTAAACAACTCTAGAGAACTGTTAATATCAGCTACCAGTTGATCCATCGTTTTCATAAGAACTACCACTGTCCGATGAGGATAGTCCTTTGTAGGAGGCATAATTTTGTTAATTGTTGCCGTTGTAGGGTTCGGTGACACAGGCAATACTTTTTCACCAATTAACGCATTAGCAAAAGACGACTTTCCAGCGCTAAAAGCTCCAAATAGTGCTACTGTGAACGTTTGGTTTGCAAGCTTATGACGTTTTTCCTTCAAGCGGCCAATAAACTTTTCAAGCTGTTTAAATGTAGAAAGCACCTTTGTCGACTCATCAATATCTCGAATAACTGCATCGACTTTGGTTTTTGACTGAATGTCTTCCTCTACAGCAACAACTTGTTCTGATTTGCCTGTAGCTGGAGGTGCTTTTACCTCAACCATTGTTCCTACTTCGATTTCTTCTTGTAATAAGTCTAACAGTTTTACCATTTCCAATGGTTCAAGAGGTCTTAAGATATTTAGCTTGTGTGTTAAATCTTGTCGCAAGGCTTGAAGATGCTGCGCAGATCTTTGAACTTGCTCGTAGCCCTCAATAATTCGTTGTTCTTTCACTAACGACTGTTCAATATTTTGCAGAAGTCGTTCTTCTTCTTCTTTCTTTACTTGTTCAATTTCTGTATACAGTTCAGACAGAATACGATTGGTATTTTTCTTAATCGCATCTACTACATCTTTTGTATAAGTAAGGACGTACTCACCGTTAATAGTTGCCCCTGTCTTCACAGCATCCACTAAGTCATGTGGCTCAAACGGTACTTCAAACTGTTGAATGCTAGCCAATAGAGAAGAATCTACGAGCTCTTCATCTTGAATGAGCTGCTGCATATACTGCTGCAAGTGCCACTGCAGCTCTGTTTGAACACGCTCTTTCACATCTTCATAAAAAGCTGTTAGCCGTTCTTTTTTTTCTTCTTCTGTTTTCTTTTTTGTAAACCATACCCCTACTTTAAAGTCTGGCTTGGTTGTTTCTAAAAATGCCTTTGCTTTCTCTCGCATCTCATAAGGAGCTAAATTCGCATTGTTCATAATTTTAGCTGTTTCATTTTGATACGTCGTATAAAAAGCTGTGCGTTTATGTAAGATCAGTTCTTTCTTCGCTATAAGCTCGGTTGCTTCTTCCTTTGCAATTTGATATTCATTTGGACGAAGCTGTGAACGAATATCATCATATTCAAGAAGACTTTCTTCTTCACTGCTTTCTGCAAACTGCATGTGATCTTCTACTACCATTTTCATGGAATCCATAATATGTTGATCTCGATTTTCTTTTTTCTCCATCATTGTGTGCAGATGCTTCTTTAAAACAGCTAATTCATTATAAGAGGATTGCTTATCTTTTAAAGACGTATAGAAAATCCCTTTTGGCCGTACATTCCATTTTAAAAACGCCTCTTCTACAGACTCTTTAAATTCTTGGAAAGTAAGCTGATCGTCTCGGTGCTTATCAACTTGGTTAATAATTAAGAACAAATCTTTATTGGCATCCTGTAACTCTTTTGTAAAGTGGAAATTGAGCTCTGCCTGTACGTGGTTATAATCCATTACGTAAAAAATAACGTCCGCAAGATGAAGAGCAGACTCGGTTGATACACGATGAGCATCATCGGTCGAATCAATTCCAGGTGTATCCATAACAACGATTCCTTTTGGAATTGCTTTCGTTTCAATCGAGAGATGGATAGACTCTACTTCGTCACCATCAACACAAAATGATTTAATTTGTTCATACTCGTATGGTGCTTCATAACGTACTGGCTTTTCTTTTCGGTAATAAACGGTTGCATGCTCTTCACCAGCCTTAACAGACACCAAGTTAGCACTTGTCGGAATTGGGCTTGCAGGCAAAATTGTTTGCCCCATGAGCTCATTAATCATACTCGACTTCCCTGCTGAAAAATGACCGCAAAATGCAATAACAAATTCTTCTTTTTCTTGTTTTCTTAACAACTGAATAACTTTTTCTGCTTGCTTTTCATCTCCAGCATTTATAAAAGCCTCATGTAAATAATAAAGAGAGGATTGTAGAGTTTTATACTTTTGATGCTGAACGCTTACTTGAGACATCCCTTTCGACTCCTTTTGTTAGGCACTTACAATCGTGCACATACTCCATTTCTGCTACTTATTCCTCTTTTCATTTTACTTGATTTTAAAGCGTTTTCCTATAAAAAACTGAATTTTCCGCTTGCTCATTAGTAAGCTATGTACTATGCGACTAAAAGAACACTAGCCACCTCTCAAATTAAACTTGAAAGATGGCTAGTGTCAAATAAACTATAACTCAAATTGAATAATCTTCTGGTATAAAGACTTTGAGCTGTTTAGGACGAATATAAACCTGTTTACCTATACTAAGTTGTAAGAACCTAAAACGTTCTTTCGAAATTTCAGCTTCTAAAAATTCGTCAAACCCTTCACGCTTTAATTCAACTTGAACAATCGGCCCTACCATGTGAATATGACTAATAGTTGCTAAAACCGTATCTTCACTGACCTTTTCGTTTTCAATTTCAAGATCATGAGGACGTACATATCCTACCGCTTGCTTTGCATCACAGTTCATATATTCTGGGACTTCTAATTCGAAATCACCTTGTATTAATTTACCTTTATTGAATGTACTCTTGCAAGCAATATCCAAAGCAGCTCGTGCAGCAGACAAGTTTCTTCAGTAGACTGATAGATACTCGTTTGAATTTTGAAACAATTTATATTATATATTATTTGCAGTTACCCTATATGTCAAGTAGGAATTTATTTTTCGTTTTTTCAAACCAAAAAAACTGCCAAATACTTGGCAGTTTTTATCTATGCTTGAACAACAGCAATTTTATACACGCTGTGCTTTTTCAATATTTTTCATGACATACGTTGCCATACCCGTACACGTTACGAACGTTCCAATTACAAAAAGACTAACCATTATGTCCACCACCGTTTCTTATTGATGAAATTGATAATCTTTATCAGCTACTTACAGTCTATCACGAAAGATAATCATTTTCAATTAGTTTTCTGATTTTTTTAACTGTGGCATAAAACGTAGCTTTCCATCCATGGCTACCTCGTAGTCTGTATAGAGCTTCAGCGCTTCTTCTTCTTTTGGAATACGAACCGAAAGCATCCACATGTTTAATAAACTAAATACAATAAGCGTTAGATACGCTTGAAATAAAAGCGGAATTAAAAGAAATTCCAGCGTGACAATCGTATAGTTTGGATGCTTGATGTATCTGTAAGGTCCCTTTAATACAACGGGAGCTTTGGGCATTACAATAATTTTAGTATTCCAATACTTCCCTAATGAGGCGATAGCCCATACTCTTCCCAGTTGCACCATTAGAAATAAAGTCGCAAATACCCAAAAAGAAGATGAAAAAGAATAGTCTACAAGCTGCATTTCTACAAGCAACGCTACAAAAAAAGCAGCATGCATGGATACCATCCATTTATAATGGTTGCTTCCTGCTTCATATCCACCATTTTGCTTCATCCAGGCCTCGTTACGCTTTGCAATTATAAGTTCTCCTAAACGTTGTAAAATAATCAATGCAAAAATGGTATAAATAAACATGTTATTCCCTCCACTGAAGTAAAACGAGCTCCGAGCTAAAACCTGGTCCAAGCGCTGTTAAGACGCCGTATTCTCCGCTTGGAATTTTTTCTTTCATGAATCGATCCAATACGTACAAAACGGTTGCTGATGACATGTTCCCATGATGTTTTAACACATGAAGAGAGTGGTCAATCATTGAGTCTTCAAGTGAAAGCGTAGATAGATAAGCTTCTAATACCTTCTTCCCACCAGGATGTGCTACGAAATGTCGCAAGTCTTGCGTCGTTAAATTATGACTCGCTAGAAATGTTTGGACTTGATCCCCCAGCCAAGAATCAATAATCGTTGGAATGTCTTTTGAAAAAATAACATATAAACCGTCGTTTCGAATATCCCAGCCCATAACATCCTTAGAATCTGGCATTAGAGTAGACTGAGTATGTAATGTTGCTGGCAGCGTGTCTAATTTTGAAGCGGTCATATCCGATTCATCTCCTGCAATTAAAGCAGCTGCTACTCCGTCAGCAAACAAAGATGTACCAATCAGATTGCTTTTTGAACGATCATTACGCTGAAATGTCAGGCTACAAAGTTCAATTGAAAGCACAAGTACCTTTGCTTTTGGAAACGCTAAGCAATACTCATGTGCTCTTGATACACCTGAAGCTCCTCCTGCACAGCCAAGGCCCCAAATTGGAATACGCTTCGTGTGAGGTGAAAAGGGAAGCTCGTTCATAATCCTGGCTTCAATACTCGGTGTTGCAAGCCCGCTAGTAGAAATGTAAAAGATTGCATCAATTTCTTCATAGGGGACATTCCCAGAAAGGTAAGCTGAATTCGTCAAGCAATTTTCAACAGCTTTTACGCCAAGTTCAATTGCACACTCAATAAATGCATTATTTTTCTCTTCAAACGTGTGGTCTTCTTGAAACCACTTCATCCCTTTAGCAAAGTGCCTGGTTTCAATTTGACCATTTTCAAATACCGTTAACAAGCGATTAATGTCTCGAAATGATTCGGCAAATAGATCCTTTGCAAACTGTGCAGTATC
Source organism: Bacillus sp. 1780r2a1 (assembly GCA_024134725.1). Taxonomy (NCBI): domain Bacteria; kingdom Bacillati; phylum Bacillota; class Bacilli; order Caryophanales; family Bacillaceae; genus Bacillus; species Bacillus sp. 1780r2a1. Next base: position 1,481,753 of record CP099863.1, on the reverse strand, counting down.
CGATTGCTTCAGCTCATATGGAGGTATACAAAATCCAGTTGACATAATTTTAGGCATGCGTCTCACCTCTTTAATTCGTTATGTATACCATTTGTAATTTTTTAGAAATTTATTCTCAATAAAAAATAAAAAAGCTTTTCCATAAGATATGGAAAAGCCTCGTTTTGAAGAAGTTTTATTTGTTGCGCACACGTTTAGTATAACGTATTTTCCTTAGTATTGAACATGAAATTTTTGGTTTTTGTCTATTTATTTAAAAGAATACAGACATATATATTTCGTCCACGTACTCCTCATTAATATAAGCTTGTTCTTTCATAACCCCTTCTGTCTTAAAGCCGACTTTTTCGTACAATTTATACGCCACTTCATTAGAGGCAAATACCGTTAACGATAGCTTGTGCATGTCATTTTCTTTGCACCAATTTAACGTATAGTCCATTAACTGCTTGCCAATTCCCATACCTTGTACTTTTGAAACTAGCCATGTACGGAAAAGCCCACTATGACGTTTCATTCGAATTTCACCGCGAAGAACGCGCGCAATCCCAACAACTTCACCTTCCACTTCCGCCACAACATACATATGCCCTTGCTTTGATACACTCTCAATAAACTGCTGTTCTTCTTCTACTGTTTTTGGCGCGTCTTTTTGAATAAACTCTCCTGCTTTAATAATTTCTTCCACAGCTGTTGTAATCTCTCTTGCATCACGGGGTTCTGCTGGACGTATTGTGACTTCACGTCCATCCTTTGCTACAAATGTTACCGTATCTTTTTCTGCTGTAATCATCTATATCAACTCCTCTAACCATTCAATAATCACTTTTTCTTATTGTTTGTTTAATTTGCTACTTTACCATTGGAAATGTTTATTTTCGCATGTTGTCCAATAAGCAGACCACTGCTTTTTTGATATACCCAGAGCGTTTATACCTTTAAACCCTTTTAGGAAAATTTATTTTTGCACATCCTTTTGCACTTTGCAAATGGTTTACATAAAGTAAAATAAATAGAAATATTCAAATTATTAAACAAAAAAGCTCTTAATGCTTGTGTTAGACAAGCATTAAGAGCTTTCTACTTTTATTTTGTTAACATTTCTTTTTGTACGGATACTTCTCCATTTCTTACTTTTGAAACCGCCAGTACGTTGAAGACAATATTTAAAATAATAGCCGTAAAGCTACCTGCTACAATTCCATTTCCAGTTAAGATTTGAATTCCTTCTGGAAGCTGTGCAAATAAGTCTGGTACGACCGTTACACCAAGTCCCATTCCAATAGAACATGCAATAATCAGCAGATTTTCTTGCTTTTGTAAATCCACTTCGCTTAAAATTTTAATACCCGATGAGATAACCATTCCGAACATCGCCACCATTGCGCCCCCTAATACAGGGCTTGGTATTACGGTTGTAATCGCAGCAATTTTCGGGATAAGTCCAAGAACAATTAGGATACCGCTCGCTGCAAACACTACGTTTTTAGTACGAACACCCGAAAGCTGAAGTAACCCTACATTTTGAGAATAAGCCGTATAAGGAAATGCATTAAATAAGCCCCCCAGGGTAATAGCTAATCCTTCTGCACGATATCCGCCAGCTAAATCTTTTTCTGTTACTTTTTCTTTGCAAATATCACTAACCGCAAAGTACACACCTGTCGATTCAACAATCCCCACTAATAGCACTAAAAACATTGTTAAAATAGCCGTCACGTCAAACGTAGGCATTCCAAAATAAAAAAAGTGTGGAACGTGAACCCATGCTTCATCACGAACACCTGAAAAGTCTACTTTCCCCATAAACGATGCCGCAATGGTTCCAGCAATCAAACCTGCCAATACAGACACTGATCTCATAAAGCCTTTTGTAAAACGATATAATAAAATAATAAGTAACAGTACCCCAAACCCAAGTGTTAAGTTACTTAAGCTTCCGAAATCTGCGCTTCCTTCTCCACCAGCCAAGTCTTTCATTGCTACAGGAATAAGCGTTATTCCAATAATTGTAACAACAGAACCAGTGACAAGCGGCGGGAAAAAACGAACAAGCTTACCAAGGTATTTTGATAAAATAACAACCATAAGTCCTGCCACAATTATTGAACCATATATACTCGAAACACCATATGAACTTCCTATTTGAATCATTGGGCCTACAGCAGTAAATGTGCATCCCAGTACAACGGGCAAGCCAATACCGAAGAAGCGATTTTTCCAAACCTGTAGAAGCGTAGCAATTCCACACATGAACAAGTCAATTGCGACCAAATAAGTCAGCTGCTGCTGCGTTAATCCAATTGCACCGCCCACGATTAAAGGCACGACAATTGCTCCACCATACATCGCTAGAACATGCTGTAACCCTAATGACAAAACTTTTCCATTTTTCATTTTAAGATGTCACTCCTTGCTTCGTAGGAACAAACGTAACCTGTCCGCCTTTTAGTGATTCGATGCGTGCCAGTGATTCAACCTTCACACCTGTTTCACGAACTAAGCGACCGCCATCTTGAAAAGCTTTTTCAATAACGATCCCTACGCCTCCTACATCAGCACCAGCTTTTTTAACAATATCCATTAAGCCAAGTGCAGCCTGTCCATTTGCCAAAAAATCGTCAATAATTAATACGCGATCAGTTGGTAAAATAAACTTTTCAGCAACGGAAATTTCGTTTTCTTCTTTTTTAGTAAAGGAATATACTTTTGATGTAATTAACCCTTCTTGTAGCGTTAGTGATTTACGCTTGCGAGCAAATACCATTTCTACATTAAGCTTCAGTGCTGCCATAATTGCTGGAGCAATACCAGATGATTCAATGGTTAAAATCTTTGTAATACCTTCTTGTTCAAATCGCTGTCCAAACTCTTCTCCAATTTCTTTCATAAGAATTGGATCCATCTGGTGATTTAAAAACGTATCAACTTTTAAGACCGTATCTGATAATACGATACCGTCTGTTAAAATCTTTTCTTGTAATGCTTTCATCTTATAATTCCTCCAACTTCTTTTTCACAATAAAAAGCTCAAAAACAAAGCTACACCCACGTATGAGTAGAGCAATGTTTTTGAGCTAACCTATCAGACGAAAGCCAAAAGTTTCACCGCTCACTCATAGTCAAACCATTTACGGTGGTTTGGTAGAAACTTACGAGCCATATTCTCGTCATTATATGAGTGCGTTATTGAGTTGTGTTTAGTATACCAATATTCTGCATGTTTGAAAACCTTTTATCGAACATTTTATATTAAAATTTCTAAAAACGTTCGTGAAAATCACAAAAGAAGATAAGATCACTCTTATCTTCTTCGTCTTTTCTATTAAAGAGAGTATACTTTTGTGTATTTTTTTTCTAAATAATCAATTAAATAATTGACGTTTAAACCTTCTCCCGTTACATCATGCAAGATTTCTAACGGCTTTTTCGCTTTTCCATACTGATGAATGTGATACGTTAACCAGTTTGTAATTGCTTTAACATCACCGGTCTCTAACAGCTCATCATAATCTGGTAAGTCTTTTAGCATAGCGTTTTTAAACTGAGCAGCATACATATAACCAAGCGCATAAGAAGGGAAATACCCAAAGCTTCCACCTGCCCAGTGTACATCTTGAAGCACACCTTCTCCATCGTGATTTGGGCGAACACCTAAATATTCTTCATATTTATCATTCCAAATCTCAGGAAGGTCCTTTACTTCAATGTCACCGTTTATTAAGCCTTTTTCAATTTCATAGCGAATCATAATGTGAAGTGGGTACGTTAATTCGTCCGCTTCAATACGAATCAATGAAGGCTGTGACTGATTAATTGCTCGATAGAAATCCTCTAATGATACGTTCTCAAACTGACCGCTTGAATACTTTTTAATTACATCGTAGTTGCGCTTCCAAAATGAAAAGTTTTTGCCCACAAACTTCTCATAAAAGAGCGATTGGGACTCATGAATGCCCATTGATGTACCTTCACAAAGCACTGTGCCAACTAGATCTTCTGAAATGTTTTGTTCGTATAAAGCATGGCCGCATTCATGAATGGTACCAAAGATTGCTGTTCGAAAATCCTTTTCGTCATATTTAGTTGTAATTCTTACATCTCCTGGATTTAAGCCCGTTGCAAATGGATGAACCGTTTCGTCTAAACGACCAGCTTCAAAATCATAGCCAAGCTCTTTTAAAATCGCTAAGCTGAATTCACGCTGCTTATCTTTTGGAAAAGACTTAAATAAAAAGGCTGTTTCTGGCTTATTAGATGAATCTGCAATCTTTTGGACAAGTGGAACAATTCGATTGCGGAGCTGACCAAACACATCATTTAAGATTTCCACCGTCATTCCTGGTTCAAAAAGGTCCAATAAGCGGTTATATTTATTACCTTCGTATCCCCAATATTCTACAAATTTTTGGTTAAACGCTACGATTTTCTCTAAATACGGTTGAAACATTTGAAAATCTGCTTTATCTTTTGCTTCTTCCCACACAGATTCAGCTTTAGAAGTTAAAACAACGTATTCTTTATACTCGTCAGCCGGAATTTTTTTATTAAGCTCGTATTCTTTTTGACACTCTTTTACCGCTTTCTTTGTCGTATCAGATATGTAATGTTGAGCGGTATCAGCAGTCAACTGCTGAATGAATGAAGCCATTTCATTAGAAACAGATAGCTTAAACGCTTCTGAAGACAGCATGCCAATTACTTCAGAACGCTGCTCCACTCCTTTTTTCGGTGCACCTGTACGTAAATCCCAATACATCACACCCATCGCTTCATGATAACTTTTAATTTTTTTCATGAATTCATGAAAATTTTGCTCTACAAGCTGAATATTTTCGTTCATCAAAAACCCTCCCCTTTTTACTTACTAACCTACTATACACTTGTTTCATATAGTCGAGAATCATTTGATTCTCTGCTTTTAGTTTAAAGGTTTTAAACAAAAAAGGATAGCCGTCTGTATAAGACAAACTATCCTCATATCATTAAGCGCGAACTTTTATCGCTGTAGGTAAATTCTTTTCAATAATCGCTTGCACTTTATCATCCGTATTCTCCGGCATGAAAATAGTAATCAAGCCTTCATCTTCATGCGAACGAATTAATCGTCCCACACCTTGCTTTAAACGAAGCAGCATATAAGGCATATCTGCATCCCAAAATGCATCAGCAACCTGTTTTCGCTTAGCTTCAAATACCGGATCATTTGGCGGATATGGAAGTGACCATAAAATAACATTTGAAAGTGACGGACCTGGAATATCAAGACCTTCCCAAAGATGAACCGCACATAAGATTGTTTCTTCTTCACGCTGAAATTGAGAAACTAACTTACTAATTTCTTGATCTCCTTCAAATAAAAACGTATATTCGCTTAGCTCTTTAGATGCTTCTTTAAATAGTGCTAACTCTTCACGTGTATTAAATAGTAGCAGCGCTCGTCCATTTGTTCTTTTAAGCTGTTTCAATGCATAAGCATATTTTTCAGCAAACGCTTCGCTTCCGGCTGCTACTGTTTTGCAGGTAATCTCCATCTTTTCTTCATAATCAAACGGAGACTCTACTGAAAACGATAAAGGTTTTCCAATTCCTAAACTATATGCTAAATAGTCAAATGATGAGTTATCTGAAAGCGTGGCTGACGTAAAGATATATGGAATCTTCTTAGAGAACACGCGCTCTTTTAATACGTCTTTAACAGCCTGTGGCATAATAACAAGCGTTAGCTGCCAATCTTTTTCTTCAAGCCAGTAAATTGCATTTTCATTCTCCATAAATAGACGCATTGAATAGTCAATTTGATCTAAATACTCATCGACAATGCGAAGCGTATATTCATCAACCGTATAGGTTTCACTTTCAAAAACAAGTTCGTTTCCAATATGTTCTAAAAGGCCAAGTAGTTCTTTTCCAACCTTTTGCACACGGCTTGTACGCTCAATTTGCTTACGATTAGATCCAACAATATCTTGACTTGCCTCACTAAGCGCATCGAAAAATAGTGAATACACATCGATTGTATGCTCAATTTTCAGTGCTAATTCTTCACGCACATCATTTTCTAATAAACGCGTTAACAAGTTCTCAAGCGTATCTTCTTTAATTCGGTACGTTAAAGCTTTTTGCGCTGCAAATTCAAGCAGGTGTCCTTCGTCAAACACAACGCAGCTACTTTCTGGTAAGAGCGGTAGCTGACCTTCACGTTTACGAGCTTCAACTGTCCAAATATGCTCCATATAAAAGTCATGAGAGCAAATAATTAAATCCGTAGCTTTGCGATAATGTTCACGTGATAAAGTTAAACCACATCGGTGACGCTGATCACAGGATGAGCAATCTTGGAAAGAATCCCAGTTAATCTGCTGCCATTCTTCATCCGTTAGGTGCGGATACTCTTTACGATCTCCATAATGATAAAACGACTGCATGCCGCTATGGTCATGTACAAAATCAGGTAATGTGTCGTAGATTTCTTCAATGTTTTCATTATCTGTTCGGCTTGTAACTGCATCTAGCTTCTTTAAGCACAGGTACTGATCTTGCGATTTTGCAAGGCGAACATCCATGTTAATATCCAGGATCTTTGATAGCTTTGCAATATCTCCCTCTGCCTTTACAAGCTGTTCAATTAATGTTTCATCTGCACAGGCAATGATAGCAGGCTTGCCAACATAGCGCGCATAGCAAATTGCATATAAAAGATAAACAATCGTCTTCCCCGTACCTACCCCAGCTTCTGCAAAGATAACATTTTTTTCTTTAAACGCTCGTTCAATTTGAAAGGCCATAAAGATTTGCTCATCTCGAAGCTCTAAACCTGCATCTGGAAGGTGATCGTAAAACACGTCTCCAATCCATTCATTCAACTTATCAAAAAAATTCTCATCTCGTCCAATTGTAAAAGGCAATCGCTCTCTCATCATTGATTAATGACTCCTTTAACTATGTAAATATAAACCTTTCAAAAGGTAAATTTATTCATTTTTCAACCGTAAATAACTAACTCAAGCAAAACTTAATTATCTAGTATTGAGAAAGGATTGTCAATATCTATTATTATAGGAACGTAAACAATAAAAAGCTCTGCAAAAGCAGAGCTTAAGGTATTAATATCATATATAAGAGCTACTTGCATTAAGAAAGTGGGCGAAAACACGAGTCCGTGGATGAAATAAAGTTTAAAGCAGCTTCATATTCAGCTTTAGCCTGTTCAAATTGATTCATAAGGTCTGGAGAAAGTTCTCCTCCTTGCTGCATATGCTGATAGCTATTTTCTAATGCTTGACGAATTATTAAAAAATGCTCGTTTGGTCGGACCATCTCAAACACTCTCCTTCTCTCTATAAAAACAGTTATAAGATTATTTTATACAGAACTCTGTTCGTTTATTCATAGAAAAAGGTTATTTCAAAAACACACTTGACAGATAAGAATAATAGACTTTAAAATACATATAAATTTGAAAATTAAAACTTATTAAGAATGCTTACCGGTCAACCGAAAGCTTCTAATAGTCCTTAGGAAACCTTTTTCTTAATGGACTGTTAGAAGCTTTTATTTTTTTCAAAATAAAAGCTTCTGAAAAGGAGATGCAGATGACTACTTTACAACTCGAACATATTTACAAACGCTATTCTCCATCATTAAATGCTGTTGAAGATTTTAATCTTAAAGTGGAAGATGAAGAGTTTATCGTGTTTGTCGGACCCTCAGGCTGTGGAAAATCGACAACCCTTCGTATGATTGCTGGCCTTGAATCCATATCTGAAGGCGTTCTTTTCATTGGTGGCAAGCAAGCAAATGACCTACCTTCAAAAGAACGGGATATTGCAATGGTGTTTCAAAACTATGCTTTATATCCGCATATGACAGTGTATGATAACATCGCGTTCAGCCTGCAAATTAGAAAGTTTCCAAAAGGGGACATTCATGAGCGGGTGGTGCACGCAGCTAAAATATTAGGCTTAGAAGATTATTTAAATCGAAAACCTCGAGCGCTGTCTGGTGGTCAACGCCAACGTGTCGCTCTAGGCAGAGCGATTGTTCGTCAGCCTCAGTTATTTTTGATGGACGAACCATTATCAAACTTGGATGCTAAGCTTCGTGTACAAATGAGAGCGGAAATAACCAAGCTTCACAAGGCCCTAAAGGCAACCGTTATTTACGTCACTCACGACCAAACAGAAGCCATGACAATGGGAACTCGTCTAGTCGTAATGAAAGATGGAAAAATCCAGCAAGTGGGTACGCCTAAGCAAGTCTATACACAACCAGCTAACCTATTTGTAGCAAGCTTCATTGGAACTCCTGGCATGAACTTTATTAAAGGAATTATAAAAAATAAACAGTTTGTGTTTGGTGAATATGTTCTCCCACTTTTACCTTATCAAGCTGCTCAGCTACATAAGCAAGGCTACAACAATCAAACAGTAATCCTCGGTATCCGTCCTGAACATGTAACAATCAGCATGAAAGCAGAAGCTCATTCTATCCATACACAGATTGCAGTAGCTGAGCTTTTAGGAGCTGATTACATTGTATATACCGAGGTAAATGAGCAGCAATTAACTGTGAAAGTTCCTGCAGATTATACGCTGCAGACAGGCCAACGTATTCACATTACCTTATTACTTACTCACGCGCACTTTTTTGATTCAGACTCAAGTGTCCGAATTGAGATAACTGAAAATTAACCTTATAAAAAGGAGACTTATTTTATGAAAAAACTATTAATGCTATTTTTAACACTCTCTATCTTAATTGCAGGGTGCAGTAAAAGCAGTGAATCATCAGGAAAAGCCGATCAAGTTACTATTAACTTTACTCACTGGCGTGGAGAAGATACAAAAGCGTTTGATGAAATTATTGCAAAGTTTGAAAAGGAAAATCCAACTATAAAAGTAGATATGACTATATTCCCTTCTGACTCTTATCAGTCACAAATTCAGGGCTCTTTATTATCTGGAGAAGGAATTGATGTTTTCGCAAGCTTTCCAGGTAGCCAATTTAATACCATCCAAAAAGCTTCAGGGTTTTCAAAGCTAACAGATGAAAAGCTATTGTCATCTTTTGATGAAAAGTTAATTCAAGTTGGAAAAGTAGCAAACGACCAATATGCCCTTCCTTATCAACTTGTTTACAATATTCCTGTGTACAATAAAGATATTTTCAACAAATTAAACTTAGAGGTCCCTAAAAGCTGGGATGAATTTTTAACGGTTTCAGAAACGCTAAAGAAAAATGGCTATACGCCGATTTTATTCTCTGGTGATGTGAGTCCATCTCAATTTATTAATCCGATGATTATGAACAACCAACCGACTGAAAATGCGCTTCATGAAGTTGAACTAGGTAAGCGCAAGCTAACGGATGATTGGTACGTAAAAACACTTTCTCAGATTAAAGAACTAAACGATAAAGGGTATTTCCAAAGAGATGCTCTAGGTACAAAAAAAGAAAGTGCTGCGGCGCTTTTTGCTCAAGAAAAAGGTGCGATGCTTGCACAAGGATCTTACATGATGGCCACTGTCAAACAGCAAAACCCTAAAATTAATCAAGGATTACTCGCTCCAATTACTGTTGATGAAAAAGATGCAGTTTATGAAGGTGTTCATACCACTACATTTTTGCTTGGAATTGCTGAAAAATCAAAACACAAAGAAGCTGCAGAAACATTTCTAGCTTTTCTAGCTGAACCTGAGATTGCATCAGAATACGCTAACGCAACTGGACAGCTTTTAACTACAAAGGATGTAAGCTATAAGTCTCCTGAGCTAGAAGAAAGCGCAAAGTGGACTGAAAAGAAAACTGTATTCCAGCCTCGCTTTACCATTTTAAATGAACGAGTTACTAAGGCTGTAGAAACGTCTGTACAGGATGTTTTATCGGGAGTTAGCCCTACAGAAGCAGCTAAAAAAGCACAAGGAGAGGTTGATCGTGTCGTTGCACAATAACACATCATTGGCGACAGAAACAGAGAAAGCACCCTCTTTCTCTGCTTCTGTTCTTTCTTATTTTCGTATTTCCAAACTAGGTATTTGGTTATTTATTCTTCCAGGTGCCGCTCTTTATAGCATATTTTTTGTTTTTCCAACAATAGCCGCTTTGTTCTTAAGTACAACGGACTGGAACGGCTTGTCTACTTCATTTTCATTTATAGGAATTGATCATTTCATTGAACTATTTTCGCGTGATGCTATTTTTAAACAATCCATTTCAACAAACTTAAAATTCACGCTTACTGTGCTTATTTTCCAAACGGTTTTAAGCCTATGTCTAGCTTTACTTCTTTATAAAAAGTCACGCTTAAACACATTCTATCGTGCTCTATTTTTTGTACCTACTATTATTTCGTCTGTTTCAATCGCATTCACATGGAATTTTATGTACGATCCCAACATAGGTGGCCTTAATTTATTCTTGACTAAAATTGGCTTAGAAAATTTAACACAGTCATGGTTAGGTAACGGAAAAATAGCCATTTTCAGCTTGGCATTTGTGCAGTTTTGGGCACATACCGGGCAAATGCTCATCATCTTTGTGGCAGGGATTCAAGCTATTCCTAAAGAGTTATTTGAAGCAGCGAGTATTGATGGTGCTTCAAAATGGCAGGTTTTTATACGTATTACGTGGCCACTTCTAGCACCAGCGACCATTATGGTTGTGGCTTATACAACTATTCAAAGTTTTAAAGCGTTTGATTTAATCTTGGCTATGACCAACGGTGGACCTTCAAACGCAACTGAAATTCTATCTACCTTTTTATATCACGAAGCCTTTATTAATTTCAGATTTGGCTATGCTTCAGCGGTATCAGTTATTTTCATGCTGATTATCGGGCTATTAACGTTTTTACAGTTTAAAATTTTGAAGCTGACAAAAATATAAAAGGAGATTTTTATGTTTTCTAAAGTATTTAAACAACTCACGCTCTTAGCTTATAGCGTTATCATTATTATTCCATTAACGCTTGTTCTTTTTACAACCTTTAAAACGACGCCAGAGTTATACAATAGTCCCATCGGTCTTCCAACTAGTTGGAGGCTTGAGAACTATAAACATCTGCTTATTTCAGAACCTCTATTTGGCTATATGAAAAACAGTACAATTGTTACTGTAATTAGTACATTTTTCATCTTGCTACTGGCGAGTCTAATTGCTTACGCTATTGTGCAACTTCCTAAAAAATCTGGATGGATTGTTTATAGTTTCTTTATTGTTGGCATGATTGTTCCAACACAAGTAATTATGATCCCTGTCTTTTTGCTAATGAACACGCTAAATTTGTTAAATACGTTAACAGGGGTCATTCTAGTATCGATTAGCTTTTTATTACCAATTGGTGTTTTTATCATAACGGGCTTTATGAAGACTCTTCCGAAAGAACTGTTTGAAGCCGCTCGTATAGACGGAGCTTCGGAATGGAAAATTTATAGCAAGGTTGCCATACCGCTTTCTATTCCGTCTCTCGCAACGATAGGAATTTTTTCTTTTGTTATTGTTTGGAACGATTTACTCTTCCCTCTTCTATTATTGAAATCAAAAGAAGTAAAAACCTTACCAATAGCACTGCTAGACTTCCAAGGGGAATTCTTGACAAACTATCCCATGCTCTTTACAGCGGTAGTGCTATCATCTATTCCTTTAATTATTGCGTACTTATTCTTGCAGCGCTTGTTCATCGCTGGCATGACGGCTGGTGCAGTAAAGTAAAGAGGGTCCATCATCATGATGGACCCTCTTTATTAGACTTTTCAACGATAAAATACTGAAATCCATACATCAATACAGCTTTAAAAAGAAAAATGCCAAGAAGTTGCGGCTTTTCAACCGTTCCAAATTGAAACATCTTAAGTTTCTTTGTCATGGCCTGAAATGGATAAATAAAAAGCCAATCAGCGATTAAGTTCAACAGCATATATAGGCCAAATCTTCCATATGTAAGTCTCATAATCCACAAAGATCCTGGAATGAAAGGTCCCAAAACTAGCGCCATTTCTCCCGTAAGATAGCGTAAAGGAGGCCTTGGAAACGACCACCATTTAAATTTTTTAGCCACGAAGCTTTCTATAAAAATAAATACAGAAATGAATCCAACTGCGTATTTATATTTTTTAATGTATTTTGCACCTAAAAAAGGAACTGTTAACCAAGATAAAACAATCATACTACCAAAGAATATTTTTGCTTCTTTAAATATCTTCAACTGCTCCCACCTCTTTTAGTAGTATGTACAGAATAATTTGGATTATTGAAGATTTCCCATAAAAAATACACATGCTAAGAAGTAAGCATGTGTATTCCAGTTAGATTAATTTGTTTTACGAGGTGGACGAGGTCCCCAATACTGGTAATAGTCAGTTTTAATAAATCCGTTAAAAAGTTTACGTTTTTTAGTCGCGGGCTTGCCGTAATACTGTTCAAACTGCTCATGAGACGTCAGCATGAAAACAGACCATGTATCAAGTTTTGCAAACGCATCACCCATCTCTGCGTACATCGTTTCGACAGAAGGGCGATCGCTTAGACGCTCCCCGTAAGGTGGGTTTCCAACAATAATTCCATATTCTTTTGGAGTCGTGAAGTCACGCACCTGCATTTGCTTAAATTGAATTAAGTCTCCTAGGCCAGCTTCAAATGCGTTTTGCTGCGCTACTTTTATCATACGATGATCAATATCATGCCCAGCAATATCTAGCTCTTGATCATAGTTTGCTAATTCTTCTGCCTCATCGCGTGCTTTATCCCAAATTTCTTGAGACATCCAAGGCCACTCTTCTGAAATAAAGTCACGATTAAAGCCAGGTGCAATGTTTTGACCAATTAACGCTGCCTCTATCGCAATCGTTCCCGAACCACAGAATGCGTCAACAAATGGACGATCGGGATTCCAAGGCGTCAGCATAACCAATGCTGCAGCTAGCGTCTCTTTTAACGGTGCATCACCTTGTCCAACGCGATAGCCACGCTTGTGCAAACCTGCTCCACTTGTATCAATTGTGATTGTTGCAATGTCTTTTAGCAGTGCTACTTCAATTTTAAACGTAGCCCCTTTTTCTTCAAGCCAACCTGTTGTGATACTATAATGCTTTTTCATTTTATCAACGATTGCTTTTTTTACGATACTTTGGCAATCAGACACGCTAAAAAGCTTTGACTTTACCGATTTACCCGACACCGGAAACTCCGCATCCACCGGTAAGTAACGGCCCCAATCAAGGGCTTTTGTTTTTTCAAATAATTCATCAAACGTACGTGCTTTAAATTGACCAACTTCAATTTTCACACGATCTGCCGTGCGCAGCCATAAATTTGCTCTCGCAATGGCTAATTCATCACCTTCAAAGATGACTTTTCCATTATCTACTTCACATTCGTAGCCTAATGCACGAACTTCTTTTGCTACAAGTGATTCAATTCCCATTGCAGCGGTTGCAATAATTTTATACTTTGTCATTTTTCAACCTCATTTTACTCTCTAATAATGAATACTACGTGTAAAAGTACCATATCCACTTGCGGTAGTCAAAAGCTTTCAAAAAGAAAATGCTTAAACTAATTAGAAAAGGCCCACATATGTGAGCCTCAAAATAAGCGCAATCGTTTGCACTAACCTTTATTATTATACAAAATAAACACGTGTTTCGTATGGTTGTAATGTAAACTCTTGAACCATCTCATCGGTTGCTACTTGATAATTGTGAATAAGCAGTTCTTCTTCTTTAACCTTCACTTCTTTTGGCAACTTAAATTCTTGCTGCTTAGAAGATACGTTACATATAACAATTGCTTTTTTGTCATCTAGCGTACGCGTATATGCATAAATTGCAGGATGATTTTCTAGCAATAAATCATACGTTCCGTAGACAAATACTTCATGCTGTTTACGTAACGCCACAAGCTTTTTATAGAAATTTAAAATCGATTCTTCGTCTGAAATCTGCTTCTCTACATTAATATCAACATAGTTTGGATTTACTTTCATCCAAGGTGTTCCTGTTGAAAAACCAGCATTTTTCGTACGATCCCACTGCATTGGTGTACGTGAATTATCACGACCTGTTTCCCAAATCACTTTCATGATTTCTTCATGATCCTGACCTTTTGCACGTTGAATACGATAGTAATTTATCATACCTACATCATTATAATCTTCGATGCGATCAAACTTTACGTTTGTCATTCCTAACTCTTGGCCTTGATAGATAAAAGGTGTACCCTGCATTAAGAAATAGAGTGCAGCTAAGCATTTTGCACTTTCTTCACGGTATTTCATGCTACCGAACTTATTGATTGAACGAATGTGATCGTGATTCTCAAGATAAAGTGCATTCCAACCACCAATTTGTGCTAAACCTTTTTGCCAATTTGTTAAGATTGTTTTGAACTCAATTAAATCTAGAGGTTCACTTTCTCCTTTATCCCAAAGTCCCATGTGTTCAAATTGAAAAATCATATCAAACTTACCGCTCTCAGCGCCTACCCATTCGTCAGCATCGTCCCACGTAACGCCATTTGCTTCACCAACTGTCATAATATCATACTTAGCAAATGTCTCTTCTTTTAATTCTGTTAAATGTTCTTGAATACCAGGACGATTCATGTGGCCTTCAAACGAAGGTACATAATCTAAACCTTCTGGATTTGGTAAGTCTGGAAAACCAGGTACTTTTTTAATATGCGAAATAGCATCTACTCGGAACCCATCAATTCCTTTATCCAGCCACCAATTCACCATATTATATAGCTCTTGTCGAACCGCTTTGTTTTCCCAATTTAGGTCGGGCTGTTTCTTTGAAAATACGTGCAGATAATATTCTTTCGTCTCGTCATCAAACTCCCAAGCAGAACCATTGAAAATGGACTCCCAGTTGTTTGGTTCATTGCCATCATTACCTTCATGCCAAATGTAATAATCACGATAAGGATTATCTTTTGAAGAACGCGCTTCAACAAACCAAGGGTGCTCATCAGATGTATGATTAATAACTAAGTCCATAATTAATTTCATATCTCGTTTATGAACTTCCTCTAACAGCTCATCAAAATCTGCCATGGTACCAAAATCACTCATAATATCTTGATAGTCACTAATATCATAACCATTATCGTCATTTGGTGATTGATAAATCGGACAAATCCAAATAACATCAATCCCGAGATCTTTTAAATAATCAAGCTTTGAAATGACGCCCTGAATATCACCAATTCCATCTCCGTTTGAATCTTTAAAGCTACGCGGATAGATTTGATACGCTACGGCTTCCTTCCACCATTTCTTTTCCATTTGTTCAACTCCTCACAACATTCCATACAAGTAAGCGCTAGCATATAAAGCGCTACCATCATTTTATACTGAAATGCAATAAAAAAACAGCTATTTTATAAAAAAAAGAAGCGAAGGTTTCAAGGAGACCTTCGCTTTTATTTAATTAACTTATGTTGAAAGGCATAGATAACCGCTTGCGTACGATCTTGTACATCGAGCTTACTTAGTAAATTGCTCACATGAGTTTTGACCGTTTTTAAAGCAATAAATAGCTCATCGGCAATTTCTTGATTTGTTTTCCCCTGTGCCATAAGCAACAAGATTTCCATTTCACGTCCAGTTAACAACTCGTGCGGAGAAGAGGGACGACGCATTCTCGTCATCATTTTTCCGGTTACCTCTGGCTCAAGCACAGTCTCTCCTGCATATGTAGCGCGAATAGCTTCCGCAATTTTGCTCGCTTTAGACGTTTTTAACAGGTAACTAGATGCCCCTGCTTCAAGTGCTGGATACACTTTCTCATCATCTAAAAAGCTCGTTACAATGATGATTTTAGCTTCACTCCACTGATCAACAATGAGCTTTGTTGCTTCAATGCCATCCATACCATCCATCACCAAATCCATTAAAATGATATCTGGACGATGCTTTAGTGCTTTCTCTACCGCTTGCTCACCGTTAGCAGCTTCGTCGACAACGTGAATATCTGTCTGAGCAGACAAATACGCTGAGACGCCTATTCGTACCATTTCATGATCATCAACTAACAATACGTTAATCAAAAACAGCTCTCCTTTCTTTTGTCTATTCGTTTTGGATAAGCGGAACCTTTACTTCTAATTTCGTTCCTTGATTTGGTAAACTAACAATTTTCAAGGTAGCCCCTACTTCAACGGCTCGTTCATGCATATTTTGCAATCCATAAGAGCCTACCTTTTCCATTTCCACATCAAAGCCAATCCCATCGTCTTCAATGCGTAGAATAACCAAGCTATCACGCTGAACGAGCAATACCTTCAACATTGATGCTTTAGAATGCCTCAACGCATTGGAGACAGATTCTTGAGCAATTCGAAATAGATGGTCTTCTACTCCTTTATCTAACAAAAATTCTTCCACATTCCACTTCAGCTCCATCGGAACTTTTTGGGCTAATTCTAATAAAAGCTCTGCAATTCCTTCTTGTAACGACTTGCCTTTCAATGCAGCCGGACGCAAATGTAATAGTAGTGCCCTCATTTCTAGCTGAGACTGATTGATCATTCCTTCTACCATTTTCAACTGCTTGCTCTGGGGAGAATCTTCATTCGTTGATTCTGTTAAAGCTGACATGAGCATAGATGCGGCAAAAAGCTGTTGACTCACAGAATCATGAAGCTCACGAGCTAATCGATTTCGTTCTTGAATAATGACTTCTTGAACTCGCTTTTGCTGATCTTCAACTTTTTCATTAGCCATTTTTTGCGACTGTTCCACCTGTTCACTCATTAAGCGCTGAATTTCTTTTGCATTAGATAAAATACTTTCTACCTCTTGAACCGTTGTTTTATCATTCCGGTCTTGATATTGCCGATTTTTCATCTCACGTAATCGATTCTCAACCACTTCAAGCTGCTGTCTCCAAAACAAGCCAGAAGCGCCACCGAAAACTGCTCCCACTGTTAGGCTACTCGTTATGGAAAAAAGAATAAACGGAACGTCAAATACTTCTCGTTCCCATAGCTCTGTAAACTGTTGGATTGGAAATGCCATAAATACGCTAATCGTTATTGTAATAAACGTTGTGAAAGCGACTATGATTCCCCATAGTAACTGGCGCTGAATAATGCTCATATCCGCTTCACCTCTAAACTTCCAACCCCCATTGAAACCATCACTTTGATTTTTTGTGATGCCTTATCAAATTCTGGGGTTTTCATATATACGTTTTGAAGTGGAGCGAAGGGTTGGACATGATCAAAAATGGCAACTGCTCCAGCCATAGAAGAGTGATTAACTGAAATTTCTGTTTCATATGGCACGAAGATGGTTACATTCCCAGCTAACTGTCGGATAAAAATAACCGATTCTCCTTTTGGAAGTACAGTAAAGCTAAGGTCAATTATCACATCGCTCCATACGTTTTGAATATTAATGTCGCTCCATTCATAAACGTTTTCGTCTGTGCGCTGTCGTGATACAAATGAATTCTTCAACAGCTGCCTTTGTGTTCGCAGTGATTCTCGACTTTCTGTTAAAGGCGTAATATATACTGGTTCTTTTTTAGATTTAACAAAATGAAATAAATAATAGAAAAAGATTGCAATAACCAAGAACTGAAATGCGACTGTATTAATTAAGTTTAAAATAGCACCAATAATTCCTATCCAAAATAAGATTTTACCTGACCGCCTTGGTAGACGCTTTCGGCCTATATAGATAAAAGCACCAGCAACAAGGAGTGCAAAAATAAACCCGCTATGAAAAAAGACAACTTCAACAAATAAAATAAAGATCGCTGTAATGATTATGAGATTGAAGTATCCATTGTCTACAATTCTTTTCATGCCGTTCTCCTCCTTTCGCTTCGCAGTGCGTTTCCTTTTGATGAAAAAGGCGCAGCTACTACTACGCCCTTTTTAGAATATCACGTTTTGTCTATGAGATTAAATTTTTTTATCCTAATTACACTTATTTTGCTTCTTTTTGTAAAGCTGCAATTTTGCTATCAATTGTTTGACGATAATAATCAGTATTAATTTGATTTTCTAATTGATCAATATAGCGTTCGATATCCGAAAACTTAGAATATTCATCCGATGCTAGTTCATCGTTGTTTAAAATTGTGTTCATTCGATGATTTGCTCGCGCAACGTTTTCGCGCCCCATCAGTTCCATTCTACGAATATGCATATCCTTCAGTTTATGCTTCATCTCTTCGTATTTGCGCTCTAGTTCATCAAGCTGCTTAGTCACATGCTGAATGGATACGTTTAAACGTTCTGTACGCTCTTCATATTGAGCATGCTCTTTTTGAACAAATTTATACAGGTCATTTTCTTGAGCTTGCAGAGCTACTTCCGCTTGCTGTTGGCGCTTTTCTTTCATTGACTCTGCTAGTTTATATTCACGCACAAGCTGCTCTTTTAATAGATGCTGACGCTCTACTAGCTTTCTAACTCGCTCTGTTTCTTCTTCGGACTGACGCAAATAATAATTCAAAGCGGCAATCGGGTTTTTTTGCTGTTTTTGATCAAGCATATTGTGTAAGTCTGATGAAATTGATTCTTTCATGCGTGTAAAAATATTTTTCATAGTGTTCACTCCTTAATAAGACTGTTTATTTAACTCTGTCCATTGGTTTTCAAAGTTTTGAAATGGATCCTCTGTTTTAGTTATTGTTACTTCACTGTCGTTCCACTTGGTGTATACAAAGTAAAGCGCAATCGCTGCTAATATACCAAACAATGCTGGCACGTTAGCAATCATGCTCAAGATAACAATCACACCAAGCACTGCAAAAGCTGCTTTCTTAAATGAAGATGTTGCCTTTACTACCTGCTTCCATACACCATATAAAATGACAAGCCCTAGCAGCATTAGCATCATCGGTCCTAAGTTAGCAATCAATACAACCGCTGCTGTTAGGCCCAAAATAAATAATCCAAATTTTTTCACCGTGTTGCCTCCTTTCTTTTTCTATTCTCATCTTACCTACAATTCTTTCTTTCCAAAACGAGCTTAAGCTGGATTTTCATCTAAGACCTGAGGCTTAGAACAGAAAAAAGAACACAAAAAAGCTCTTCATGATATGAAGAGCTGGTGCGAATATATTTGGTTAACAACTAGTGTCGACTGCTGTTCAATAGCGTTCTGTAAGCCATGTTTTGTTCCTTTGTACTACAAGCGGCTAGCTACCTCGTACTCCGGTGGTAATTATCTATCTACAAAATGCATGCATTTTGTCCTTCCCTCTGTTCAATTCCTTCAGGAAAGTTCCCCTACCATTATTTGGGTTTCTCGCTCGTGGGGTTTACCTCGTTCCACTCTCATTATTTCTAATGAGACTTCGTCACTGTGGCACTTTCAGAGTATTCAAGCCATATCTTATAAAGACTTAGGCTTTTTCCTCGCCGTTAGCAGTTACGCTACCCTAGCTTATGACTTCACTAGGCACGAACACTACAAGCATCTCAGCCTGTGCGAGCATGGACTTTCCTCTACATCTTCAAAGAGATGCAGCAATTACCCAAACGCTATTGATTACGACCTTTCTAATTATAATAAAAATAGGAGTTAATTGCAACTCCTATTTTTATTATTCATCATTCGTATAACTTGCTACCAAATACGTGCTTCTCAAGATTAGACAAACGTTTTAAAATATCAAAGTTTGTCGTACCAGCTTGCTGCTGTGCTGGTGGCGGCGTGTACGAAGATGCCGTTGTGGATTGTGGACGTTTTGATAACTCTTCCACTTGCTTTTTCAAGCGTAAATTTTCTGCTTGTAATAACTCAATTTCTTCATGAAACGCTTCATAATCTTTAATAATGGAGTCTAAATATTTATCGACTTCCTCTTGATTATAGCCTCTCATTCCTGTTTTAAACTCTTTTTCCAAAATTTCTTTTGCTGTTAAACGAATCTTATCAGCTAACATTTCAATCACCTCGAATACAATAAACCTCTTGTTTATTATAAACCATTTTTTCAGAAATAGCTCAACTTGTCAATTTATCTTGTAAAATGTTTTTCAATATTGTTTAAAAAGATGAAAACTTCTCCTCTTCAACTATATCTTGTAAATCATAGGATGTAATTGTGATGATTGGATAATCGCTCTTTTCAGCCTTATCTTGTGCTACCTTTAACATGAATTTCGGACTACCCTCATGCTCTTCATCATATACAATGCAAATGCCATCACTTTTTTCAATTAAAAATTGATTTTTCAAGCGGAACTGATTAGGACTTTCATACTTCTTTTTTGTGATACTATCCACAAAATCAGCCTGACTCAGAATAAATTCATAAAGTTCTTTATTCGCTTCGTTCCACTTTTCTTCCTGATCTAAAAAAGGGGTTAATACACCAAGCTGTAACTGAGGGTATTCGAGCTGTAAATCAAATACTACTTCCGCAGCCCACAATTCTACACCGAGCTGACCGCTGATTAACACCCATTCAAGTCCTTCTTCGATAAGAGGTACTAAGCGCTTCATGATTGCTTTTTTTATGTATGAAATACCAGGGTGCTGATCATTAAAAATCCCTAATTCAAATGGTTTATAACCTGAAATCGTTAGCACTTTCATCGTGTAAGCACTCCTTTAAACATAAGAATAGGAACTGAAATGTTCAGTTCCTATCAATTCATTTATTTCTTATTAAAATCTTCTTTTTGCACCTGGATATCCTGGCATCATGCCGTTTTCCATTGCTCCCGCTACTTGATTGCCTTGACCTGGCATCATACCTGGCATCATGCCTGGCATTTGAGCACCAGCTACTTGATTCGGCATTCCCGGAGACATTGCCCCACCTACTTGTGTAGGAAATTGTTGCGCCCCACCAAAGAACTGTTGGCTTGTTTGTTGATTTACAACAGATTGTGTTTGTGGAAAATAGTGTACATGTTTAAAGTTCGTTTGATTCACTAGCGTATTATGGCTTGGATGAATATGAGGTACAACTACCTCCTGATTGTTAAACTGTGTACAACATTTTGTTGGATGCACGATTGGTGGCATGCACTTTACTGGTCTTGGATACATGCTGTTTTCCCCTTTCACTGTTTAGTTATTACATTACTACAGTATGTGATAAGGGGTGTACATGTACTAATGTAAACACCTATTTTTCGAAAACTACATCAAAGAAAAGTACGTGTTTTTCATGCTACTAAAAATAATTACCGTCAAACAAACAACTGCGAAAAATGATACTAAAATGACATTTTTCATATTACTTCTCTCCATCTCACCAAAGTTCTATATTTCTGATATAAATTGCTAAAAAAACAATACAACGTCTTATTTTATCAACGTCTGAAAAATAGAACAATATTTAAAATAGAGAAAACGAAAATTTAATAATTTGGAATTTTCAGTAATAAATTGACAATCATTATAAGTTAGAAATATATTTAGTATACTTATCTTTAACCCGATTAACTCGCTTATACAGGGCTTGTATTTTATCATTTTCAATGAACGCTTTTTCTTCTGTCAGCTTTAAGGCTTTTTCTGCATAAAATACCCCACGCTCATAGTTTTTAAACTTATGTTCATATAATTTAGCAAGCTCAACAGCTGCTTCTATTTGAAGAAGTACTGGTGCATTTGACACAACATATAAAAACAACTCTTCTGCCTTTTCAAATTGCTTGTTACGCTTATGCTCAAAAGCAATAGCTCGAATCGCTTGGTATTCTTCATCACTTTTTGCACTAGCTACGTCTTCATACAAAGAGAGAGCTTCTTTCTTCTCACCGAGCTGCTCGTACCAACGAGCGACTTCGAACTTTTCTTTCAAAGTAGCTTGATGTTCAGAAAGAAGCTGCTTTGAAAGGTGAATATAGAGCGTAATTAAAGAAAGAATATCTGACTCATTATGATCCATTACTTCAAATAACCCTTGAGGATTTTTGCTTTCTATGAAATCAAAATAGATCATTGGTGCTAAAAAACCTGGAACATCGTTAACGCGGTCAACGCCTAGTACTTCTTTTTCAACATTTGCAAGCTTAACGGAATCCATTTTATGTTTCCATAGCCTTCTTGAAGCGTGTAGTAAATCAAAATGCCCAAACTTAGGAAGGTTCGGTAAATGGTCTCTCAACAAGGTGTGCCTTGTTTTTACATGAGGCCAATCAAAAGACTTCCCGTTGTAGGTGACAAGAGTTGTATAATCCACGGCTCTTAAAAAACTTTCGTAAAACGCAACTTCACCGCTTGGCTCCGTTAACACATGCTGCCTAAATACCACTTCATTTTCTAACACCTGTGCATAGCCCAGTAAAAAGATGGTTGTGCCTGTTCCCGTACTCAGCCCGGTCGTTTCTGTATCAAAGAAAAATAAATCCGACATTGTATGCCCTTTTGCAGAAAGTGGATGTGACAGCGGAGACTTATTCCATGCTTCTACCACTTTTTTTAGTTCTGAAAATGCATAATGTCCGTGCTTGTGGTCAATCGGATAGCGTACTTCCCGAATCATACAGTAGTTATTCTCGCTAAAATAAGGTTTAGCAAACCTTTCATTCCACTGCTGTTCATAGGCTATTTGCTGATGATCACGCGGCTCACTTTTTAAAACGGGCACTTTTTCTTCCACATGTAAATGCTTTTTCATTCGATTAAGCTTATTTTTTAACGACATTTCTTGCACCTACCTTGCTAGTAATAGCTGAAGCAATGAGAGCGCGTCCTGTTTAGCATGTTCACCTTGTCCTTCTAATCCGATACAGGATGGGCAGCCACTTTCACAGTGACAAGTAGCAATAAGTTGCTGCGCTTCTTCCAACACTTCTTTCATTTGTTCATACACTTTATCACTAAGTCCAATGCCTCCGGGGTAGCGATCATATAAAAAGATGGTTGGTTCTTCATTATGAACGGCTTTCACTTGCGGAACAACATGTAAATCAGAAGGGTCACACATAACCATTAACGGTGCAATTGACTGAATGGTGGTAGCAACCGATAATAGAGCTTGCTCTAACCTTTCTTCTGACTCTTGAAATACTTCTTTTGAAAAACTAAGCCAAACAGCATTTGTATGCAGTTCTTCCTCAGGTAAATGAATTGGACCTGATCCAATATTTTCATGGGTCTCAAATTTAATCTTTTTAAATATGGTAGCCATCGCGCTTACCATTACATCGCCGTACCCCATCGTATAAGAAGATGCTTTCGTTTCTTTATCGGCTTCCAACACTTTTAAGTTAACAGCCAAATTAGCATCTGTGAAATAATCAGCGGTGACCTCACGTACATACGCTTTTTTCTCATCCCAATCTAAATACTCAACTTGATATTGAATACCCTGATGCAAATAAATGGCTTCATCATGTAAAAGCGTCATTGCACTGAAACGATCCATCTCTCCGATGACCTTTACGTTAGCGATATCTGACTGATCAATAATAACGACATTTTCTTGAGAAGCAGATCGTAAACTGATATTGTGAGCTGGAAACGAATCATTCATCCAATACCACTTATCACCGCTTAGGTGAATTACGCGCTCTTCTCCTAAAAACTCCAATACGTCTTCAATATCTACACCGTCAAATGTTTCTCCTTGCTTAAAAGGAAGCTCATACGAAGCACACTTTAAATGATCTACTAAGATAACTAAATTATCAGGATTAATGCGTGCTGTTTCAGGGTTGCGACTAAAGAAATATTCCGGATTTTGAATCATATACTGATCCAGCGGACTCGAACTAGCAACCATTACAATAACAGCTTCTCCATGCCTGCGTCCTGCGCGTCCAGCTTGTTGCCAAGCACTTGCAACCGTTCCAGGATAACCTGTCATCACACATACTTGCAGCTGTCCAATATCTACCCCTAGCTCCAGTGCATTTGTGCTAACTACCCCATAAATCTCCCCACTGCGCAGCCCCTTTTCAATTTCACGTCTCTGCTTAGGTAAATAGCCTCCTCTGTATCCTTGAATCGCTTTACCTTTCAGCTGATTTTTCACAAGCTCTTGTAAGTACGTAAGGATAATCTCAACCCGAACACGACTTCGAGCAAAAACAATTGTTTGAATTTTATTCTTCAGAAACTCTCCTGCAATGTTACGCACCTCAAGAGTAGCGCTTCTTCTAATATTTAACGGCTTATTTACAACAGGTGGATTGTAAAAGATAAAGTGTTTCTTTCCACTCGGTGCTCCGTTATTATCGACAAGCTCCACCTGCTCTCCTAAAAGATGCTCAGCAAGCTCTTTCGGATTGGCAATGGTAGCTGAAGTACATATAAATACCGGCTTACTTCCATAGTAGTGACAAATTCGTTTCAAACGCCGAATAACGTTTGCTACATGACTTCCGAATACGCCTCGATACGTATGAAGCTCATCAATAACGATATACTTTAAATTCTCGAACAATGATACCCATTTTGTATGATGAGGTAAAATAGCAGAGTGAAGCATATCAGGGTTTGTAATAACAACATGACCTGCTTTTCGCACTTTTTGACGAATATTAGCAGGCGTGTCTCCATCATATGTGTAGCTATTAATTGAAGCGTCCATCTCTTCAATCAACTCATTTAACTCCGTCTTTTGATCTTGTGCAAGAGCTTTTGTTGGGAACAAATATAGCGCACGCGACTGCTCATTTTCCATAATACTTTGAAGGACAGGAAGGTTGTAACAAAGCGTCTTTCCGGAAGCAGTAGGCGTAACGGCAACTATATTTTTCTTCTCATACGCATATGTAAAAGCAGTAGCTTGATGCGTATAAAGAGATAGAATTCCTCGCTTTTCTAATCCCTCACGTATTTTCTCATGAATTTGTGAAGGAAATGGGTTTGTTTGGGCTTCTTTTTCTTCAATTGTATGCCAATGAACGATGTTGGATTTAAACTGTTTATTCGTTTGCAACACGTTCATTACTTCTTGTAAATTTTTACGTATTTTCATCTTCATCACCTAGCTTTATTTTAACGAATCTAAGGCCTGTTTCAAATCATTAGTTTTTGTATGTTTTTTCAAAAAAAGGACATCGTAACAACTAGGAGGTGGACAACATGGGAAATCCGTATTTATGTCCAAGCTGTAAAACAAATCGAACGCGCTTTAATATCATTGAGCAAAAAGCGACGGCGGTCAAATTAGATCCTCGCTCTGGTGATGTTGTAACAGAATATACCAATGATTCACTAGATGCTTTCCATGCCCCATACCGTGGTCCAGAACGTCGCATTCAGTGCGCAGCATGTGGTTTAATTGAAGATGAATATACATTTGTAAAACACGCTGAAAGCAAGCAACTATCATAAAAAATACCGCCATAGAGGAATGGCGGTATTTTATTGCTTTTATAAAACTGCTTCGATAGCCTTTTTTATTTCCATAGACGGGCGCTCGCACGCAAAATCTTTACACACATAAATGATTGACTCATTTCTTTGGTCATAGCTCTCTATGAAATGAGCATGTGGCATCAGTTCGTTTTTATTTCCAATTAACCATACAACTTCTGGTATAAATGAAGTCTTCAAAAGCTGTATTTCTTCTAATGTCTCTTTAGCTAACACAATGACTTCTTTTATCCCGATTGCCTGTTCAAGCCTCGCTTGCAAAAACTGCGTGTGGCTACTGGCTTGCATTCGAATAAGTGAATAAAACGTTCGCTCCATCTTTTCAACCATTTGTAATAACTTCTCGTTTCCTGTTCGATGACCTAAACGCAAAAGCTGACAAACAGCGACGCTATTACCGGAAGGAAGAGCACCATCGTACACTTCTTTTTCACGCACAAGCAGTTGCTCTGCATCACTCCCAGTAAAGAAAAAACCACCTTTGTCTTTATCCCAAAATAATGAAGTCATATTCTCAGCAATTGCTTTTGCTTTTGTCAGATACTCTACTTTGAGCGTTGCATCATAAAGGTCGTTATAAGCCCACAATAAAAACGCATAATCATCAATTAAACCTTTTTCTTTTACTTCTCCTTCACGATAGCGAACCATTAAGCGCTCCGTTTTGTACATATTTTCGTGAATAAAAAGCGCAGCCTGCTCAGCTAGCTCTGTAAATGTTTCATTTTGCAATGCCCGTCCAGCCTTTGCTAATGCGCTTATAATCAAGCCGTTCCAAGATGTTAAGATCTTATCATCAACATGAGGGTATATGCGTTTCTGGCGCTCTTTTAACAGCTTTTCATTGCATGTTTTCAGCTTAGCTTCCGTTTCTTTAATGGATTGTTTACTGAGCTTAGCTAGCTCCTCTATTTCCGTTGGTATTAAATGAAGGTGGTTCTTGCCTTCAAAATTCCCTTCTTCCGTAATGCTATATGCACTACAAACAAACTCAGCTTCCTCTTCAGTAAAAAGGTTTGTTATTTCTTCTTTTGACCATACATAATAGGTCCCTTCTGCTCCTTCTGAGTCCGCATCAATTGCGGAATAGAATGCACCTGTTTGACTATCTCTCATTTCACGAATTAAAAATGCAATACTCTCTTCAATTATTTCACGATAGCGCTTCTTTTTTGTCATTTGGTAAGCTTCAATATAAGCATGTAGCAAAAGCCCTTGATCATAGAGCATTTTTTCAAAGTGTGGAATCATCCATTGCTGATCTGTTGAGTACCTCGCAAACCCACCACCAATTTGATCATAGAGACCGCTTGAAGCTAACGAATCGAGCGTTTTTTCAACCATTAATAACGCTGTATCATTATTTGTTAATCGATGATAGCGAAGCAAAAATGTCAGCGTATGCGGCATCGGAAATTTCGGTGATTGCCCAAATCCTCCGTACACTGGATCAAATTGACCAACGAGCTGCTGAAATGCTTGATGAAGAGTACCTTCATCAATTGTGCTGTCTGAAGGAATATGTACAGAAGCTTTTAAACCTTTTACAACCTGCTCTCCTACCTTTTCAACAAAAGGCCGCTCATGCAGAAACTTTTCAGCGAGCTGCGGCAGCGCATCCATCATACCTGGTCTATTGTAAGCGCTATTCTTTGGAAAATAGGTACCCGCATAAAACGGTTTTTGGTCAGGTGTTAAAAAGACGTTTAAAGGCCAACCTCCATGATTGGTCATCATTTGGCACACGCGCATGTAAATAGAATCAATATCTGGACGCTCTTCTCGGTCTACCTTAATGGCAATAAAGTGTCTATTTAATAAATCTGCGACTTCTTCATCTTCAAAGCTTTCTTTTTCCATCACGTGACACCAATGACAAGTACTATATCCAATTGATACAAATACAGGTTTATTTTCACACTTAGCTTTTTCAAAGGCTTCATCTCCCCATGGATACCAATTGACTGGGTTATGTGCGTGCTGGAGCAGGTAAGGAGATTTCTCATGAATCAGTGCGTTAGTATGTTTTTTCATCTTTATCCCTTCTTTCTATAATGGTAGTGTACCGTCTTCTATTACTTTCTCCAAATGAACTAGAGTTAGCTCATCATTTATTTTTGTGGTTCTTACCTCAACAAAACCTTCCTTTTGATAAAGGCGAATAGCTGGTATATTCTTTGATGCTGTAGACACAACTAGCTTAGTAACTGAATAATTCATTTCTACAAAGGCTAGTAATTTTTGAGCAATTCCTTTTTTAAAGTGTACAGGATCAATAAACAGTCGGTAAATATCCAACTCTTTTCCTAACACTTTAAACGAAATAACGCCAGCTAACGTTTCTTCTATGTAGTAACCTAAAAATATTTCTTTGGATTGTTGTAGTTGCAGGAGCGTTTCTTGTAAAGGTGGAATTTCGCGATTATGAATAATTGATGCTTCGACTTCGTATGACCGTTTTTGTAAAGCTAAAATAATTTTCGCTTGTTGATTATTTAGAACATCATTTTCTTTAATCATTAGTTCCTCCGTCTATTCGCATTTTCTACTTTTCTATCATTATATACTTGATTGATAACATTAAAAATATGTTGATTCTGTTCTAAATAGTGAAGTTTGCTTATATGTATAAAAGGACAACACAACTAGTCTACACACCAAAGGGGAGAAATTAAATGAATAGTAGCTTTTTCAACTTCGACAAGATGTTAACACCTTCTATCATTAAAATTGTCTTCATTATTGTCTCTGTCTTAACAATTTTATTAGGGTTTGGATTTATTGTAAGTGGAATTAATAGCATGTATGGTGGTGGTTCCCTTGTCTTTTTAGGCCTAGCATTAATTGTGGTAGGGCCACTATTTACGCGCATTTACTGCGAAACCTTGATTGTTGTATTTAAAATGCATGAAGCTCTTCATAAAATGGCTAAAATAAAAGATCAAGAATAAAAAAGCGATGCGGCTTAAACCGCATCGCTTTTTCGTCATTGTACTGCTTTTTCAATTTCGTTCGCCATCTCAGCTACTGAAAGTAGTCCCCCACCTGATAAGTACCAGTAGTTCGGATTTAAATAAACAATGTTTCCTTCTTTATATGCTTTTGTTTTTTTAATTAATTCATTTTCCAGTGCTTGCTTAGCAGAAGATTCCCCACCTACAACTGCGCTACGGTCCACTACAAACAAGTAATCAGGATTCTTTTCTACGATGTATTCAAACGACACTCCTTGACCATGCGTAGAAGCTTCAATACCAGCATCAACTGGCGTAACTCCTAGCTCATCATGAATAATACCAAAACGTGAACCTGGTCCATATGCGCTTACTTTTCCTTCGTTAACAAGAACAATTAAACCATTTTTCTTTGAAGCTTGAGCTTCTTCTTTCACAGTTGCCATTGTTTTTTCAACAGCTGCTACCTCTTTTTCTACCTCTGCTTCTTTATCAAAGATTTCGCCTAACGTTTGTGCATTTTTCTTAAATGAATCCATATAGTTTTCTGTATCTAAGCCCATATAAATTGTTGGTGCAATTTTAGTAAACTCGTCGTATTGCTCAGCTTGACGCCCTGAGATAACGATTAGATCTGGGTTAATTTCGCTGATTTTCTCAAAATCAGGTTCTTTTAATCCCCCTACATTTTCATATTTCTTATCTTCATATTTTGATAGATAAGAAGGCATGCTGTCTTGGGGCACACCCGTTACGTTAATTCCCAATTTATCCATGGAATCTAACGTACCAAAATCAAAGACTACTACCTTTTCTGGATTTTTTTCTACTTTTGTTTCTCCTAATTCATGCTGAACTGTAATTGTTTCTTCCTTTTTTGCTTCTTTCTTTTCACTATCAGCAGTCGTGCTCGCTTCATTTGATCCGCAAGCTGCAACTACAACTGCAAGCAATGCTGCTAGAAATACCATATATAGCTTCTTCATCTAACTTCCACCTTTTTCATTGTATTTAAAATATATGTGAATTACTCTAATCACCGGGTGCTATTTTTGCACTTCATGTAAAGGGCCCAGTGCTAAATAACCTCTTAATTAAAGCAATAATCACCTTACCTTTAAGCTGAAAAGTAAACGCCTATCTTGTTTCCATTAATGGTTTGAATAGGAATATGC
This sequence comes from Bacillus sp. 1780r2a1, assembly GCA_024134725.1. Taxonomy (NCBI): domain Bacteria; kingdom Bacillati; phylum Bacillota; class Bacilli; order Caryophanales; family Bacillaceae; genus Bacillus; species Bacillus sp. 1780r2a1. Next base: position 1,452,315 of record CP099863.1, on the reverse strand, counting down.
ATATCATAGACGTCTAAGAGCACATCTTCTTTAATAATTTCAGCAGTTGCTCCATGCTTAATAAGTTGTCCATTCTTTAAAGCAACAATGTAATCTGAATAGCATGAGGCAAAGTTAATGTCGTGAATAACGATAATAATCGTTTTGCCTAACTCATCCACAAGTCTTCTTAAAACCTTCATGATTTGAACAGAGTGCTTCATATCTAAGTTATTTAAAGGTTCATCAAGCAAGATATAATCCGTATTTTGAGCTAAAACCATTGCAATGTATGCTCGTTGACGCTGTCCACCACTTAGTTCATCAATGTACTTATGCTGCATTTCTTCAAGCTCCATATATGCAATCGCTTCGTCTATATACGCTATATCTTCTTTTTTCAGCTTTCCCTGTGAATATGGGAATCTACCAAATGATACGAGCTCTCGAATTGTAAGCCGCATTGTTAAGTGATTTGTTTGTTTCAAGATTGAAATTTTCTTTGCTAACTCATTGCTTTTGGAATTCATTACATCGTGACCTTCTAGTAAAATTTCGCCTTCATCTCTTTTTAAGATGCGACTAATCATAGATAGGAGCGTACTTTTCCCTGCTCCATTCGGTCCGATGAATGATGTAATTTTCCCCTTATGAATTTGGACAGATACATCATCTATTACTTTTTTGTTTCCATACCTTTTTGTTACGCCATTAACAGCAATCATGTTCTACTCCCCTTTAATAAAAGATAAAGAAAATATGCGCCCCCAATAAAGTTAATAATGACGCTGAGCGTCGTTGAAAATGTGAAGACACGTTCAACTACTAGTAAGCCCCCTACTAAAGAGAAAATACTAATGATAATAGAACCACCTAGTAGATACGTGTGACGATATGTTTTAAACACTTCATGCGCTACGTTAACAACTAGTAAGCCTAAAAACGTAATGGGTCCAACCAATGCTGTTGCGATAGAAATAAAGATGGAAATTAATACCAGAAGCTTCTTTGTCACTGCATCATAGTCAATTCCAAGGTTAATCGCTTCTTCTCTTCCCAGTGATAAAACGTCTAAATACTTAACATACCGAAATCCATATACGCTTAGTATGATAATTAGTAAGAAGGATAGAAAAAGTAGTTCAGTTTGCACATTATTAAAGCTTGCAAACATTCGATCTTGTACAATTAAAAATTCATTCGGATCAATTAATACTTGCATGAAGGAAGAAATACTTTGGAAAAACGTCCCAAAAATTAATCCCACTAACAGTAAAAAATAGATATTACTTTTTCCTTCTTTCTTAAACAACATTTTATAGAGAAGCATAGCAAACAACACCATTGCTACAATTGAAAGCATAAAGTTTATATTTTTATTCATCGTTAAGATATTCATTGAGCCAAACAAGAAAATAAGAAGGGTTTGAATAAGCATATATAAAGAATCTAAGCCGATAATACTCGGTGTTAAAATCCGATTGTTCGTGATTGTTTGAAACACGACGGTCGAAACCGCAATTGAAAACCCTGTTAGAAGAATTGCTGCTAATTTCCCTAAACGCCTTGGCAGAATATAGTCCCAATTACCATTTGATTGATAAAATAAAAATAATAAAGTTACGCCAACTGTCAAGATTGCTAAAACTATTAATTTCAATCGATTACTCATAAGCCTTTCTCCTAATCAACATGTACAAGAATATGCCACTGCCAATGACGCCTACCATCATACCAATTGAAATTTCGTATGGATAAATGATAACTCGCCCTAAAATATCACAAATTAACACAAAAACTGCTCCAAGCAAAGCTGTTTGCGGAAGACTGTTTTTCAAATGATCTCCAGCATACATTGAGACAATATTCGGAATGATTAGTCCTAAAAAAGGAATCATTCCAACCGTTAACAATACAATGGATGACACAAGCGCTACAATGACTAACCCAATGTTCACAATTTGCTTAAATGGTAAGCCCAAATTTGTAGCAAAGTCTTCTCCCATTCCTGCAATCGTAAATTTATTTGCGTACAAGTAGGCAATAACCATCAGTGGGACACTTAAGTAGATCAACTCATATTGCCCTGAAATAATGGTAGAGAAATCACCTTGTAGCCAAGAACCAATGCTTTGAATTAAATCATTTTTATACGCAAAAAAGGTGGTAATTGAACCGATAACATTCCCAAACATTAAACCCACAAGAGGAATAAAGATTCGGTCTTTTACTTTAATAGAATCTAAAATCTTCATAAAAATGAAAGTTCCAACTAAAGCGAAAACAAATGCAACCAACATTTTTTGAATTGGACTAGCCGATGTGAATAACATCAGCGCTACTAAAACACCTAAGCGTGCAGAATCCATGGTTCCAGCAGTCGTTGGAGAAACAAATTTATTTCTTGTAAGCTGCTGCATAATCAACCCGCATATACTTAAGCTTACTCCAGCAATAATGATGCTAATTAATCGTGGAAAACGACTAATTAATAGCACTTGAATTTGCTCTTGATCAAAGGATAAAATTCCGTGAATGTTTACTGGTGATACGCCGATAAATAACGAAATAAGCGATAATAAAAATAGTAGAATAATAAGATACCTAATTTTCACGCTGCTATTCTTCCTTACTATGTATAATTTAAAACAACAATAACGATAATCATTATCAATGATTGATAAAAAATAAAATGATGTCTCCATCACTTGTCTTGTTATCTTACCACTTACTATATGATAATGAAAATCATTATCATATGTCAATAGGATTCCCCTATTTTTTTCTTCATTTCCACATAAAAACTTGTTTAAACAAGTTTTTGTTCAAAAATAGCCTCCATTTGTACTTACCTGACAAACGGAGATTACCTGTTATCTTAAATTATAGCGGATTTTATTTAGTGTTGACAAACAGATTGCTAACTCTTCTTCTGTTAAACCTTCTGATGCATCGCTAATTGTTTGCTGTGCCAGTTTTTCTAATTCTACCTGAATACTTTTTCCGTATTCTGTCAAATAAATTAAGTTAATTCGACGATCCGTTATATGTGGAACTCTCTTTACTAACTCACGCTTAATCATATTATCAATTAAACGTGATACGCTTGCTTGATCGCGTTCATTTTGAATGGCTAGCTGATTTTGAGTTTGGCCATCTTTTTCATATAACCTACTCATAATCTGCCACTGTTCGTATGTAAGAGGATAATCATTATTTTTAAAATGATGATTTAAACGGTTCATCATTAAGCGTGAGGCGTGAAACAATCGATATCCTAGCGAATCATCTAATTTATAGCTTTCCTTGTTCATACTTCCGTGCACTCCTTTTGTTTCAGTTTATCGCACCTTCATCCATATGTCCATGTACAATATACCAAAATGTATATTCCTCCATTTATTTCGAAAGAATAATAATAAAATTTCATTAGTCAAAGGAGATTTTTATGTCCGTTATAATAGTAACCGTCCTCCTCGAGGCAAAGCCAGGTTCTGAGGAAAAACTATACGATGCCTTGCTAAGCGTATTGGCACCGTCAAAGAGTGAAAGTGGATGTATTCAATATGATTTGCATCGCTCCATCGAAGTCCCTTCCATTTTTGTTTTCTACGAACAATGGCGGGATAAACATGCTTTAGATGAACATTTATCAAGTTCCCACTACAAGGATTACCGAAAGCAAACAGAAGCTCTCATTTTAAATCGAACAGTTCATTTATTAAAACTTGTAAATCCTTAAGTAAACAATCATCCTTTGTTCTCTTTTATTATTTAGGCTATAATAAAGAAGCTCTTTAGTTGCTTTTCTCTTACATATTATTAAGCCAGGAGCAATTTTTGTTTCAAACAGAAAGGATAAAACATATGTTTTCAATTCGTGAATACACAGTAGAAAAATTGCAAGATCCATTTGGAATGTTATCAGGTGAACGCTATGAATTTCATCTTTATATCGATGTAGATGAAGAGGATGAGTTATATACAGGCAGTGACTTAGGCCTTCGAACACTTTATATTATTAAAGATGGCGAATCTTCTATTTCTCAACCTTATTTTTATGAAATTTTTACTAATAAGGTGTTAGATTTTGAGCTAGAAGATGATGAAGCCGATGAAGTTCAAACATTTTGTAGCAAGCACCTAGAAGCTGAAAGTACAGAAGAGTAAGGAGAAAGAAGCTCGGACATAAGTATTTCAGCCAATGATAAACCTGAACGATTGAGAGTTTCTCACTTTTAATCGTTCAGGTTATTTTGATTATGAAAATAATTTTGAAAACATGGTGAAGTGGAGCGTAGCGGAATAGCCCTAACGTATTCTGACAATATAAAAAAGTAAGAAAAGGTTTTGGTATGTTCCAGCCTCTTTTTATTTCTTTTTTCCTTCATGTTCCATTAGCTTTTTTACTATCTCTGTAGGCTTCCAGCAGTTAAACTGATACGCAGGCTTCGTTTCGTACCCCAGTCTGGAACAAAAGTAACTCATCCCACTTTCAAGTTTGATACTTTTAAAGTGCTGACAGGTTGCACAACAGTGGAAATTCCGCACGGTTCTTCCCCCTTCTTTTTATATTTTCTTGTATAATAAGTATATTATACTATCACTTTACTTTTCTTTAACATATGATTCTAAGAGCATGATTGCAAAAATTTCTCACTTTATACTTAGATTACCTCTTATAGAAAGGAGAATTTCATGGAATTTTTACAAGTACTACTTCCTATTTTTGGGATTTTTATTCTTGGATTTATCGGCCAAAAGACCATTGGTTTTGATACAAAAAATATCTCCAAAATGTCTTTGTATTTAATGTCTCCAATTCTTGTCTTTCAAACATTTTATACGAATCAACTATCCGTTACATATTTGTATCTAGGCGTCTTTTTACTCATCCTTTGTTTGTCAATCATTGCAGTTGTCAGACTAATTGGGTTTATTCGAAGCTATTCAACAACGGAGACATGTGGCATGATTCTCGCTTCTGCATTTATGAATAATGGTAACTACGGTACTCCTGTAGTCTTATTAGTATTCGGAGCAATGGGATTAGATATAGCAATTGTACTAATGGTTCTTCAACAGCTCATTATGTGTACCGTTGGTGTGTATTATGCTGCAAAAGGAAGCCCCGAAGCTAATGGAATCAAATCTGCTTTGCGTGCTGTTGTAACGATGCCGATTGTATACGGAGCCATCTTAGGGCTGACTTTTCAACTTTTACATATTACGTTAAGTCCACCCGTTGAAGAAGCGGTTAGCTTAGTAGCAAGCGCGACAATTCCAACAGTTATGATTGTTCTAGGAATGCAGCTTGCTAATATCAAATTAAAAAACATTGCGTTTCGAAAGCTGTCTTTTTCATTATCATTGAAACTATTAGTCTCACCAATCCTTGCTTTTATCATTGTTCAATTTTTACCCATCGATCAAATGACAAAGCAAATACTCATTATTATGGCTGCCATGCCAACGGCAGCTAATACCACAATGTATGCGCTCGAGTATAACACTGACACTGAGTTTGTTTCATCATCTACGCTTATTAGCACCTGTTTGAGTCTTATTACTCTTCCGATTGTATTGAGCGTTGTAGTCTAAACAAAAAGAGGAACTGTTATAACAGTTCCTCTTTTTGATCATTTTTTAAAAATCCCAAACGGTTTTCCAATTGGAAGCACTTCTCTTCCAAAATGCGTATTTAATACCGCTGCAGCTGACCCGTAGAATGACATAATTGCAATTAAAAGCTCTGAAAAAGCAGCTAATAAGTGTGTGAAATGGTACATAACATTAAATGAGCTCAATGATAATCCAATAAATAAGAAATCAATAAGAACAAAAATAATGAAAAGAACTTTATTCGTTTCCATTGCCCCCACTGTCATAAACAAGCTAAAAATTAAATAACCGATAAAAGCCATACCTAATTGTCGCCCATCAACTACTGCGAGTTCTTCCCCAAAAACACCTAGCTGCATTAACCATGAAGCAGCTACACCGAACCAAAATAATCCGAAAGCCCCAAATGCAGTCATACCAAACGTATTGTTATGCTTGCCGTCTTGAACAGCTGCGAAAAGTTGCGCAAGACCACCTAAAAAAATAGCCCACGGCAAAATAAAAGCTAGTCCATCTGTTAAGCCTAACTTTTGTGATGATGCTACTAGCGTCACCATTGCTAAACCGAATAATCCAATAGCTGATGGATCAGCAGTTGTAATCTTTACTTCTTGTGCTTTAACTTGACTCATTTTTTACCTCCTAAAATACACATGCTTAAATAAGGTACTTGTTTATCGGGAAGCTGTCAATACATTTTTGTAAAATAGAAAAAGCTACCTGAAATAAGGTAGCTTTTAACAATTAAAATTAAAGTTTTACAACGTTTTCAGCTTGAGGACCACGTTGACCTTCAACGATTTCAAACTCTACGCTTTGGCCTTCTTCTAATGTTTTAAATCCGTCTGTTTGGATAGCTGAGAAATGAACGAATACGTCATTTTCGCCTGGAACTTCGATGAATCCAAATCCTTTTTCACTATTAAACCATTTTACTGTACCTTTAGTAGCCATAAAAACCTCCAAAAAAATGTAAAAATTTTAATATGTTACTCTATATTTACACCGTAAATAAAAAATTCACATATTATAAAGACTTTCTACTACGAAGTAGACTTCCTTTATAACACGTGAATTGTGTATCAACCATCTAGTTCGTAATAAATCCTCTCATTCTAAAATGAGTGAGAGCACTTAAACTTTTATTTAAAAATTAAAAATGTTTACGTTTTCATTCTACAATAAGTTCCTTTAAAATGCAAGCGCTAACGGTAGTTTTTTACATTCTTTCTATAAGCGCTCCAGTAAAGAATGAAAAGCCGAAGCAACAGGTTCGGCTGTCATCTATCTATTATGTAAGCATATTATCTAAATTTTCATCAATAACTTCTTTACGTTGATTTTGTAGCGTTTCGAATAACAATCGTGCTTCTGTTTCTGTTAAAGCAAATGTTGTTTTCTTATGATTATCTCCTGTTTCGCTTCTTATAATTAGCAAGCTTTCTTCAATTCCATGATTCATTCGTACCACTCCTTTTTGTCTTAGTATAAACCTATTCTAAATTTCTATGTATGTTTTTACTTCTTTTAACAAAGCCTAACCAACGAAAGTTATTTTTACAAGGAGGAATGGAACATGATAAAAAAATCACTTTTTGTAGCAGCTAGCTTTGCCACAACCCTATCATTATTTGGATGTAACACTACAGACCAAGGAAAAGATGGTCTTATTAATGATGATACGGTTCGCAACGTTTCATATGAAAACGAAATGGATAACAACATGAATGACGTAACGCAAGAGAAGAAGCGTGATCAATATGCTGAATCACGCATGGAAGTAGCAAACGGTGCAGCTGATCGCGTAAATGCGTTAAGCGAAGTGAAAAATGCAAACGTTATTGTGATGAATCGTAATGCATATGTTGCAGCGGTTTTAGAAGATAAAAAAGAAGGCAAGCTAACAAAAGAAATGGAAGCAAAAATTGCTGATGAAGTTAAGAAAGCAAACAACAATGTGCAAGAAGTATATGTTTCAACAAACCCAGATTTTGTTGATCGCATGAATGGTTATGTAAATAAGTTAGAAGATGGACGCCCAATTACAGGCATTATTGATGAATTTAATGAAGTAGTACGCCGAGTATTTCCAAACAATCGTTAAATTAAAAAAGGTCGTTCTCATACGGCCTTTTTTGTTTTAGAACACGTACATATTTTCAATTAAAAGATCCCATATTAAATAGTAGAAAGCATTAATTTATAAGGTGATTTATTCCAATAAACAAAGATCATTTACATGTTTAAATATTCCGAATAGTTTTACTTTATTTTTATTAGGTAAGCGCTTTCTTCAGCTTTGTTTATGCAATGAAGCAGGTTTCATTGAAAAAATTTCATGTTTAACAACTTGATACTCTGGGAAAAGTTTGTTAGCTTAAAAAACCGTAAGCTGTTTATATGACACGATTTTCCACACGTCATATAGAGAAACAGAAAAAGGAGAGATATTGTGGATATTAGTTTATTTATTTCACTAGCCATTTATTTTATAGGGATGCTAGCTATCGGTTGGTATGCTTATAAAAAATCTACTGATGACATTTCAGGCTACATGCTAGGCGGTCGTGGACTTGGTCCTGCTGTAACAGCCCTATCAGCTGGTGCATCTGACATGAGTGGTTGGATGTTAATGGGTTTACCAGGTGCTATGTATGCTACAGGAGTATCTAGTTTATGGATTGCTGTTGGTTTAACAATCGGAGCATATCTAAATTACTTAATTGTTGCTCCACGTCTTCGCACGTATACAGAAGTAGCAAACGACTCCATTACAATCCCAGATTATTTTGAAAACCGCTTCAATGATACATCTAAAATTCTTAGAACAGTATCAGCCATCGTTATTTTTGTCTTCTTCACTCTTTATACTTCAGCTGGTATGGTATCCGGTGGTACATTATTCGAGTCTGCATTTGGATTAGACTATCGAATTGGTCTATTTGTAACAGCAAGTGTTGTTATTGCTTATACACTATTCGGCGGATTCTTAGCGGTAAGCTTAACTGACTTTGTACAGGGTATTATTATGTTTGTGGCTCTTGTTCTTGTGCCAATTGTAGCGTTTACTGAACTAGGTGGCGTTGGTACAACAATTGATGTCGTTCGTGACATTAACCCAGCCTATTTAGACTTTTTTAGAGGCACAACCGTTGTTGGAATTATCTCATTCTTAGCTTGGGGTCTTGGTTATTTTGGGCAACCTCACATTATTGTTCGATTCATGGCTATTTCGTCCATTAAAGAGTTAAAACCAGCTCGACGCATTGGGATGGGATGGATGATTATTTCCATCATTGGCGCAATGTTTACTGGATTAGTTGGTATTGCTTATGTTGACCAAACTGCCACAACATTGGCAGATCCAGAAACAATCTTTATTAAATTTGCACAAGTATTGTTCCATCCATTTATTACTGGATTTTTACTTGCAGCGATTCTTGCTGCAATTATGAGTACAATTTCGTCTCAGCTACTTGTAACATCAAGTGCTATTACAGAAGACTTTTATAAAGCATTTTTCCGCCGTGAAGCGACAGACAAAGAACTTGTACTAGTAGGACGTCTAGCTGTACTCGGTGTTGCGATTATCGGTATTCTCCTATCGTTAAATCCAAATGATACAATTTTAGGTCTTGTAGGTTATGCATGGGCCGGATTCGGTTCAGCGTTTGGCCCTGCAGTTTTACTAAGCCTATACTGGAAGAAGATGACTCGTTGGGGTGCTCTTGCCGGTATGATTGTTGGTGCTGCTACGGTCTTAATTTGGGTAAACGTACCTGGATTAAGCGATGCGCTTTATGAAATGATTCCTGGGTTCGTACTAAGCTTTTTAGCAGTCATTGTTGTTAGCTTATTAACGAAAGACCCTTCGAAAAGAGTCCAAGGGACTTTTGTTGAAATGGAAGAAACGTTAGAAGAAGAAACGAAATAATTTCAAAGGAAAGCTCGCAAAAAGATATTTGCGAGCTTTTTATTTTCTATACGTAGCCCAAGCTTTTTCTTCATACGTATATAGATAAGAGCCTATAAGGAGGTTAATAATATGCATCCATCCATGTTTCCATATAATCACCAGCCCCCACCATCACGTGAAGAAAACGAGCGTGAGTTAAAAGTAATAGGAGAAGGCCGAATTACTGCTGTTCCTGATGGAATTTCAATTATTATTGGTGTTCGTACAGAAAACTTAAGCGTACAGCAAGCGTTAAAAGAAAATACTACCGTTTCAAATACAATGATTGATGGCTTTCAAAATGCTGGAATTGAACAAAGTGATATTGAAACAGCATCGTTTACTATTAATCCGAAATATGACTACACTGATGGCAAAACGACATTAGTTGGATACGAGGTACAGCATTTATTTGAAGTCCATGTTGAAGATATTAAACAAGCTGGTGAAGTGTACGCTATCTCTGTTGCAAGCGGTGGAAACGTAGCAGAAGATATTCGCTTTTTTGTGAAAGATCCAACACCCTATGAAAAGCAAGCTCTCTCTCAAGCCGTTCAGCACGCTGGAGAAAAAGCAACAGCTATTGCAGATACACTAGGTGTTCCCCTAAATCCTATTCCGCTGGAAGTCAATGAGCGGACGCAACAGCCTCCTGGTGGCTACATAGTGGCAGCTAAGACACTTGGGTCTGCTCCTCCGATTCAAACGCAGTCTTTGACAGTTGTATCAGCTGTGGAAGTGACATACAGATATTAGAAGATGTGTGCTAAACTAATACGTATATTAACCAAAGGAGTTTATACATCATGCTATCAGATGAACAATTGTTTAGCGCCTATCAAAAGCTTTGGATAAATCGTTCTTTTTCCAATCAAGATCATCTTTCTATTAAAGAAAAGCTAACCCAGGCCATTCAAAAAGATTTACAAGATGAAATGACGCACCCTCGAGTTCGAAAATCACCTGAAGTAAAATATGAACTTGCCGTTCAGCGTATTCAAAATAGTAATCTTATTCATAGTGAACAGCTGGCTTTAATTGATCTCTATACAAAACTACTCAAGAATTGCTAAAAAAGAGGTTGTTTCTATTCAGAAATAGAAACAACCTCTTTTCTTCTATTATTATTTAGTTACGACTTTTTCTTGAAAAGAAATTAGCGCATTGTTAAAGTCTTCCCTTAAATCTTCATACTCTTCAAGTCCAACTGATAAGCGTAAAAGTGATTCTGTGATGCCTTTTTGCTCTCTCACTTCCTGTGGAATGCTAGCGTGAGACATTGTCGCTGGGTGTGTTAAGATCGATTCAACTGCGCCCAGGCTTACACCAATTGAAGATAAACGCACGTTTTTTAATATATGCTGAGCGAGTTCATTACTTTTCAATTTAAATGAAATAATTGCTCCGTATCCGTTTGCTTGTTCAGTAATCAATTCATAATCAGGATGTGTCTTCAGCCCTGGATAATAAACCGCTTCAATGTCATCTTGTTTTTCAAGCCATTTAGCTAACTCTAAAGCTGTTTGTTGCTGTTGATCTAATCTCACTTTTAATGTTTTAATACCTCGTAGAAATAAAAAGCAATCCTGTGGCCCCAAAATAGCTCCAAATGCATTTTGAACAAACTTCACTTCGTCAGCAAGTCTTTCATCACTTACAACAACTAATCCACCAATCACATCACTATGACCACTAATATACTTTGTTGCACTATGAATCACAATATTTGCTCCTAAATTAATTGGCTGCTGCAAGTAAGGTGTCATAAACGTATTATCAACAATTGTTAGCAGGCCATAACGTTTAGCTAGTGCTGCAACACTTTTAATATCCGTTACCTGTAGGAAAGGATTTGATGGACTTTCAATGTAAATTGCTTTTGTTTGGCCTGAAATGACTTTCTCTACTTCGTCTACATTTGCCATGTTAACAAAAGTGGTTTTAATGCCAAACTTGGAAAACAATCTTGTTAACACACGATAAGTGCCACCATAAATATCATTTGAAACGATAATTTCATCTCCTGCTTTAAATAAACAAAGAACAGATGATACAGCGGCCATACCTGATGAAAATGCAAATCCTGCAGCTCCGTTTTCAAGCTGCGCAATCGTATTTTCTAAAGCTTCTCGTGTTGGATTACCTGAACGTGAATAATCATAACGCCCACCGTTGGTTTCGTCTTCGAGATTAAAAGTAGACACTTGATAAATTGGAACATTTACCGCTCCGAAATGTCCATCAATACCTGTTTTTGCGTGAATTAACTTTGTGCCGAATGAATGTTTATTGTTTGTATGCATCAAATGCCTCCTTTAAGTCTTGAATTAAATCATCTGCGTGTTCGATTCCAACAGATAAGCGCAATAAACAATTCGTTACGCCGACTCGGTTTCGAATTTCTTCTGGGATGTCTGCATGAGTTTGACGTGCTGGAAACGTCATTAAGCTCTCTACACCACCTAGACTTTCAGCAAAGGTAATAACTTTTATGTTCTCAAGTAAAACTGGCACAATTTTCGGGTCCGTTACAGCAAAGGAAATCATCCCCCCAAAGCCTCCTGCTTGTTGCTTCATTACATGATAGCCTGGGTGTGATTCAAGACCTGGGTAATAAACTTTCTCAACTAACTTATGTTTAGTCAGCCAATTCGAAATTTTCAGTGCATTTTCGTTATGTTTCTCCATGCGTAAAGCAAGCGTTTTAATACCTCGTAACAATAACCAGCTATCTTGCGGACCTAAGATTGCACCAGCTGCATTTTGATAAAAGCGAATTTTTTCACCTAACTCGCAACATCGCGTAACGACTAAGCCAGCCACTACGTCATTGTGACCACCAATGTATTTACTAGCGCTATGAATTACAATATCAGCTCCGAGAGTAAGTGGCCTTTGGTAGTATGGTGACATAAACGTATTATCAACAATTGTTAACAAATCACTTTCTTTAGCAAGTTCAATAATTCCTTTTAAATCCGTTACGTGCATCATTGGGTTGGTTGGTGTTTCAATGAACAATGCTTTCGTATTCTGCTTTACTGCTGCCTTAACTTGATCTAAATGAGCAGTATTCACATACGTTACTTCTATACCTTGCTCAGCAAAAATATCATTTAAAACTCTGTATGTACCACCATATAAATCTTCAGAGACGATTAAATGATCACCGTTTTTAAACAAAGCAAGTACAGCCATAACTCCTGCCATTCCTGAAGCAAATGCCGCTCCAACTTCTCCTGCTTCTAACGCTGTAATCGCTTCTTCTAACGCTGTCCTTGTTGGATTAGCCGTTCTAGCATAGTCATATCCTGTGCTTTCTCCTAAACGGGGATGTGCAAACGTGGATGCTTGATAAATCGGTGTAGTAATAGAGCCTGTAGCAGGGTCTCGATTGACACCTGAACGAACAAGTAGTGTTTCAATATGCATAATGTCCTCTCCTCTTTGCAGTAAATAAAAAAAACTCTTCACAGATGGAAGAGCGTTCGCTTAATCACGACTTCTCTCATCTGTTAAAATACAATCGTATTCCACAGGAATTAGCACCGTTCAAACTTACTGAATAACGTATGATTTGATGGTTGCTGGGCTTCGCAGGGCCAGTCCCTCCGCCACTCTGGATAAGAGTTTTATTAAGTTAATTATTCATTGTGTATACTTTAATAAAAATAACAAAGAATGTCAATAGAATTTTCAAAACAATTTCAATTATCTTATTTATTCAAAAAGACTTCATGGATTTTCTTAAATAGGCTTCTCTTTCTTTAATAAAATTACAAATAAACGCAGGCTCTTGATAAAAGGTTGCTAACTTGTGCTGTAGATACGGATCTTTTTCTACATAAGGTAAAATTAATTGATGAAGGTCTTCAACTCTTGGTTTCATATAATTAACGGTGAACTGATGATCTAACACAGAATTCATTTTTTTAATATACTGATTCTTAAATTTTGATATAGCCAATAAACGTGCTGTTAACGTATTAAACCCTTCCATTCTTACATAGTTACTTTCCATTTCATCTCCATTAACATCGCGTCCCCATGTAGCATCATAATCCCAAGGAAGAAGTTCAAAGCACTTCGTATCACTGTTTCGGTACAAAGCATAGTTATGAACAAAACCATCAAAATTTTGAAGGCAAATTACTCCCACTAACCAAGCCAAATAGCGATCTACTTCTAAGTGCTTTTCAATGTTATCTTCAAATTCTTGATTTGTCCATGTATTTAAATTGTAAATAAAATATTCTAATGCTTCTTCATCTGCTCCATATGCTACTTTTGTTTCGTACCCTGATTGAAGTGATTCTTTTGGCTTCTCATCCAAATCACTCATTAACGAGAAGTTTGCATCTCCGTCTACAGCATAGAAAATAGAGCCTTTTGGCAAATTACGCTTTGTTAAGAAATACTCATTTACCGATTCTAACTGTAAATACACGCCTTCATTTTTCCCGTTAATGGTAAGATGAACAAACTGTGATTTAGGTGATAGTACGCCAAGATCTGAAAAGAAATCCAGCGATAGCTTATTTCGAACTAACGAGGGATCTTTGTATTCTGCATTGAGATGAATTTCGTTGGTTTGCCCAAATTTCTTTGGTGAATAAAACTCCACATAGTACGATTTCTTTCTCATTTCTCGAATGTGTGATCCCCTTAAGGTTAAACCAATTTCATACCTTTTTTTATGGACTTTCATCACTGCAGGTATTGCATCTTCAGACCAAATATCAGCTTTTAACTCTTTAAAATCCCGAACATTAGCAAAAACAGAATAGGTGACAATTCCCATCTCGTTCCCTCCTTTTAGATACATTTTAAATTATATGAGCTCCTCTCCTAATGAGATGCTAGAAACTCCTTGCTTATTTCTTAAAATTCCACGTTTACCTCATAGCAAGTACTGTGCTTTAAGCGTATCTTATGGTGAAAGCAAAAAATGGTTTCTATAAGGAGGTTTTTAGATTGTATATTCAATCTAAGCGTATTCGTAAAGCTGCTGAATCTTTACAAAAATCAGATTTAGGCAAATTTATGTATCAAGAACCAAAAGGTCACTGCTCTAAACGTTCATCTAAAAAAACAGCTCATTCTCATAAAAAGATGGAGGAAAAAACAGCTCATTCTCATAAAAAGACGGAGAAAAAAACAGAAAAGAAAACAAATAAAAGAACGGAAAACAAGTACTGTACAAAAAGATCACGTACTTACAGAAAAGTAACGTGCTTCTGTAAAGAAAAGCACTCCCACACATCTAAGCGTTCTTGCAAAAAACATTCTCACTCCACAAAGCACTCTCATAAAAAGCACCGTTCTTGTAAAAAACACTCTCACTCCACAAAGCACTCTCATAAAAAGTACCGTTCTTGTAAAAAATATTCTCACTCCACAAAGCACTCTCATAAAAAGCACCGTTCTTGTAAAAAACATTCTCACTCCACAAAGCACTCTCATAAAAAGCACCGTTCTTGTAAAAAACATTCTCACTCCACAAAGCACTCTCATAAAAAGCACCGTTCTTGTAAAAAGCATTCTCACTCCACAAAGCACTCTCATAAAAAGCACCGTTCTTGCAAAAAACATTCTCACTCCACAAAGCACTCTCATAAAAAGCACCGTTCTACTCAAACATTTAAACGTTCTCACAAAAAAGAGAACCATTCTTCAAAAAAATCAGGTCATAAGAAAAAAACTGGTCATTTACACTTACCTAACTTAACGAAACATCCAATCACAGGCAAAAAACCAGTTAAAAAATGTCACCATTCTCCTTGCTTCTGTAATCACCCATTTAACCGCTTCTTTAGATAAACTATTACATGCTCTACAAGGCATTATCGCTTCTTGTAGAGCTCTTTTATTCCTTTTACATGCTGTACAACTTTTTATATTTTAAAGATACCAGTAAACCCTTTTACTAAAGTTGTTAATTGATTCATTGCTCCCATCATTTGCCCCGCGGTATTCATCATTTTATTGACGTCGTAATTCCCGTCTGAAGATTTAAATTGAGACATTAACGACTGAAATTGGTTAGGCTGCTGCTTCATTTGCTGATTACCTTTTGGATAAGGATTTGGAAAAGGCATTCCATTTTGATAAAAAGGATATTGCTGTTGATTGTTTACATATTGCATTTGAGGTGGAACTTGAGCATAAGGCTGTTGCGGCAACTGTGTATGATGCCATGGCTGCTGATGGTATTCTGGAAATGGGTACACCTGACTTAAATCAAACCGTTCTTCTTCCCATTGATTCTGCATGTAATATGGATAAGGATTCTGTTGATTATACATACTGGCTCGCTGCCCCCTTTTAAAAATTTTATTATATGGTATGTGGGTACTCAATCTGTGGTGACGCACTACGCCTTTTATTTTTCACTTTATATTTAGAAGAAAGTTGTGAAAAATGTTAGTTTCTGTCGAAAGTTTAAATTTTTCAAAAAAACGAGATAATTTCAATCTATGTTACGATAATTATAAGTGATGCTAACAAGACAAGCACACAAAATGGGGATAAGGAGTGAATTTACATGTATGTGAACGAGCTTCAACAAGCTTTTATGGCTAAAAAACAATATGAGCCAACTTCAAGTAATGAGCTGCTAGACTTCGCGCAGCAGCAGTATTTAAAAGGTTGTTTAACACTATCCGATTATAAAATCGCCGTTCGTGAGCTGGAACAAATCGGAGCTTCAAAACCCGAATTTGCACACGAGAATTAACTGTACTACATTGCCCTCAGCCGATTGTCTGAGGGCTTTTCTATATTTAGCTACTTATACTCCTCTCTACTGTGAGGCATATTAAAAAAGATCGTCCATTTCATTTCAAGGAGGAATTTCCATGAGTCGAGGAAAACACTTTAATCATAAAAAGCAAGGCCATGAACCAACCGTTTCGCAATCAGGACAGCACGTTGCACCAAAACATACTCAAAAAGTCGATTATGTAATTAATACAGTCGGTACGGAAGACGATCCTGCCGTTAGCATCCACGTGCAAAAAGACAACGATTAATTTAATTACAAAACAGTAAAAGCCTAAAAGTGTAAATACACTTTTAGGCTTTTACTGTTTAATCATTCATTAGAATGGACTCTAATACGTACTTATTTGACTGATACATTTGCTTAAAGCGCTTGTCTCGCGTCTCTTGATAAAAAGACTGGAGCACTACGTTTTGCAAGTTTTCACGAAGAGTATCCACTTGATTAATGTGAATATATTTAGGCTTTGTTTCTTTAAGCCACTTGGTAACAAGATCCGTCCACATGTCTAACTCATTAAAAAACTGATCAACATATGGTTTGACTTCTCCAAAGAAATTCACCTCATACTCTGACTTACTTTTAATATTAGATAAACGAGTAAGAGCTAACTCGTTATAGTGATGTAGTACTTTTGTTGCTTCAATCATTGAATTCATATTTGTCACCTCAACGATGACATTGTACCATAAATTATCGTTACACTGTACGTAGTAGTACTTCTCTTCTCCGCCATTCTGATTGAGGTGGGATTTCATAGGCTGCAGCTTCAATTTCTCGTAACGACTGGTCAATACGCTGAACGTGATTGCTATACGCTTCTTCACAAGCAGTAAACGCTTCATTAACTTGTGAAGATAATGTATCTTCTACAACATCTATTTGCTCTAATACATTATCGAATAAACTTAACACTTCGTTCGTATTTACCATTTTCAGCTTCATAGCCATCCCTCCAACTTTTTGTTTAACTACCTATTCTCTTTTTATTTTTAATCTACCTTCATACATGACAAAACTAGTTTCCATTCGGCAAAGAAAGATGTTTTACGCAGAAAATGTTTTAATTTGCACGAATTGAAACAGAGATGAGTGAAAACACTATGACTAGATTGTGCAAGAAATACGTATTGTATGTGCAGTCAACTTTGTTACAACATTCAGTTGGAGGTGTAAGAAGTGGCAAATAAGCATGAACAAAAACAACCAAAAAACAAACCTGAAACAAAAACATTTGGTGACCCTAAAAAATTAAACGGACCAAACCGTCCGTCTACGTAATATGTCCACCTAGATAGAAAAAGCTGTTTATACAAAACAGCTTTTTCTACCTAAAAAACTTCTTTATTCCTACCAAGACATGCAGCTGCTTCTGTTTATTTTGGTACCACTCCGTAATCGGTGTAGGTAAAGATAAATTAAGCTCCTTCATCAGTTTCTTCTCTTTACGCTTTGAAATTTCCCACTGTGCTCTTTTTTTCTCATGATGTGAAACAATTGGAAACGTTGTTCGTAAATAAGGTGTATCTCTTTTTTTTGAATGAAATATGTACTGTTCATAGTCAACACGTGATCCCGTATGAACAGTGGACATTGAAAACTGAAGAAATTTTGGATACAAAGCTTGTGAAAACAGCAGTTCACCAAGCTTTTTACCAAGCTTAATTCGCTCATCTACTTTGGTGAAACTATGTACAGAACACCCATAGATTTCACCTTCTATTGTAGGAAATAAAACAGAGCTGAAATGTAGAGAATCCTGAAAATGAAATAGTAAGCGGTGAAACACTTTCTTTTGATAGAAAGGATGTTCTACTACTGCCGGCTCGATAATATGCTGTTCATTAATAATGAGAGCATGCATGAGCTCAATTTCTCTTTTCTCTCCCCAAAAGGCAGTCCATTTTTCGTACATGAATGGAGATACATAAAAATATTGGAGAAGATGAAAATAAGGCTTCTCGTGCTGTTTTGACACTTCGTATAACAAAAGCTGCGGAAAAGCGTCTTGAAAGATGAGCCAATTTGCTCGCTCGTACGTTAAGAATAATAAATCTCGCGTTTCCGTAGATAGAAGCTCAGGAAACCACTTTCCCTGCAAATCACACATATTCCAGCCTGCGTTTCGTGAGACCATGCTAGCTAGAAACGACCACTTTATTTCAGGGTGATTATTGTAAAAAGTTGCGTAAGCTTCTGTTCTTGATATATTATCAATGTTCAGCTGTTTTGTTTTACGCTTAATTATATCAACTACTTGCTGTTCAAAGCTTGTCAACATGCTGCTTTCTTCCTTTACATTTGGTATGAACACTAAGTATGTTTTCATTCTATCTCAAGTGAAATTTGGTATAATAGAGTGTGCGTGTGTGAAATTAAGCAAAGGAGTGATGGTGTGTGATTCGTTATCCTAACGGAAAAGCATATAACCCTGCTAAACATCCCAACAGTCCTTCCCGGGCCAAAGTTGAGCCGGTATACAGTAATCGAGGTATGACTTTGGAAGAGGATTTAAATGAAACAAATGAGTATTATTTGACACAAGGAATAGCAGTGATTCACAAGAAACCCACACCGATTCAGATTGTGAACGTTGACTATCCTAAGCGAAGTGCTGCCGTTATTAAAGAGGCTTATTTTAAACAAGCTTCTACAACGGATTACAACGGGGTATATAACGGGAAATATATTGATTTCGAAGCAAAGGAAACAAAAAATAAAACGTCTTTTCCCTTACGAAATTTTCACGAACATCAAATTCAACATATGCACCAAATCGTGAAACAAAATGGAATCTCTTTCGTTATATTAATGTTTACTTCTTTGGAAGAAATATACCTTTTTGAAGCACCGTCCCTTTTTCCCTATTGGCAAGATATGAAAAAAGATGGACGAAAATCCATTCCAAAAGCCGATATTGAAAAAAAAGGACATTTAATCGAACTTGGTTACCATCCCAGAATCGATTACATAAAAACTATAGATAAATTGTATTTTTAAGAGTATGATATATATGTTTACGGAAATCATTCTCTTACAATTGTTTGAAAGGTAGGAGCTTTTATGTCAGATAATTATCGCTCGCGTGAAGAACGAAGACGAGCAATGAATGACAACAAACAAACGAACAAACCACAAGGAAACAAGAAAAAGGAAAAGAAAAAAGGCGGCATTTTCCGCAAGATTGTTGCTGCAGTCTTCATTTTAGGTATTATTGGACTGATAGCTGGTGTTGGAACATTTTTCGCTTTAATAAGCGATGCACCTAAAGTTGACGACTCTGTTTTAAAAGACTCGTTTTCATCTAAAATTTACGCAAACGATGGAAAAACAGTCATTAAAGAAGTCGGAGGCGAAAAGCGTACATACGTACAATATGATGAAATTCCTCAGACTGTTAAAAATGCGTTCATTGCAACCGAAGATGTTCGCTTTTATAAACACCATGGAATTGACTTTTATCGAATTGGTGGCGCTGTAGTAGCCAACTTTAAAGAAGGCTTTGGTTCAGAAGGCGCAAGTACCATTACGCAGCAGGTTGTTAAAAATTCATTCTTATCACCTGAAAAAACTGTAAAGCGTAAAGTGCAAGAAATGTGGCTTTCTTATCAGCTAGAGCGCAAATATTCAAAACAGCAAATTCTTGAAATGTATTTAAACAAAATTTACTTCTCGACTGGAGAAGTATACGGTATCGCAAAAGCAGCAGAAACGTTCTACGGCGTGACTGATTTAAACGATTTAACAGTTGATCAAGCCGCTATGCTCGCTGGATTGCCAAAAGCACCGTCAACATATAATCCGTATAAAAACCCAGAGAATGCTACAAAACGCCGTAACACAGTATTAAATTTAATGGCTAAAAACGGATTTATTACGCAAGCTGAAGCAGATCAAGCAAAGCAAGTTGATGTGCAGGCAAATTTAGTTGAACAAAACGAAAAAACGTCAAAATATGATGTGTTCATCGACCAGGTCATTGAAGAAGTACAAGAAAAAACAGATGCTAACGTCTCTTCTTCTGGATTAGAAATCTACACAACGCTTGACGTGGACGCACAAGATTATGTTGATCAATTAATGAATAATCAAATTGTCACCTTCCCTAACGATAAGTTCCAAGCCGGTCTTGTCGTGTTAGACAATGAGACAGGTGCAGTTGAAGCAATCGGTGGAGGTCGTAATCGTGTAGCTGGAGGTTTAAACTTTGCTACTGACATCGAGCGTCAACCAGGTTCAACAATTAAACCGGTTCTTGACTACGGACCTGCCGTTGAGTATTTAAAATGGTCTACCGCAGAACCAATCAAAGATGAACCTCATCAATACTCAAACGGTACACAAATCCGAAACTTCAGCCGCAACTATAAGGGCTGGGTATCTGCTCGTGAAGCGCTAGGACGTTCTTTAAATATCCCTGCTTTAAAAGCCTTCCAAGCCGTGGGAGCTGATAAAGCACAAGAATTTGGAGAAGGCCTAGGACTTGAGCTTGGCGAATCTAGCGGTGAGAAGTTTGCCGAAGCGTTTTCTATCGGTGGATTTACTGAAGGTGTTACGCCAATGGAACTAGCAGGTGCTTACAGTGCGTTTGCTAACGAAGGAATGTTCACAAAACCTTATACGGTAACAAAAGTGAAGTTCTCTGATGGTACAGAATTAGATCTATCACCAAAGCCTAAACGTGCAATGCAAGACTACACGGCGTTTATGGTAACAGACATGATGAAATCTGTTGTTGAAGCACCGTACGGAACGGCACGCGCAGCTCGTGTACCTGGCTTAGAAATCGCAGGTAAAACTGGAACATCTAACTTTGATGCAAAGGAAAAAGCAAGCTTTAATATTCCTGAAGGCGGCGTAAAAGACGTTTGGTTCTCAGGCTTTACTCCAAAGTACACGGTTTCAGTTTGGACAGGATACGAAAAGAATTCCGACGGCTATATTTATAGTGAAAATGAAAAAGCTATGGCAAAAAATATTTTCAAGCAGGTTATTACACACGTATCTCAAGGTGAAGAAAAAGGTAGCTTTAAACAGCCTGATAGTGTTGTAAAACGTGCTGTTGAAAAAGTCTCAAGTAAAGATGTGAAGAAACCAAGTGGTGCAACTCCAAAAGATTCAATTACGTATGAATACTTTGTACGAGGCACAGAGCCAACGAAAGTTTCTCAAATCTTTGTAGAAAAAGAGAAAGAAAAGAAAGAAAAAGAAGCGAAAGAAGAAAAAGCAAAACTTTCGGCTTCCTTCAGCGAAGGTTCTAATGCAATTAACGTTAACTGGTCAGGTGGAGATGATGAAACAGAGTTTACCGTCAATATGACTTCTTCTGATGGTGCAAGCCAAACATTAGCTGATAAAGGAAGTGCTGGCAGTACATCTATCCCATCACCTACTCCAGGTGCGACCTATAGCTTCAGTTTAAGTACAAATAATGCAGGCAGTGCAAGTGCTTCCGTAAAGGTACCACAATCTGCTGAAGAAGAGCCTGAAGAGAATGACGAATCTCAGCCTGGTGATGAAGGGCAAAACCCTGATGAGGGAACGCGTCCTGAAGATGAAAATGATGGTGAAGACACCGATCAGCCAGACAATGACAATTCACAAAACCCTGATCAAGGTGAGCAGCCAGAAACTGAAAATCCAAGTCAACCACCTAGCCAACCTGGAAACGGTAATAATGGAAACAACGGGAATGGTAATGGGAACGGCAATAATGACAATAATGGAAATAACGGCAACGGTAACGGCCAAGGAAACAACCAACAGCCTCCTGCTACTCCAGATCAACAAACTGAAAATGAATAAAAATAAACCGCTCATCGTGAGCGGTTTATTTTTTTAAGCGTATACGCTTAATGGCATACTGCTTTTGTAATTCCTTATATAGTTCACTAAGCTGAACGAATGAGTGATACATTCCAGGCTTTTTCAACAGAAATAGTAGACGCTCAGACGTGTTCACTGGCTTGTATGTAAGCTTTTGAATATCAGCTTCCAGTGCTGTAAGACCTTGAATAGACCTCCCATTAATCCAAAACAGCGCACTTAAAAATCTCCCACTCCATTCCGTAATTACCTCTTTTGCATTTGTCACTTTACGTATAGAAAATTGTTCGTGTAGTATTTTCTCTTGGTTCTTCCATTCTATAAATAACGATGGGATACAATCTTCTAATGAATTCCATGGAGCTTCTAAAAGCTCTTCTTCTTTCGCTACTATGTCATAGATAAAGGCTGGTTGCTGATGTGTCTCCCCCCTCAGCAACGGCGACTGAAACACAATAACATCTTGTGCGAAAAAAAATGGATCACGCTTAAATTCAGGTGGCACTTTAACCTTTGATAGCATGCTCACCTCTCGCCTTCATTCGTTTTTTTCCTTCTCGACACAGCTCCAGCAATGGACAAGTGGGACATTGAGGAGCCTGCGCTTTACAGTGATAGCGGCCAAAGAAAATTAAGCGGTGATGAGTAACTCCCCACTCTTCTTTTGGCACCTTTCGCATCAACGTTTTTTCTACTTCTAATACTGAATCCTTCCAGCGACAAATACCAAGTCTTTTACTAACTCGTTCCACGTGCGTATCAACGGCAATAGCAGGAATACCAAAAGCAACGGAAACGACGACATTAGCTGTCTTTCGGCCCACTCCAGGAAGCTTAGTAAGCTCATCTCTGTCTTGTGGTACTTCACCGTTGTACTCATGAATTAAAAGCTCACACAGCTTTCGAATATTTTTTGCTTTGTTCCGATAAAGTCCTATTGAACGAATGTCTTGCTGAAGCTCTTCTAATGAAACAGCTAGATAATCTTCTGGTGTTTGATATTTTTGAAACAGTTCTTTTGTCACTCTATTTACAAGCGCATCCGTACACTGAGCGGATAGAGCAACTGCAATCACTAGCTCAAATGGATTTTTATGATTTAATTCACAGTGTGCATCAGGAAACATTTCTGCCATTACGTCTAAACAGTGACGAATTTGTGTTAGATTTAACATAGCTTGCTAAAACAACCTTAATTTGTTTTAGCTTTTCACCCCTTTTTATCTTAGTATGTATTATCATGCTAAAAAAGCTGATTTAACATCAGGACACGCCTGAAATTAAATCAGCTTTCCTCTTCCGTTAACCACTCTTAGTAATGGAGTTTATTACTGTTCAAGCCAGTTGAAAAATGGAACAGCTGAGGAATTTTGAGATTGGGAAGGCTTCTGACTTTTAGGTTGTTGATGTTGCCTAAATTTTTGACTATGCGCTCGTGCCTGGTCGATGGTTTTAATACCATTCTTCTTCCACTCAAACAAGATGCGGTCAATGTATCGAAAATTTAATTTTCCGGACATAACTGATTCACGAAGAGCTGTTTTAATAATGATTGGATCATGATGATCTTGGTCTACCCACATAGCTAACGTTTCGCATTCAAACGGCGAAAGCGGACGACCAAACTCTTTTTCAAAAATCGAATATAAATTTATCTCTTCCTGCTCCTGCACTTGCTGCACTTCATTTTGATTTTCCTTCATCAATAAATTAATTAGCTTTCCCCAAAGTGGTTTAAGAGAATATTGCTCGGAAATAACCGAAGAGGAATCATCGAGCTGTTCAATCGTTAGAACACCTTTTTGAATAAGATTTCGAAGTACTTCCATACACTTTGTCGTGGAGACACTCATTTTTGCAGAGAGATCATGTGGAGTGGGAAAGTATTCACCACTATCAATAAATACATTAAGATGCATTAGCATCATAAATTCTGTTTCATCTAAGCCTAGATCGCTATAGTGATTAAACAATAGCTTTGGAATAGAAATAGAGCCTTGCTCAAACCATGCAATCATATCATCTTTTTTCATTTTGGAACACCTCTAAAGTTAGTATATCACGAAGGATAGGTGAAAACGAAAAACTGTTTAGGAAAACTTTCACCATAAAACAAATAAAAATCCACCGTTTTTTAGAAAGGGTGGACGTTTATTTAATGCGTAACAACATTGATTAGAAAAAGATGGCGTCATGCCACCTTTTTCTAGTGTAACAATTTTGTATACAAAGTCACTTCGCTTCTATTAAGGATACAGACGGTTTAATAGACGTGGGAATGGAATGGTTTCACGAACGTGCTCAACGCCACTAATCCATGCTACCGTACGCTCAAGTCCTAACCCGAACCCAGAGTGTGGAACTGATCCGTACTTACGAAGCTCTAAATACCATTTATACGTTTCTGTATCTAGCTCATGTTCTGCTACGCGCTGAGCTAGTAATTCTTGATCGTGGATACGCTCTGATCCACCAATAATTTCACCATAACCTTCAGGAGCAATTAAATCTGCACATAATACTACATCTCCATTTGTTGGGTCTGGCTGCATGTAGAATGGTTTTAATGATGTTGGATAATGCGTGATAAACACTGGCTTATCATAGCTTTCTGCGATAGCCGTTTCGTGTGGTGAACCAAAGTCATCTCCCCACTGAATATCATCGAATCCTTTTTCATGTAAAAATTTCAACGCATCATCATACGTAATACGTGGGAACGGAGCTTTAATTTGTTCTAATTTAGACGTATCTCGACCTAGAACATTTAATTCTAGCTTACAATTTTCTAGTACTGATTGAACCACGTGTGATACATATTCTTCTTGTACCTTTAAGCTATCTTCAAACTGGTAGAATGCCATTTCAGGCTCAATCATCCAGAATTCAATTAAATGACGACGCGTTTTTGACTTTTCTGCACGGAATGTTGGACCAAATGAAAATACTTTTCCAAGTGCCATTGCAGCTGCTTCCATATAAAGTTGGCCACTTTGTGAAAGGAATGCATCTTCATCGAAGTACTTCGTATGGAAAAGTTCTGTTGTACCTTCTGGCGCACTTCCCGTTAAGATTGGAGGATCTACTTTTGTAAACCCATTATCATTAAAGAATTCGTACGTTGCACGAATAATTTCGTTACGAACTTTCATTACAGCGTGTTGACGCTTTGAGCGTAACCATAAGTGACGGTTGTCCATTAAAAACTCTGTTCCGTGTTCTTTTGGCGTAATTGGATAGTCAACTGCTTCATGAATAACTTCTACATCCGTTACTGTTAATTCATATCCAAAAGGTGAACGCTCATCTTCTTGAACAGTTCCTGTTACGTATAAAGAAGATTCTTGCGTTAATGCTTTTGCCTTTTTGAAAACATCTTCCCCTACTTCTGCCTTTACAACAACCCCTTGAATAAATCCAGAGCCGTCTCGAAGCTGTAGGAATGCGATTTTACCACTTGAACGTTTATTTGCTAACCAAGCACCAATTGTTACTTCTTTTCCAACGTGCTTACTTGCTTCAGAAATCGTAATTTTCACGATTAAAATCCCTCCAAAAAACTTACATCCTTTAATTATGTATGCCACCCTATTATACATTTCGACACTCACAATAACAAGTAACAATCACGGGAAACTTATGACATTGTCAATAAAAGAGCGGCTTCTACAGAAGCCGCTCTCCATTACTTTATTTCATGTGTCTTGCCATAAATGACGCAATTCGCGCCACTGCTTTTTCCAATAGTTCAAGCGAAGTAGCGTAGGATAAACGAACATTTTCAGGAGAACCGAATCCTGAACCTGGAACAAGTGCTACTTTTTCTTCTTCTAAAATCGCTTCTACCCAAGCATCTACCGTTTCAAACCCTGTTAGTCTAGCAGCTTCAATAGCGTTAGGGAACAAATAGAATGCACCTTGAGGCTTTAAACAAGAGAAACCAGGAATGTCATTAAGTTGTTTATGAATTACGTTTAAACGCTCTTCAAAGGCTTTGCGCATCATTTCCACGGGCTCTTGCGTTCCGTTATAAGCTGCAATTGTTGCATATTGAGCAATTGAAGTTGGGTTAGATGTGCTGTGACTCGCTAGGTTCGTCATTGCCTTTATGATTGTCTCGTTACCAGCTGCATAACCAATACGCCATCCTGTCATTGAGTGCGATTTAGATACCCCATTGATAATAACGGTTTGCTCTTTGAGCGCTGGTGATAATTCTGCAATCGAAACGTGCTCTGCACCACCATATACTAATTTTTCATAGATTTCATCTGATACGATTAGCACATCATGCTTTAAGCAAACCTCACCGAGTGCTTCTAGCTCTTCACGCGTATAAATCATACCTGTTGGATTACTTGGTGAGTTTAAGATTACGGCTTTTGTTTTACTAGTAATAACTGACTCTAGCTGTGCGGGCGTAATTTTAAATTCATTATTTTCAGAACCTTCGACATAAACCGGTGTACCTTCTGCTAGCTTGACTTGCTCAGGATAACTTACCCAGTAAGGAGTTGGAATGATAACTTCATCTCCCTCATCTAAAATCACTTGAAATAATGTATACAAAGCATGCTTTGCGCCTGAACATACGATAACTTCAGATGACTTGTATGTTAAGTTCTGGTCACGCTTAAACTTTTCAATAATTGCGTCTTTTAAAGGCATAAGTCCGCCTGCAGGTGTATACTTTGTTTGGCCCTCATTCATTGCTTTTACAGATGCTTCTAGTATATGCTGCGGCGTATTAAAATCTGGTTCACCTGCACCTAAGCCAATGACATCATGTCCTGCGGCTTTAAGCTCTTTTGCTTTGGCTGTAATAGCCAATGTCGATGATGGTGTTAAAGCTGATACACGTTTTGCTAATTTCACTAAAATCTCCCCCTATGAACTACGGCTATAACCAGCTATGTAAAGCTGATCATAGCAACAATTTTGCTTTACTCTAAGATGCAAAGCGTTTTATAACACGTATGCATAAACATACGTTATAAATAAACTCATTCAGGTTTTGTTAAGCTATATCGCTTCATAAACTCCCCGCTTGTAAAATCAATATAATAATAAGTTAAATGTTTTTCCTCTTGATCAATATAGGTAACTTCCCATAGCGGCTTTTCATTTTCAATTCCTAGTCGGACTGATTTAATTTCTTTCGGATTTCGATCTCTTTGAACAATTTCTATAGCTTGTTCTTTTGAAATTCCATCGGCTACTTTTTTTAACACCGCTTTTTGTTTTTGACTTTTTGGTACCCAAGCGATAACATCTTCATTTTTATCGTTAATACCTTCTACTACATAAAATGTATGGTCTCCAAAATATGCTTGTGTACTCGTCACAGATTTTAGATTAAAATCTTCTTTTGCCTTGGCTGATGCCTTTTTCTCGTCAACTTGTACATCGTTTACAGCCGCTTTATAAATTGAATGGGTTTGCCACCCTGCTACTAAACATACCATAACAACAATTCCAATAAACCACTTTTTCATCTTATCCCTACTTATGTACGATAAATCGTAAAAATTGCTTTACTTTGATCTTCTTGGTCTAATGCTAGTCCAAACATTAAATCTTTCTTTTTTAACGTTCGATTTAAGCTGTCCACTATTTTATATAAATCAGAAGAATGCTCAATGCGAACGGTTGATAAAACTTCAATTTTGCTTTCCATGTTGTTCCTCCTCTTACCAAACACCTCTAAATAAATGATTATCTGTTTATCATAACACACGGCTTAGCTTTTGGGCTATTGTATTCCCTATCTAAACATAAAATCAAGCTAGGAAAACTCGCTCTGCTATAGCTAAAACCTCTCTATTTTTATTATAATTATCTCTCTTTCTTTTGCAAAAGAAATTTAGGTCGTCTTCTTAAATTTCATAACATCATAAATCGTAGGTGACATTTTAATAGAAAGCGATTCCCTTTTATTTGTATCGTATAACTCGATCCAGCCATCCGTTAACCTTGATGCAAGGTCAGGATGAATGGTGCGATTTTCTTTTGAGAATAAGACACCAATTTGTGGGTTTAGCTGTTTTAAAAACGGCTCTGATAACGGCTCACCTTCACCAAAATTTGCGAGTTTAATCAAGTCTATTTTTCTTACTGGCTTCATAAGCAAATGCTGCTCAATAGTAGATGCAGGGCTACTCATATAAAGCATTTGATGTTCTCCAAATGCTACTATAAAATCCATGGAAGGGAAATTTTCTTCTTCATGATAAAGAACGGATACATGAATATGTTTTGATAGCTGATACATATCCTTAGTTTTCCACATAGTGGTATGCTGAGTTTGTAATTCTTTTGAGCCTTTAGGCACAATTAATTCTTCTACCTGATATTGCTTTGTAACCCAATCAACATTTCCGTTGTATTTCTCGCTTTGCTTTGTAATAATCACTTGGTTAATTTGCTTAATATGGTAAAAATCCAGCCAATAAGCTAGCTCTTTTCGCGATCGTTTACTGCCTGTATTAATTAGAATAACGCGATTCGTCCCGTCTTGTACAAGTGTGGCTTCTCCATCGAATAAAGGAAAAAAGGAAATTGCTGCTTCGTCCTCTTTGAGGCTAAAGTCTACTTGACTAGCTCCCTGAACAATGCAAGCATTGCTGAACAAGCACAGGCAAACTGCCCATATTAACATATTTCGTTTAATCATGTTAAACACACTCACTTCCTTTGTTTTCCACTATTAGGGTGTACATCTACAAGAAAAGCTATGCAAAAAAAGCTTTAGCACATTCCGTGCTAAAGCCTCTTTGACATCCACCATGTTTCAAAATCGTGGAGCGCTACTGAGAATGATTCACTTACGATATCTACATCTGGCAAAGAATGAAGAAAATGAGAGCCATACATCGTTGTAATCATGCGGTTATCTAAAATAAAGATAGATCCTTTATCTTGCTTAGTTCGAATTAGTCTTCCGAATCCCTGCTTAAAACGAATGACAGCTTGAGGGAGCGAATAATCCATAAATGGATTTTTCCCTTCTTTTCGCAGCTGCTCAAATTTTGCTTTTAGAAATGGGTGTCGTGGTGACGCAAAAGGTAAGCGAACAATGATGAGACTAGATACCAGTTCACCAGGGAGGTCAATACCTTCCCACAAGCTGTTCGTTCCTAGTAAAATAGATTGTGAAAACTGCGCAAAGTCTTTTAGTAATCGATTTCGATTACGCGTTGTCACTCCTTGACCAAGGATAACAAATTCCTCTAAATCATTTAATTCTTTCATATACTGATAGGTCATCTTTAACATTTCATAAGAGGTAAATAGTACAAGCATGCGCCCTTTTGTGATAGATGCAATATCTAAGATACTTTCTGCCATAATCGCACTATACTCTTCAAGCGTCACATCATTTACAGCTGGCATATCTTTTGGAATATATACCTTTGCCTGTTTTCGATAGTCAAAAGGAGATGGTATCGTCATTTGCAGTGGTTGAAAATCATACAACCCAAGCTGTTCAATAATATAAGAAAAAGAATGATTCACTGTTAGCGTAGCAGAAGTTAGTATAACGCTTTTCTTTTTCGCAAAAAACGTATCTGCTAACGTGTCCGCCACCGAAAGCGGTTGACGATATAAAAAAGTAGCGTTTGCTGCTCCTTTTGGCTCTATTTCAATCCATGTCACCTCTTCAAGATGTGTTTGAAAGAAAAAGTCTGCAAGCTCGCTTGACAGATGATGAAATTGTTCAATTGCGCTTGTCAACTCGTGAATATGAGACTGTTCTCTTTTTGTAAGCTGCTCGTGATAGGAATCCACCACCTGAAAATCAGCATGTAAAAGAGATAAAATATCATTCATTAAAAAACGCACTCGAGATGCCTGTTCCTGGATGGTATGCCAATGAAGATTGTTCTCTTCTTGAACATTATAACGATAGCTTACTCGTCCAATTTCACTATCCGTTTGCTTATTTTTTTTCATTACATATGCATGGACAAGACGAAATAAGTCATCACATTCAATACGAAGCTTCTCTAGCAGCTCTTCTAGTTTTTTTGCATTTAGCCCTATATCATGTTTCTGACAAAGCTTATGTACTTTGTTTAATAACCCCTTATCTTCTAACAAGCCTATTCTGCTTAATAGAGCATGAATAGAAAAATAATCAAGCCTTCCACCAAGCTCTTCACTTGCAATGGTGTCAAAGTGATGAGCTTCATCAATTACAACTTGCTCATAGCTTGGAAGTAAATTTCGCTTGCTAACCACATCTAATAAAAGAAGCCTGTGATTTGTAATGATAATCTGAGCTTGTGCTGCACGAGCCTGTGCACGATTATAAAAAGAATGTTGATTCCAAGGATGCTTAAAGTCTAAATGGGAAGGATTGCTTTCGTTCAGCTGTTCCCAAAATAGCTTTCCACCGGACGGCAAGTTGATTTCATCAACATCTCCTGTCTCCGTCTCCGTAAGCCAAATCAATAGTTTGGCTTTTGTTAAAATAACGTCATAGTTATGATTGCGCTCTTTTAAAAACTGATTGAATTTTCGAATGCTAAGATAATGCTCACGCCCCTTTAAAACTGCTGCGTTTAATTCAAACGGCATAAGCTTTTTTAACATAGGTATATCTCTTTCCATTAGCTGTTGCTGTAACGTTACGGTATGCGTTGAAACAACGATAGGCCTTTTATGCTGCTGAGCATAAAAAGCAGCCGGAATTAAATAAGCAATCGTTTTTCCAATACCAGTTCCCGCTTCAATAAGCGCATGCTCGTTATCCGTTAAGCTTTCATGGACAGCATTCATCATTTGCTCTTGACCCGTTCTCTTTTCAAATGTGCTAAACACTGACGCTAAATTTTCTTTTTGCTCTTGAAATTCCTCATATGTAACAAGAACTTCCGATGGCTTCACAACAGGCTTTTGCTTTTTTAGCGCTAAGCCATGAACAAAATCATATCCTTCATGATAATCATCTTTCTTTTGATTCATTATACCTTGAATTAACTCACCAATCTCACTTTTTAAATGCAAAGACAGCGTATATAGCTGCTTTAATGTTGCAAGTGGAAGACCATTTAACTTTTCCATTAATAATAGTAAGATTTTCGCCGTCACTTCAGCATCACTGTCTGCTTGATGAGGCTGATCATGATTTAAATTTAAATACTCAGCAAGCTGGTTGAGCTTATACCCCTCTACTGTAGGGAGAAGCATACGCGCTAATTCCACCGTATCCACCGTGGACGGATACAGCTTATCGTATCCATTTTGAGCTAATGACTCCTGGAGGAAATTAAGGTCAAAAGCAACGTTATGTGCTACAAAATAAGCATCTTCTAACAGCTCAATAATTTTCTCGGAAATATCCTCAAACGTCGGGGCACCTTCAACCATGTTTTGATGAATATTTGTCAGTTGTGAAATAAAAGGAGGAATTGGTACATTGGGGTTCAAAAACGTTGAGAAACGCTCAACTATTCGGCCGTTTTCAACAACCACGGCTGCAAATTGAATAATTTGATCTCCTTGTTTTGGAGAATGTCCTGTCGTCTCTAAATCAACAACAACAAAGCGCTTATCCATCATCATGACCTCACCTGCCTGTTCTTATAGTATAAAAGAAAATACCTGCTTCTATACGAAACTACTTATGTAGAGCTTCTATTCGCTCAAAAAAATCCCCCTCGATTAAGGGGGATAATATTATAAAATTGTACCAGCTGGCTCTTGTTTAAGCAATTGTTTAATTTTGTTCTGTTCATCCATGATGGCTACTGTTGGATGATGATCAGCTACTTTTTCTTCTGCTACTAGTACATAAGAGATAATAATAACAACATCTCCGGGCTGTACGAGACGTGCTGCCGCACCGTTTAAACAAACTACTCCGCTGCCTCTCTCTCCCGGTATAACATACGTCTCTAGGCGAGCACCATTGTTATTGTTCACGATTTGTACTTTTTCATTTGGCTGGATACCTACAGCATCAATTAAATCTTCATCAATCGTAATACTTCCCACATAGTTTAAATTTGCTTCTGTCACATGTGCTCTATGAATTTTTGCGTTCATCATTGTTCGAAACATCAGGAAACCCTCTTTCTATGGTCAGATTGCCATAATAATATTATCAATTAATCGAGCTTTAGAGAATTGTATAGCGAGCGCAATAATAACCTGTCCATCTAGCTTATTTAGAGGCTTTAGCTCAGGGTAAGAATAAATCGCTACGTAATCTATTGTACCGCTCGTATTATTTTTAATCGTTCTTTCAATCTGCGCTTTAATTGTCGCAACGTCACGCTCACCGCTTTCAACTAATTGCTTCGCTTCTTGTAGACTTCGATACAAAGCAGGCGCTTCGTTACGCTCAGCATCTAGCAAGTTCACATTTCTTGAACTTTTAGCAAGGCCATCGTCTTCTCGCACCGTATCAACCGCTACGAGCTCAATTGGGAACTTAAAATCAGTAATCAATCCATGCACCACGGCTACTTGCTGAGCATCCTTTTTCCCAAAGTATGCTCGCTTAGGCTGTACAAGATGAAACAGTTTTGTTAGGACTGTTGCAACACCGTCAAAATGACCTGGACGCTTGGCTCCACAAAGCACATCTACACGGTTAGTGACCGATATAGAAATGGAAGCTTGACCAGGATACATTTCATCCACGCTTGGGTAAAATAAATAATCAGCCTCTTCCGCTTTAGCTAAGCGTTCATCACGTTTAAAGTCTCGTGGGTACGTATCAAAGTCCTCGTTTGGTCCGAACTGAGTTGGATTAACAAAAATGCTTAAAACGACCACATCGTTCTCTGCACGCGCCTGTTTAAGTAGCGCAAGGTGACCTTCATGTAGAAATCCCATTGTCGGTACAAATCCGATTGTTTTCCCTTGACGCTGAAGCTGAATCGAAAGCTCTTGCATATCCTTGGCAGTAGAGATAACTTTCATCTTACTTCCCTCCATATAGAGCCGTTAGCTGTTCATCGTTCATGCTAAATGTATGGCTCTCTTCCGGAAATTTTCCAACTTTAACATCGTGTACATACTGAGAAAGTCCTTTTTTTGCAACCTCTCCAATGTTACCAAATGGCTTAACGAATTTTGGAAAGCGCTCAACCCCATACGTCAACACATCATGATAGACAAGCACCTGACCATCCGTTTCTTTTCCTGCTCCAATACCAATGGTTGGAATGCTTAGCTTCTTCGAAATATCTTCTGCTACTTGTTTCGGTACACATTCTAAAACTACTGCTATTGCACCCGCTTGCTCACATTTCACGGCATCTTCAATTAGCTTTTTCGCTTCACTTGCTTCTTTACCTTGTACCTTGTACCCCCCCAGAACACCGACAGACTGTGGTGTTAAACCAAGATGAGCAATAACTGGAATCCCTGCTTGTGTTAATTCTGAAATCGTAAAAATAACATCGTCTGCGCCTTCTATCTTTAGAGCATGCGCCCCGCTTTCTTGCATAATTCGAGCTGCTTGTTTCATCGTTTCTTCTTTTGAAATATGATAAGACATAAAAGGCATATCCGTTACGATAAATGTATTAGGCGCTCCTCTTTTCACTGCTTTTGTATGATGAATCATGTCATCGACCGTCACTGGAATAGTTGAGTCATACCCTAATACAACCATTCCCAATGAATCTCCTACTAAAATCATGTCCACCTCTGATGCTTCCGCATATTTTGCAGACGGGTAGTCGTAAGCAGTAAGCATAACAATCGGTTCTTGTTGCTGTTTCATTTTTAAGAAATCAAGCTTCGTTTTCACAATAAATCTCCTCCTATACTAGAGGAGATGACAACGCAAAAAAAACCTTCTTACACTTAAAAAGGAAGAAGGTTTTTGACAAAAGCAGTCTATAGCTAAACAGCGTGCTTAAGAGCACACGCTTGTCCTTATATATTGTCATCCCTCTGTCCTAGTCTTTTTTAGATCAAGGCAGTTCGTAAACGATAAATTATAAAAAAGAGTATCAGGTGAAGTTCTGTCGATACTACCCTGATACTCGTATTATAAAGAAATATTCTTACATTTTCTAGTTTTATTTCGAAGAGAGTTCAATATCAGCAGAATGAATATGATGAACCGTTCCATAATCATCCTCTAACAGCAGGACGCCATCGTTTGTAATCCCTTTTGCGTACCCTTCAATCGTTGCTTTCAAAGTGCGTGCAACAATCCGCTTTCCAATGCTAATAGAATAAGATTCCCATAAGTGCTTTACTAACCCAAAACCATTTTCTAAATAATCTTCATACAAAGATTCCATCTTTAAGAAAATCGCTTGCATAAGAGCTGCACGATTCACTTCTTTTTGCTCTTCAATTGATAAAGATGTCGCCAAGTGTTGAATATCAGAATCAAAATGTTCTAGCTTTTGATTCACATTGATTCCAATTCCAATAATAACAGAGTGAACTTGCTCAACATCAGCTTGCATCTCAGTTAAGATTCCTACTAGCTTTTTATTGTTCACTAAAATATCGTTTGGCCATTTTATATCGGGTAGTACATTTGTTACTTCTTGTATTGCTTGTACAATTGCTACGGCGGCTAATAGTGTCAGCTGTGGTGCATGCTGTGGTGGAATTGCAGGTCGCAAGATAATACTCATCCACACTCCCGTGTATTTTGGAGAGTACCATTTACGAGCCAAGCGACCTCGACCAGCTGTTTGCTCTTCCGCTACAACTACCGTTCCTTCGACAGCTCCTTCTTGAGCAAGACGATGTGCAATTTTTTGTGTTGACTCCACAGTTTCTTCATAGTAAAGATTTTGACCGATTTTTTTCGTTTGCAGACCAAGAAGCAGCTCATTTGTACTTACTTTATTAGGCTTAGTAACGATGCGATACCCTTTCTTTCGAACAGCTTCTAGTTCATAGCCTTCTTTTCTTAAGTCTTCAATATGTTTCCAAACTGCAGTTCTTGAACAGCCTAGCAAGTCGCTAATGCGCTGCCCAGATACATATTCACCTTCTGCGTTTGTAAACATCTCTAATAACGTTCTTCTAATATCTGTTTGCAAGACTGTACCCACTCCTTTATCGACCCTTTGCTATTTTGTAATTCACCATTCAACACTTTCTTCTCTATATCCTGTAACAAAGTTGAAAGCCATGGACCACCCTTACGATCTACCCATGTCATAACATCTTGGCCCGTAATAGCAAGTTCCTTCATAGAGTGAATAGGAAGCTCTCGATAACGAGAAATAAGCAAAGTTGTATGAAGATAGTTAGTGCTTCTTACTAATTGCAGAACTCGGTTTACTCTTAGGGCAGACTCTTCTCCAAGTTGATACAATGTTTCTTTTGACCAACCATTTTCTAAGACGTCCTCAAGTCCACCAAGCTGAAGCTTCACAGCCTTTATTTGTCGATTAGCAAGCTTCCATTGACGTAAAAATGGATCAGGATCAACCCCTAGCAAATAAAGTAGAAGTGTCCAGCATTCCGATATATCTTCAAGCATCATCCAGTCGTATTTACACAAGCGGCGAAAAGCTTCTTCACCAATATCTAATCCTGGCAAGTGCTCATATAATTTAGTGTCTGCTATGAGCGCAAGCGCTAAAGAAGGGCGTTTACCCAAAAGAAGCTTCTCAAACTCAATGGTAATTCTTTCAACTGATACGTGCTTCAATAGATTTCCATGCTCTGAAATAGCTCTCTTCGTTTTATCTGAAATAGAAAATGCTAGCTGACTAACAAACCGAACCGCTCTCATCATTCGCAGCGCGTCTTCGTGAAAACGTTCTTCTGGATTTCCTACCGTACGGATAAGCTGATTCCGCAAATCTTCTCTACCGTTAAACGGATCAATAATTTCACCTTTTTCATTCATAGCCATGGCGTTGATAGTAAAGTCACGACGTTTTAGATCTTCTACCAGTGATGAAATAAACTGAACGGATGCAGGACGCCTGAAATCTTCATATTCCCCTTCTGATCGAAAGGTAGTAACTTCATATTGCTCTCCTTCATGAAGCACCACAACGGTTCCATGCTCAATCCCCACATGAATTGTTTTTGAAAATAGACTCATAACATCGTCAGGAAGAGCAGATGTTGCAATATCTACATCACCTACTTTTCGCTGTAAGATCATATCTCGAACAGCACCACCAACAAAATAAGCTTCATGTCCAGCTTGCTGTAGTGTGTGAATAATAAATAATGGATGGATGAAAGGCTCTTTCATAATATCCTCCATTCCTTAACGTTGTACAAGATTGTAATAAAGCTGTTCATATTGATTTACAATCTCCGTTGAATGAAATTTTTGATTCACTGCCTGTAAAGCGCCTCTGCTTATTTGTTGATGAAGCTGTTGATTACTTAGCAGCTGAACGGCTTTATCTGCAGCTGTTTCAACGTCTCCTAATTCACAAATATAACCCGTTACGCCATCTTCAATAACCTCTGGGATTCCACCGATTCTTGTACCAATACAAGGTACTCCGCAAGCCATTGCTTCTAGTAACACAAGACCAAAGCTTTCTTTTTCAGAAAACAATAGCTTTAAATCACTAATTGAATAGAGTTCTGCTACGTTATCTTGCTTTCCTAAAAACAACACCGCATCCTCAAGTTCCAATTCTTTTACAAGCTGACTTACATTTCTCATATCTGGACCGTCTCCAACGAGCAACAGCTTAGAAGGAACACGTTCATGAATTCGTTTAAACGCGCGCACAACATCTTGCACTCTCTTAACTTGACGGAAATTTGAAACGTGAATAATGACCTTTTCATCTTCTAAAATTCCATAGTCCTGCTTTAAATTCCCTACATCTTTTCGATAATATTCTCGCTCATCAATAAAGTTATAAACTGTGCAAATATCTTTATCTGGACTAATGAGCTGGTTCGTTTGCTCAATTAACGCGTCAGATACGGCAGTCACACAATCAGATTTTTCAATTGCAAATTTAATTAGTTCTGTTAGCGATGAGTCTTCTCCAAGAACTGTAATATCCGTCCCATGGAGCGTTGTTACTATTTTTAGATTAGGTGACACCATTTGCTTAGCTAGAAACGCACACACCGCATGGGGAATGGCATAATGAGCATGAATTAAATCTAGTTCCTCACGCTGTGCAACTTCTGCCATCTTACTTGCTAGTGCCAAATCATAAGGTGGATACTTAAATACCGAATACTGGTTCACTTCTACTTCATGGAAATAAATATTTGAGTACACCTTGTTTAAGCGAAAAGGCATACTTGATGAAATGAAGTGAATTTCGTGTCCTTTTTCTGCAAGGAGCTTTCCTAATTCAGTTGCAATAACGCCAGAGCCACCAACTGAAGGATAACACGTGATACCAATTTTTAGTTTCATCTAACGCCACCTACTAGGTCATCATAAATAAGTAGGGGCTTCTTAGAAAGAAAACCTTCTGCATACTGAACGCCTACTTCTTTTCCAAACATGCGCTCGCGGCTTTCAACGGTTTCTATGTATCCGTTAACCAGCGGCGTCTCCACGCTTCCTTTCTGTTTGATAAACTGACTTTCATATGCTTGTAAGCTTTGTTTTTTCTTTTCGAATGTATTCGTTACATCAACAGCGAAGTCAGGTTTATGGAAACCATTAATCATATAAAAATACAGTCCATCCGTTCGATGAGCCCCCATGTTTTGTTCTGCCGTGTAGTTACGAATTCCAGCTGAAAATACGGCTTCTTCGACTAGACGCGCGCAGTTTCCATGATCAGGATGACGATCATCAAAATAAGGAGCAAACACAAGTTTCGGCTGACATTTACGTATTACTGATACAATTTCTCTAATGTAGGATTGTTGTAAGAACAGTCCTCTATCCGGTAGCTGTAATTGAATTCGCTTGTGTACACCGAGAAGTTGTCCTGCCTTTTCAGCCTCTTGTTTGCGTAGCTCTACTGTTCCATTTGACGATAGTTCTGCTTCTGTCAAATCACAGATAGCAACCTTTAAACCTTGCTCAGTCATCTTGGCGATGGTACCACCCATGCCGATTTCAACGTCATCAGCATGAGCTCCAAAAGCAAGAACATCTATTTTTTCAATCATTTTATTTCACCCTATTGTTTTAAAATTGAACGCCATTGTAAATCTCCTCGTTCTAAACCATGAATTAGAACCTCAGCTGTTCCCATATTGGTCGCAAGTGGAATAGCATATACATCACAGAGGCGCATAAGTGCTGATACATCTGGCTCATGAGGTTGAGCTGTAAGCGGGTCACGAAAAAAAATAATCATATCCATTTTGTTCTGCGCAACAAGGGCACCAATTTCTTGGTCTCCACCTAATGGTCCAGATTGAAAACGATGAATGGCCAACCCAGTCGCTTCAGAAATTCGCATTCCCGTTGTGCCTGTTGCGAAAAGCTCATGTTCCTTTAAAATATGTTGGTAAGCAGTTGTAAATTGAACCATGTCATTTTTCTTTTTATCATGTGCAATTAATGCTATTTTCATATATGCCTCTCCTTATTCAATGATATTTTCCAGACCATATACAAGCGTATCAACATTTATTACTGCTTCAACTGCAAGCTTTACACCGGACATGAAGGATGCACGATTATACGAATCATGACGAATCTTTAGTCCTTGTCCAAAACCGCCAAATAGTACTTCCTGGTGAGCAATTAACCCAGGTAAGCGTACGCTATGAAGGTGGATCCCATCATACGTAGCTCCTCTTGCCCCCGCTAAAATTTCTTTTTCTTCTGGGTGACCTTGCTGTTTCGTTTCACGAACTTCGCTGATAAGCTCTGCTGTTTTTAACCCTGTTCCAGAAGGTGCATCTAGCTTCTGATCATGGTGAAGCTCAATAATTTCAACATCGTCAAAATATTTTGCCGCCATTTGAGAGAACTTCATCATTAAGATAGCACCGATTGCAAAGTTTGGAGCAATGATACAGCCGATTCCTTTTTCCTCTGCTAATTCTTTTAATTCCGCTAAATCAGTTTCCGAAAAACCTGTTGTTCCGACTACTGGACGGATGCCGTATTCTAACGCTTTTTTCGTATGTACTCTTCCAATTTCAGGCGTTGTTAAATCAACTAATACATCAGCTTCAACAGCTTGAAAGCATTTTTCAATATCTGTAAAGATAGGAGCCTGAACATTTGGCATTCCTTCTACTTCACTAATTAACTTCCCTTCATGAACGCGATCAACTGCAGCTACTAATTCAAATGCTTCCGTCTCTTGAATTAATGTCACAGCTTCTTTTCCCATTCTCCCACGAGGACCTGCAAGTATAATTCGAATTTTTTTCATGTTAATTCTCTCCTTGTTCATCAATTTTTGTCCAACGATCTTTATCACGCGTATTAAATTTCTCCATAACGCGATTATGTGCTTCTTCTAAATCGATATTTAGCGAATTGGCAAAGCAAATTAATACAAATAAAATATCGCCCATTTCCTCTTCAACTGTCCGCTCTGCTTCCGTTGTCTTTTTAGGTTTTTCTCCGTAATAATGATTAATTTCACGCGATAACTCTCCAACTTCTTCAGTCATACGAGCCAGCATCGCCAAAGGGCTAAAGTAGCCTTCTTTAAACTGTCCAATATATTGATCAACTTCAGCCTGCATTTCCTTCATTGATTTGTCCGTCATATATATTCACCTCTTTACCTTCTATGCCTGTCTCATTAAATAATAGATATTTAACTTTTCATTTTTTGTACATTCAACTTCATATTATAACATCTCTTTCCTAAATTTCTTAATAGAAAAGCTTGATTAACAAACATTATAAATGAATAAAGCTGTTCTCTTTAACCGTGCATGATTAAATCTTTAAACGTGTATGATACAAACAAAGCGCTCTGGACGGTTCATTTGGATGATGACACTTCTCTTATTCATCTAGTATGATAGGAAAGAATAGACTCATGTTTATAAAAGGAGGTTTTTATTGTGAAAGGACTAAGGTTTAAGAATATCTTTTTTATTTTGTTAGGTTCAGCTATTTTTGGGTTTGGACTTGTGAATTTCAACATGCAAAACAACCTGGCAGAGGGAGGATTTACTGGTATTACACTGCTTTTATACTTTTTATTTAACATCGACCCTTCCTATTCAAACTTAGTGCTTAACATTCCACTATTCTTTGTTGGATGGAAGCTGTTAGGACGAACTTCATTTTACTACACTATACTCGGAGTTATTAGTCTTTCTGTGTTCTTATGGGTTTTTCAACGGTTTCCAGTCGATATGCCTTTAAAAGATGACATGACGCTTGCTGCTTTATTTGCGGGTGTATTTATTGGAGTTGGCCTTGGAATTATTTTTAGATACGGAGGCACAACGGGTGGAGTTGATATTATCGCTCGTCTCGTTCAGAAATATATTGGATGGAACATGGGCAAAACAATGTTTTTATTCGACTTTCTTGTTATTATTACTTCCCTTATTTATTACTTGACTTATACAGAGGCAATGTATACACTCGTAGCCGTATTTGTCGCTGCTAAAGTTATTGATTTTATTCAAGACGGCGCTTACGCTGCAAAAGGAGCAACCATTATCTCTACTCATAACGAAGAGATTTCAGCAAAAATCATGCAAGAAATGGAGCGTGGAGTGACGATTTTAAAAGGCCAAGGATCTTACTCTAAACAAGAAACTAACGTATTGTACTGTGTCGTAAGTAAAAATGAAATCTTTCGATTAAAACAGGTCATCACTTCTGTTGATGCATATGCGTTTGTAGCGGTGAGTGACGTTCACGATGTACTAGGTGAAGGCTTCACATTAGATGAAAATAAAAAACCTTTAGAACGTTAAGTTATCCATACAAAGAGACTTTACATAACTAAATGCTCCTTTCTCAGGAGAGGAATTATAACGTTTCTACAATAGTTTAATTATAAGAACAGGCTTGTTTCATTGTGCTGCAGACACCCCAGTGCAGGGGTGT
Organism: Bacillus sp. 1780r2a1; assembly: GCA_024134725.1. Taxonomy (NCBI): domain Bacteria; kingdom Bacillati; phylum Bacillota; class Bacilli; order Caryophanales; family Bacillaceae; genus Bacillus; species Bacillus sp. 1780r2a1. The sequence continues at coordinate 1,411,224 of CP099863.1, read as the reverse complement.
CTCAGTCTTTCCTCCTTCTCACGCAGGAGTCGAGTATCCTGCCTTCATTCCTCTCTTTTTTAATTATCTTGCAAAATCAATAAAAAATATCCGAGCTATCGAAAGTAATTAACTCCCGATAATTCGGATATCTCATTGACTGAAATACTTTTGTTCAGACTTATTTCAATTAATCTTCGTTGTTCATTCCTGTGTAAATTAAGATTAAACGCACAAGCTCTAGTACTGCAACCGCTGCTGCTGCAACGTATGTTAAAGCCGCTGCGTTTAGTACTTTTCGCGTCTCACGCTCTTCGTCATTGCGAATCACACCGCTTGATACGAGTAGGTTCATCGCACGATTTGATGCGTTAAACTCAACTGGAAGCGTTACAACCTGGAATAAAACAGCTGCTGCCATAAATACAATACCTAGCAGTAGTAGGCCGCTCATCTGAGCAAAAATTCCAATCATAATTAAAATCCATGAAAAATTTGACCCGATGTTCGCTACCGGTACTAGGGCATGACGCATGCGTAAAAACGAATAGTTTTCATCGTCTTGAATTGCGTGCCCTACTTCGTGGGCTGCTACCGCTGCGCCTGCCACGGATGTTCCGAAGTAGTTATCTTCAGATAATCGTACTACTTTTGAACGTGGATCATAGTGGTCAGACAACACGCCGCGAACTGGCTCAACTTGAACGTTGTACAAGCCGTTTTCGTCCAAGATACGTCGTGCCACTTCAGCACCTGTCATTCCAGAAGAACTGCTTACTTTTGAATATTTTTTATAAGCACTTTTCACTTTAAACTGTGCCCAAATCGGCACTAAAATAATGATGAGAAAATAAACCAAAAACCCCATCTGCACACTCCTTTACTTGTATGGTTGGTACATTTTCATTTTAGACAATTCGAATATGTCCGTCAATCATTTCGCTCTGGCTCAGCCTTTTGAACACGCTCTGCTCGATACTTACGAAAACCAACATACGATAAAGTAAATACAATAATACTTCCTGTCGTGACCATCACCCATATAAGTGACGGATCTACCTTATCTTCTTTTAAGTGTTCAAACAAAGACTGAAAATCTTCTTCTGCTGCTACTAATTCTTGTGAAGACATCACCATTGCATTATCTTGCTTTAAATCTTCGATATGCTGTTCAACACGTTCAATATCCTTATCATCGACATCTACTTGAACACTTGGAGAAATCAGTTCATAGGCTTGCAGTAAACTTTGAAGCTCTTCTTGATACTGCCCATCTTCACCTTTTGATATACTCATTTTCATATCTTGAAACGTGGTAATAACTTCTTTTTCCATTTCTGTCCAGAGGGGTTGATACTCACTTGATAAAGCATCTACTAGTAACCGAAACTGTAATGTTGTACTTACAGGGTTACTGTTTTCATCCCCTAGTGCTCTCTCAACATTTTGAGCCGTTACGACCAGCACTTGATATTCTTTAGCGGATAAATCTAAATCATGTATATTTACGCTAGAAACTTCATGTGAAAATTGTTTCACTAAATTACGCGCTTCATCATATTTTTCTTGCTGAGCAAGGTCTAATGTTTCATCAGCAAGTTGATTTAACTTATCCCAAGTTTGCTGTGTAGCCGCATTAACTGATGTTGTTAATAGTAAAAAAATAAGCATGGCGATGACAGATATTTTCTTGTTCATTCTTGTCCCTCCTCTAGCTTCTATTAGAAACTTATGAGGAATAGGACAAGAGTAGACCTATTAAATCCCTACTTCAAAGGTGTAATAAAGTTTTGCGTATAAAACTTTTCATACACGCCAACACCAAGATGAGTAAAATCATTATTTAAAAGCGCTTTACGGTGACCTTCACTATTTAACCAACCTTCAACCGCAGCTGGACCATCCGTATAGTTAGATGCAATGTTTTCACCAGCCATCCGATACAAGACGTCTCCTTTTTGCAGACGATTTCCTAAATCACCTTGAACTGGAGACTCATGAGCGAAATATTTTAAATCACTCATTTCTTTACTGTGTAAATAAGCTACTTTCGCCGTGTCTTCATCCCATGATAACGAATCTTTTCCATGGCGCTTTCTAATCACATTCGTTAAGTCGATAATTTGCTGGGAAGCTCCCTCTTCAATCTCTTTCCACTCTTCTGGAGAAATTGATGGTGCTTCAGGCAGGCTCCCTCTATACATTACTTCATACGGCTTTTGCTTCACTAAAGTTTCACTATCCATCACGCGGATACTTGATAACGTATTTAAAAATTGATCAAAATAAAGCTGAATATATACATCATCGTACTTTACTAATGGGCGCATCTTTAAATCTTCATCATTCAGTTGAAATTGATAGGAATTCAGCCCTTCTCTTAACTCAACTTCTCGCTCGATTTCAACAGCTTTGTCTACTTCAGATCGAGATTGACCAATTATAAATGGTGCGGTATTTACACTTTGACCAATAGAATATACGCTTACTACTCGATCGCCATCAACTCCTACTTGCATATAGGAGTTAGTGTCGCTTTTATATATCCACCAATCATAGCCATAGGCCGAAGGATCAACACGCATTGGTTCACCATACATGCCCATAACCTGTTCAGGGTGTAAGCCAATTAAATCAATGACATTTTCCCCTTCTATTTCCGGTGCAGCTGTTTCAACTGCACGATTATTTTTAGTCTCATTATTTGAAACTTCTTCTTGTACTGATTCATTCACATACTGCTCCAATAAAGGGATATATTCATCAGCGTATACAAATGCAACGATTAACACGAGAACAAATATAATTTTTTTCAGCGTCAGTTCCTCTCCTTACCTTTTCAAGGGTTTGTAAAGCTATTATACATGTATTGACGTAAAAATAGCTAATAAAAAAGCTATCAACATCCATTGATGCCGACAGCTTTTCTTTAATTAATGAAGTTGATTGGAAATACGAGAAAGAGCTTGACCTGCTTGTTCATCTGTAAAGCGATACGTCGATAAATCTCCTAAAGCGACAACTCCAATCAGCTTGTTTCCTTCTACAACTGGAAGTCTTCTAATTTGGTGATTAGCCATAATTTTCACAGCTTCTTCTACCGTTGATTCGCTGGATACGGTTACTAGCTTATCACTCATGACGTCAGTTACTTTACTGGAATTTGGTTTCTTTTCAGCGATGCCTCGAATAACCAAGTCTCGATCAGTTATTAACCCAATTAATCGATCTTGATCAACAATTGGAATACTACCAACGTTTAACTCTTTCATCTTTAAAGCAACTTCATATACATTATCTAACGTCGTACATGTTTCAACGTCTGTTGTCATTACGTCACGAACATATTTCATTGACTCTCCTCCTTTACATTCAACGTTAGTTTGACCGTTTTCCCCGAAAACTTTCACTTCATTTAAGATTTCTTGGTCTTTTTAACTGAAAATTCGGATAAGCATTGCAAGTTTTATCCAATCATACTATGATGAAAATGGGAGAAACATTTGGTTTAAAGGGGGAAATGGAATGAAATTAGAAGATGTGGATTTTACTGATGTAAAAGTTGATTTAGAGCATGCTGATGAAATTATGAGCAGATTTGGACTAGTGCGAGCTGGACAGTGGGACTACGAGCGGGTAACGTATGATCGAAAGTTTGAAATTCAGCACCATACCTTTTATTTGCGCGTACAAGGTTATGCTGCTGAAGGAGATATTGGCGGCAGACATGCGTTAATTCAATTTATGACGCCATTGCTTGGTAAACACTATTATCCGCACGGCGTAGAGTATGGAGAAGGGGAAAACTTTCCTTCTACGCTAGTTGATCAATGTAAGCGAATTTTAAGCCAGATTCATTCTGAACTTCAAAGCGTTCAAGCTTCCTAATAAAAAGAGTGCTTACAACACTGTAAGCACTCTTTTTATTGAGAAGAAATCGGAGATGAAGTATCATAACCTGCTTCGAGTTCCATTTCCTGCTTCTTATCTTTTTCACGCTCTTTCTTTGCCCACCTAAAAAAGGTATAACCAAGAATGATACCATATACAATTTCTTGAATAATTTTCATGATGACACCACCAAGCTGCTGATCTTCTACCGGAGGCAATACGTTAAACATTTCTGGAGCTAATGCACCCATTGCTTGAATAACGTCTGGTGATACACAAAGTGCTAAAGCATTCACCCATGCCTGTGAGTCCGTATATGTTGCATACAGCGACGTATCAGCAAATATAATTAACGCACAAGCAGGAGTTAATAACATTCCATCAGCAAAAATGTAACCAATTTTTTTCACGCCATTTAATGTCTGATACTCCTCTAGCTTGTTTAAAAGTGGCCACCACATGCAAAAAGAAGCTATAAATAGCAATATGCTAATAATTGCGTGAAGTGTCATATCCGTCTTCACAGTGTCAAAAATAAGCGGGATATGATAAAGGGAAAATAATCCGTTAAAGACCAGCAAAGCAATGAGTGGCTTTGTCAAAAAGCGAAACACTGGCTTAAGACCTTTTTGGTGAACTATTAATCGCGCCATCCATGGGGGTGTTCCAAGGATAAGTAAAGGTGGAATAGCTAAATAAACCAATGCCATTTGAGCCATATGTGCACTAAACATCAAGTGCCCTAGTAAGTCTAACGGACCGCCTTTACATATGTATAGCAGCGCCATTCCAGATATAAAAAACGCTTTTGTTTTGCGATCAACTTCTTTACTTCCTTCAACCTTATATCGATACGGACCTGTGAACAGCAAATAAACAACTGTAACCGCACAAATAACCAAGAAGAAATACGGACTCCATAGCGCTTCGAATCCAAACATTCTTAAATTATTAATCACAATCCGTCCCTCCTTTACTTAGTTGCCAATCGTACATGCTTGAAAAGAGCTAGCAAGCGCTAGCTCTTCTTTAACTTACCACCAAATAATTGTAACAAATGCCCAAACTGTTATAAGTGCTACAAGCACTCCTGAATATAGAAACATCGTTGGCACTTCATGTCCTTTATGATTCATATGCATAAAGTAATAAAGCTGAAAGATAACTTGCACAACTGCTAACAAAATAATAACTGGTACGGTAAACCACCCGGTAAAGCTATCGCTCCATACTGCAAAAAAAGCTACGAGCGTAAGGAAAATCATTAACGCAAACGAGATTAACTGCATTCGCATATCTTCAGCGTTTTTCTTCTTACGATACTGTAAGTCTACCTTTGGGTTACCTGTGTCAGAATGATTTGTTGCCATCTCTTCATCCCACCATTCCCATTAAGTATACAACTGTAAAAATAAACACCCATACAACATCAATGAAATGCCAGTATAAGCTTGCTACATAAAACTTTGGCGCGTTGTATAAATTCAAGCCTCGTTTTGAATTACGGATAAGTAATGAACCAATCCACAATAATCCAAACGTTACGTGAGCTCCATGTGTTCCTACTAAAGCATAAAATGCAGATCCAAATGCACTACTCGTAAACGTATGGCCTTCATGAACATAATGCTTAAACTCATAAATCTCTAATAGTAAGAATGCTAACCCCAACAGCCAAGTAATCCACATCCAGAGCTGCATTTTCTTATAATTAAAGTTTTTCATATGATACATTGCATATACGCTTGTTAATGAACTTGTTAATAAAATCATTGTGGCAATAAATACAAGCGTAATATCAAATAACTCTTCTGCTTTTGGACCTGTATGCGTTGAATTTCTTAACGCTAAGTAAGTTGCAAAAAGCGAAGCAAAAAGTACTGTTTCTCCCCCAAGAAAAAGCCAAAATCCTATGAACTTATTTTTCCCTTCAAGGGTTGATTTCTCAGGCGAATCTGGAAAAGTTTCAGGCGTTAACTTTTGTTCTGCTTCCATCTTTATTTCGCCTCCTCATCAAGCAAGTCTTCTTTATGAATATGATAGCCATGATCATCAATCCATGAACGGAAGAACATGGAGATAAAGGTGATCACTAAGCCGATAATTCCGACTAAGTCTCCCCAACCATAGTCGTTACGGAACAAGAAGCCAAATGCTGAAACAAACAAACCAAAGGAGATAATAAATGGAATGATTGATGAGTTTGGCATATGAATATCACCAAGCGGCTCAGCTGGTGTAATACCGTCTTTGTTTCCAGCACGTTTTTCTAACCAGAAAGTGTCTAATCCACGGACAAGCGGAGTTTGTTTAAAGTTGTATTCTGGTGGCGGAGATGAAATTGCCCACTCCAACGTACGCCCTTCTCCCCATGCATCACCTTTTGCTTTTGGTCCGTTAATGCTTGTTTTGATTACGTTAATAATTAATACAATTGTCGCCACTGCCATAAAGATTGCTCCAGCTGAACTGATTGCATTTCCAAGGTCTAAGCCCTGTCCTGGTAAAAATGTTGCTACACGACGAGGCATACCCATTAAACCTAAGAAATGTTGAATAAAGAACGTTAAGTGGAATCCAATAAAGAATAGCCAAAACGTAATTTTACTAAGCGTTTCATTCAGCATACGACCAAACATTTTTGGCCACCAAAACGTTACTCCTGCAAAGAGAGCATACACAACTCCCCCTACAATAACATAGTGAAAGTGAGCAACGACGAAATACGTGTCATGGAACTGATAGTCCGCTGGTGCCGCGGCAAGCATAACACCCGTCACACCACCAATAACGAATGATGGAATAAACGCTACAGAGTACAGCATCGGTGATGTAAATTCAATACTTCCTCCCCAAAGCGTAAACAGCCAGTTAAAAATCTTAATTCCTGTTGGTACAGCGATCGCCATCGTCGCTACTGCGAAGATTGCGTTTGCAATTGGCCCAAGGCCCGTCGTGAACATATGGTGAGCCCAAACCATGAATCCTAAAAACCCAATTAGCACTGTTGCAAACACCATAGAAGAGTATCCGAACAGTCTCTTTCTAGCAAACGTTGGTAAAATCTCAGAGAAAACTCCAAATGCTGGTAAGATTAGTATGTATACTTCTGGATGTCCGAAAATCCAAAATAAATGTTCCCAAATAATCGTGTTTCCACCCATCGTTGGATCAAAGAAATTCCCACCAAACAAGCGATCAAAAATCATTAAAAATAATCCAACAGTTAAAGCAGGAAATGCAAATAAAATAAGTGCTGATGCCACAAATGTAGTCCATGTAAACAGCGGCATTCTCATGTAAGTCATACCAGGTGCTCTCATGTTAATGATTGTAACAAGAAAGTTAATACCTGCAATCAGCGTTCCGGCACCGGAAATTTGTAGACCTAATGCGTAAAAATCAATTCCGTGCGTAGGCGATGCCAGCGATAGTGAAGCGTATGATGTCCAGCCTGCATCAGGTGCTCCACCTCCTATAAACCAGCTTAAGTTTAGAAACAATCCACCAAAAGCAAATAGCCAAAAGCCAAGTGCATTTAAAAATGGAAATGCTACGTCACGAGCGCCGATTTGAAGCGGTACAACTGCATTCATTAGCGCAAATAACAACGGCATGGCTGCTAAGAAAATCATCGTTGTACCGTGCATTGTTAAGATTTCATTATATGTTCCCATTGCGACAAAGTTATTTTCAGGAACAGCCAGTTGAATTCGAATAAAAAGTGCTTCAATCCCTCCAACTATGAAGAAAAAACCTCCCGCAATTAAATACAAAATGGCGATTTTCTTATGGTCAACGGTTGTTAAATAGTCCCATATCGTCGCCCCTATACCCCTTTTTTGAGTGAGCGTACTCATAGCTAGACCTCCCCTTTTGAAAGCTAATTACCGTTTATTTTTCTTTCAGCTCCAATAAATACTCGGTTAGCTGATCGACTTGTTCATCTGTTAAGTCAGGATATGTATTGCTCATTTTGTTTCCTGGCTTAATTTCTTCAGGGTTTTTGAGCCATTGTTTTAAATTTTCTTCATTATGTTCTAAAACACCTGCAATACGCTCACGATCTGCAAATCCAGCTAGATTTGGAGCCTGACGCGCTTGTTCTGGTCGACCATCCTGCGCTTCAACAGCGTGACAGCCAATACAGCTTTCTGTAAAAATTTCTTCCCCTGCTTTTGCTGAAGCAGTCGATACGTCTGGTTTTACATCCTTAATATCGCTAACCCATGTATCAAACTCTTTACTTGGAAGAGCTTTAACTTTGAAGTCCATATAGGCGTGAGATGGACCACATAGCTCTGCACACTTCCCATAAAAAAGTCCGTTAGCGCTTTCAGCTTTTTCTGAATCAAACACAAGCCAAAACTTGTTCTCATTCTCTGTATTCGTGTCTACTTTTCCGCCCACTGAAGGAATCCAAAAGGAGTGTTTGACATCTGAGGCTTTCACGTTAAAATACACTTTTGTATCCGTTGGCACAACAAGGTCTTGGGATGTAATAATTTTTTGGTTTGGATACTCAAACTCCCACCAATACAAGTTAGCTCTTACATTGACGACAATGGCGTCTTCCTTTTCCATTCCTTTCACATCAGCTAATTTAAACGTATCAGCTACTGTAGGAACTGCTAGGATAACAAGTAGAATAATAGGAATAACAGTCCAAAGAATTTCTAGCTTGTGGTTTCCTTCTACTTGTTTCGGAATCACATCTTCCTCACCTTTGCGGCGTTTAAAACGCACAACTACATACACAAAGATGATTGTAACAACAATAATTACAAGAACCATAATTGCTGTACTAAGCAGCATAAGTGAATACTGCTTTTCTGCCACTTCACCTGCAGGACGAAGCGTTGATAAAAAAGGCTCTCCGCAGCCAGCTAATAGCACGGCTACCAGACTAAACAACGATAAAACACGAAAGTTTAATCGCCATTTTCTCATAGCTTTTCCAACCTCTCTTTCATGGACGTGATTTTCTTATTTATAGCAGACAGCTGCTATAAATAAACTTTCTTCCTTCTATAATAAATTCTAGATTAGAAGAAATCCCCTGTATTTAAATTTTTATGTAGGACTACGGTGTCTAGGAGCTCGTTACGCAAAATAGATGATTTCTTAGCGGTCTCTTTAGGTAAGCATATGTTGTTGAAGCAGTGGTATGAAGAATCCGTTTACAGTTTTGACATCACAAAAACCATCCATTCACAAACATTTCACATTTGTTTCAGATTTCTGAAATCTTACAGCCTGATGTATGAACATGTAAAGATGTAAATCACTATATTTCTCCTGTTTATTAAAGCATATTTTGGAAAGTTTATGTGAAATTTTTTTGAAATAAATATGGATTTTTTTTGTCACCTTGTCTAAAACCCTATCTTCTACTTGATTATTGTATACTATTATAAGTAGAATAAGGTGTTGTATCTTGTCGAATAAGTTTAATAACTTATCTTTCTACCAATACAACCTTACACTTTCTACCATTATAACAAATGAATACATGCTTATGGGAGTTTATTCAAACTTTTTCAATGAAACCTTAAAGCGTTTGCTCTCATCTTAGCCATGTACTTCCATTCGTCTTCCTGTCTAAAGGAAACGTTTAGCGGACTAATTATCATACTTTAGGAAGGTGAATACATTGAAACGTGGATTAAAAGGGCTTTCGGTTATTGTAACGTTAGCAATGCTCCTGATTTTACTTGGAGGAGCACTTGTAACCAAAACTGGATCAGGAGATGGCTGTGGTGACTCCTGGCCTCTATGTAACGGTGAACTAATACCCAGCAACATAACATTTGAACTCGTCATTGAGCTTAGTCACAGACTTGTATCGGGGGCTTCAGGCATCTTAGTACTTTTACTTTGTGTATGGGCTTGGATTGCACTAGGGCATATTCGTGAGGTAAGACCACTTGCTTTTATCTCATTTTTCTTCTTAGTTTTGCAAGCGCTAATCGGTGCCGCTGCAGTTATGTGGGGACAATCGGATGCCGTACTTGCACTACATTTTGGAATTTCACTAATTTCATTTGCATCCGTTCTGTTATTAACCCTCATCATTTTTGAGGTTGATAAAAAGTTTGATGCAGACAGCGTCGTCATCGGTTCCACTATGAAAAAGCATATTTATGGGTCTATCCTTTATACGTACGTTGTTGTCTATACAGGAGCGCTGGTACGCCATAAAGAAGCAAGCCTAGCTTGTCCTGACATCCCATTTTGCTCCAATGCAAACAATTGGCTGCCAGGGGATATTAACCAGTGGATTCAAATGGGACACCGCACAGCTGCTACTTTGATTTTTGTTTGGATCTTAATTGCATTTATTCATGCATTTAAGCACTATCGTGACCAAAAGAACATTTATTATAGCTGGCTAATTGCTTTGGTGTTAGTAACACTTCAAGCTATTTCAGGTATGCTCGTTGTGGTTACTCGTCTAAACTTAGGATTAGCTTTAGCGCACGCTTTAATTATCTCTCTATTATTCGGCGTCTTGAGCTACTTGACTCTCCTAGCTACCCGCAGTAAAAAGACAAAATAAAAAGTACGAGCAGAAATTCTGCTCGTACTTTTTTTAGCTTTCAAATTCAACAAGTAAGTCGCCTGGTTGAATCGCCTCTCCACTTCCTACATGAATATTTTTCACAATACCATCAAACGGTGCTTGTACCGTTGTTTCCATTTTCATTGCTTCTGTAATCATGAGGTGGTCACCTTTTGATACCTTATCACCTTTTTCAACAATAACGCGAATGACTGTTCCAGGCATAGATGCTCCAATTTGATTTGGATTTGTTGGATCAGCCTTCATTTTTGATACAACCGTTGTCTTCACACTTTCATCTTTAATGACAACTTCACGAGGTTGACCATTCAATTCAAAGTAGATTGTACGATTACCGTCAGCTTGCGCTTCTCCGATTGATACAAGGCGAACAATTAATGTTTTCCCTTTTTCAATTTCAATTTCAGCCTCTTCTCCAAGGCGCATTCCATATAAGAAAGTAGCCGTATCAAGTACGGAAATATCACCATATTGCTCAACGGCTTTGTGATAATCCATAAATACTTTCGGATATAAAGCATAGGCTAAGGCATCAAAGCTTGTAACTTGACGTCCTAACTCATGGAATAGCTTTTCCTTAAGGGCATTAAAATCAACATCTTCTAACAGTTCACCCGGACGCACCGTAATTGGCTTTTTACCTTTTAAAATAATTTGTTGAAGCTGCTCAGGGAACCCACCGTGTGGTTGACCTAAATACCCCTCAAATAATTCAATAACTGAATCAGGGAAGTCTAATGATTCACCACGTTCAAATAGCGTTTCTTCCGTTAAGTTATTTTGAACCATAAACAGAGCCATGTCTCCTACAACTTTGGAAGAAGGCGTTACTTTGACAATATCACCAAATAACTGGTTCACACGTGAATACATGTCTTTTACTTCATCCCAGCGGTTTCCAAGACCAACTGCTTTCGCCTGCTGTTGAAGGTTGCTGTATTGACCACCTGGCATTTCATGAACATAAACTTCCGTATGTGGAGCATTCATGCCACTTTCAAAATCTTGATAGTACTTACGTACATCTTCCCAATAGTAAGATAGCTGTTCAAGGTTTTGGATGTCTAATTTTGGCTTACGCTCCGTTCCTTCTAAAGCGTAATATAACGAATTGGCACTTGGCTGCGATGTTAAACCTGCCATTGCGCTTACTGCTACGTCCACAATATCAACGCCTGCTTCAATTGCCTTGGCATATGTTAGAATCCCGTTTCCGCTCGTATCATGCGTGTGAAGATGAATTGGAATATCCACCGTTTCTTTTAATGCAGATACTAAATCGTAAGCTGCTTGAGGCTTTAATAAACCTGCCATATCTTTAATCCCTAAGATATGGGCCCCAGATTGCTCTAGTTCTTTTGCAAGATTTTTGTAGTACGTTAAATCATACTTGCGACGAGATGGATCTAAAATATCGCCCGTATAGCACATTGCTGCTTCGGCAATTTTACCTGTTTGTCGTACGGAATCAATCGCTAACGTCATACCTTCAACCCAGTTTAAGCTATCAAAAATTCGGAACACGTCAATTCCTGCATACGCTGATTTTTCTACAAACTCTTTAATAACGTTATCAGGATAGTTTTTATATCCTACAGCGTTTGACGCACGCAGTAGCATTTGGAATAAAACATTTGGCGCCTCTTGACGGAGCGTCAATAAACGATCCCAAGGGTCTTCTTTCAAAAAGCGATACGCTACATCAAACGTCGCTCCTCCCCACATTTCAAGAGAAAATAAATCCGGTAAGAGTCTTGCTGTTGGATTAGCAATTTGTTTTAAGTCATTTGTACGCACACGTGTTGCTAGTAAAGACTGGTGTCCATCTCGGAACGTGGTATCTGTCAAAAGTACTTCCTTACGCTCCTTCACCCAGTTAACAAGCCCTTCAGCACCTTGTTCATCTAAGATTTGCTTCGTTCCATTTGGTACTGGCATCGATAAGTCTAATTGAGGAACGCGAGGTTTTGTGAAGATTGGTTTTTTCTTTTCAGCTACCCCTGGGAAACCGTTAACCGTAACATTTCCAATGTACGTTAGCATTTTAGTACCACGGTCTTTACGCTTAGGAAATACAAATAATTCTGGCGTAGTATCAATAAAGGACGTATCGTATGCTCCCGTTAAGAACTTTTCATGTTTGACCACGTTCTCAAGGAACGGAATATTTGTTTTAATACCACGAATTCGAAATTCTTTTAAGTTACGAACCATTTTAGACGCTGCTTGATCAAACGTTAAGGCCCACGTTGTTACTTTTACAAGAAGAGAATCGTAGTAAGGCGTAATGACTGCTCCTTGGAAGCTATTGCCCGTGTCAAGACGCACGCCAAATCCACCGCCTGAACGATACGCCATAATCTTACCCGTATCTGGCATAAAGTTGTTTAGTGGATCTTCTGTTGTTACACGAGATTGAATAGCATAACCATGCGTGATAATTTCTTCTTGTTTCGGTATTGCAACAACATCACTATGAAGATCATAACCATCTGCAATTAAAATTTGAGATTGAACGATATCAACACCTGTAATCATTTCTGTAATAGTGTGTTCCACCTGTACCCGAGGGTTTACTTCAATAAAGTAAAACTCCTTACCTGAAACTAAGAACTCTACAGTACCCGCATTTATGTAGCTCACGTTAGCCATAAGCTGTACCGCAGCATCACAAATTTGATCGCGAAGGTCTTCACTTAGCGACAAGCTTGGTGCAACTTCTACTACCTTTTGATGGCGACGCTGTACGGAACAATCACGCTCATATAAATGAACAACATTTCCGCTGTGATCCCCTAAAATCTGCACTTCAATATGTTTTGGGTTTTCAACAAGCGTTTCCACATATACCTCGTCGCTTCCAAATGCAGCTTTCGCTTCTGACTTAGCACGTTCATACGATTCTGCTAGGCTTGCTTCATCGCGAACGACGCGCATGCCGCGACCGCCTCCACCTAAAGCCGCTTTAATCATGAGAGGATACCCGTGCTGTGCAGCAAATTCTTTTGCTTCATCTAATGAATCAATTGGTCCATCCGTTCCTGGAATGACAGGGATATTGGCTTGAATTGCTTGATGACGAGCTTTTACTTTATCTCCAAACATATCTAAATGCTTAGACTTTGGTCCAATAAATATAATGCCCTCTTCTTCACAACGTTTTGCAAATTGGATATTTTCTGACAAAAAACCGTAGCCAGGGTGTATCGCATCAACATCATGTAGCTTTGCCGTTTTAATAATATCTTCGATGTCTAAATATGCATCGATTGGTTTTTTACCCATACCAACCAAATATGCTTCATCTGCTTTGTATCGGTGATAGGAACCCGCATCTTCTTTTGAATAAATTGCCACCGTTCGAATATTTAGCTCCGTACAAGCTCGAAATACTCGAATTGCGATTTCTCCACGATTTGCAACTAGTACTTTTTTTATTTTTTTAGTTACCAGACTCACATCGAATTCTCCCTTCAATCTTTATATAAACTTCAATATATAGCAAAATTGGATAAAAGAAAAGCAAAAATGAACGGAAAGTTATAAATTACCCGTTCATTTTTGCTTTTTTGAGATGATATATATATCCGAATGTTAAGATAAGTCAGGATTAGCATTATTCGGATAAGAAACAACATTGTTCGCCTTTTTGCTATTTTTTTCTTGATAGTTAACAAAGAACGAAATATTAACGACAATCCCCATTGCAATAATTAAACTCAGCAGCGAAGATCCACCATAGCTGATAAACGGAAGCGTTACGCCCGTAATCGGAATAAGGCCGGTTAAACCACCTAGATTGATAAACGCTTGAATTCCAAGCATGGTTGCTACACCGATACAAATAAGGCTAGCAAAAGGGTCGGTTGATCGTTTGGCAAGGGTCAGAATGCGATAGATTAAAAAGCCTAGTAAACCTAAAACAAGAAATACGCCAAAGAAACCAAGCTCTTCTGCAATAACCGCCATGATAAAATCGGTATGTGACTCTGGGAGATAGCCATACTTCTGCACGCTTTCACCCAGACCAAGCCCTTTTAAGCCACCAGAACCGATAGCTAAATAAGAATTTACAAGCTGATACCCCACACCTTGTGCGTGTTGAAATGGATCTGATGCTCCTGTAAAACGTCCGACACGATTTTCAGTCACTTGCCCTGTTAACACACCAATTGTTCCCATTATAGTTAACATGACAATCCCTAATAAAATAAGCTTAAAAAATGTTTTTCGAGATATGCCCGAACAAAGCATGATTGCAACAGCAATAATTAAAATAATCATACCTGTTCCTAAATCAGGTTGAATTGCTACGAATATGAATATACCCATTGTTAAGCCAATCGGGCCAATAAAAGCACGCTTAATATCATTTATGTATTCTTGGCGTTTTCCTAATACAAGCGCTAAGTATAAAATAACCGTTAATTTGGCAAACTCAGCGGGCTGTAAACTCGCTCCAGCTAACTTCAACCAGCTCTGAGCGCCTCCTGCCGTATGTCCCATTAAAAACACAAGCCCCAAGAGCCCAAACGTAGCAAGAACAGCTAAAGGTAGAAGCTTTTGGTACAGCTTGTACGGGAATAAAATGGTTGCTAAAAATACGATTCCCGCAATGATAAGCCAGCCTTTTTGTTTAACATAGAAAAAATCACTGTCCTGTCCATATCGCGTAATACTCGTAATCATGCTAGAGCTGTATACCATCACGAGGCCAATGGTGCAAAGGAGCGCAATGGTAATAATGATAGAATAATCATAGTGCTTAAAGATTTTTTTTAGCATAAACCTCTTCCTTTAAACGTTAATAAGTGATGCCTTTACTCATTTTACTATATATTATCTGCTTTCGCTTTTCTCACGTGAGAATGTAAACGAGCTGTAACAAAAAACTCAAACTATCCTTCTAATAGTTTGAGTTTCACCGTGTGTTTTATTTTTTTGTAAACGCTTCATGCAATGCAGAAAGTTCACGCTCAAGTCGATCTAGCAATGTTTTTCCGACATGCTCATCAATTAAATTTAAACGAACTGCAAAATCAATTTCTCTTGATAAACCAAACATTTGTGTATCTAAAACCTCTTCGTAAAGAGGACATTGTGGCATTGTTAAGTTATCCATTTGAACTTGAATTAATTGCAAAATCTTATCTGCATCAGCTTTTAACAATGCATAAGCTTTTTCACGATGATCTATCATTGTCTCAGGCGTCAAACTCAATCCCTCCGTTTCCGAGCGATTACCTAATCTATCTCTTAATAGTAAGGCTTTACTCGTAAAAAAGCAAGAACTAACATGCATGTCATCAGACCTACGAATTCTCTTACAAATTACGCGTATTATTCATCGCAACTCTCGCTTTATTAATATAGATTTATTATAGCACATTCTATTTTAGTACTTCTACCAAAATCCCGAGTATGGATGACAAATTACAAGAAAGCGCTTATACTTTTAGTAAGGAGGCGTTTTTATGAATTCAATTATTTCGCTACATGGGAAAGTACGTTATCCCCTTACGTTAGATCCTGGAGTTTGGATTTTTGATGATCGAAAAGTAGACTTAACTACTTTTTTTGATATTGAAATCGAAAACGTAGATGAAAATGAACAATACACAAAGGCTGTTTCAAAACATTGGGATCGAGAAATTCAAGAAGGAGCCGTATTCCCACCGACTTTAAAAACAGAAAAAAAATACGAAAAACAAAAATTATTGAACGGTACGTTCGGTATCTCTTTTGCTCCTTTTTTGAAAAATGCTGAGCCTCTAGAAGGTGCAACAGCCGTTACGTTTGTAACAGCTAATCAGTCCGTTAGCTACCCACTAGAAGAGGCTAAAACGCTTATTTTTGGTTTTAGCAAAAATGGAAAGCCATTAACAGAAGATGGCCCAGTACATGTTTATGAGCGCGACGGCTCTAACCGCAACAAACCGCTTACGTACTTAAAAGAAATTATTATTACATAATGAACGAGCGCGCAGACTGGAAAAGCTGCGCGCTCATTTTTCTCTACTTATAAAATATCAGCAGCTAGCTGTGCGAGACCTGAACGTTCCCCTTTAACTAGCCTTACATGACCTGATATTTTCTGTTCTTTAAATTTTTCAACTACATATGTTAATCCATTATTGTATTCATCAAGATATGGATGATCTATTTGAGCAGGGTCACCCATCAGCACAATTTTACTCTTTTCACCAACGCGGGTTAAAATTGTTTTAACCTCATGCTTTGTTAAGTTTTGTGCTTCGTCAATGATAATGAATTGTTCTGGAATACTTCTTCCTCTAATATACGTAAGGGCTTCTACCTCAATTGAACTAAGGCCCGCTAGGATAGCATCCAGTTCCCCAGGTTTTTTTGTGTTAAATAAATACTCTAAATTATCATAAATCGGCTGCATCCATGGTCGAAGCTTTTCTTGCTTTTCACCTGGTAAAAAACCTAAGTCTTTTCCTACCGGTACAATTGGACGTGCAACCAACAACTTCTTAAAGCAACCTAAATCTTCTGTTTGCATTAATCCTGATGCTAAAGCTAATAACGTTTTACCGGTTCCAGCTTTTCCAATAAGGGTAACAAGCTGAACATCATCTCGTAAAAGTAATTCAAGGGCCATGATTTGTTGAACATTTCGCGGCTTAATTCCCCAAATATGGTCATATTCAAAGAGAAGTTTTTTTACTTTTGTAGCGGTTTGATCTACGATACCAATAGCCGAACCTGAACCTCCAAATGCATCTTTCATAACGAGAAATTGGTTTGGAAAGAATGGATGATTTGCAATTTGAGACGTGAGAATCTCCCCATTCTCATAGAAATGATTTAACACTTCTCTAGGAATATACACTTCCACAAATCCTGTATATATACTGTTAAACTCGACAACTCGATCGCTTAAGAAGTCCTCTGCTTTCAAACCGATCGCATCGGCCTTCACGCGTACCAATACATCTTTACTAACAAGAATAACTTCACGACCATCTTCCTTGGTTTCCTCTTCGAGCGACAAATTTTTTGCCACCGCTAAAATACGATTATCATTTGTTTTCTCTACAAAGATTTCCTGTAGTTGATGAAATGAACGGTGGTTGAGCTCAATTCGTAAATGTCCCCCATTTTCCAAAGGAATTTTCTCATGTAATTTCCCATGTTGACGCAAGTTATCAATGAGCTTTGATACTTGTCTCGCATTCCTTCCAACCTCATCCATATTTCTCTTTTTTGAATCTACTTCTTCTAATACTACAGCTGGTATTACAACTTCATTATCATCAAATGAAAAGATTGAATGCGGATCTTGCAATAACACATTTGTATCTAAAACGTAGATTTTTCCCAACAACTCAGCCTCCTACTCCATTTGGTTTCCAGTTAAGGAGTGTAACAAGGAATCCATTCACTTTTATCTTATGTAAACCGCACGCGTGAAGTTCGAGTGAATGGACGGACCATTTGCTTTAAATATATGAACATATGCATAAAGATAGAAGAACTATTGAAAACTAAACACAAATTGCTACAAAAAATGAGCCATTACCAAAGGAGGTATCTCCCAATGAAAAAAGGATTACTTATTGCTAGCTTAGCTTTTTTTGCAATAGCAGGTTGTAACAACAATCAATCACAGATTGAAGAAGGACAAAAAACAGACCGCATCGTTCAGGTGAAAAACTCAACGCCTGAAACTACAACAAAACGCTCTGCTGGGCAAATTTCTCAGCATCTTGTAGGCTTAGCAACAAGCGTTCCAAACGTAAATGATGCCACTGTTATTGTGTTAGGAAAATATGCAATCGTTGGTATTGATGTAAATAATGAAATTGATCGCTCCGAAGTAAGTTCGATTAAATATACGGTAGCAGAAAGCTTAAAAGCAGACCCATACGGAGCAAATTCCGTTGTTATTGCCGATCCTGATACCGTAACGCGATTAAAAGAAATTGCCAGAGAAATTAGACGTGGTCGACCAGTTACAGGCTTTCTCGATGAACTTGCTGCCATCGTAAATCGCGTGATGCCAGAAGTAGCGGAAGAAATTCGCCGTAATCCAGAACCTACTAAAACAAATGATGAAAAGTTAAACAATGAGCAGCAGCAACAATTACGAGATAAGCAAGAAAAACAATCAAATCATCATCTTCAAAAGAATGAATAAGGAATGGACAAGCTTAGTTTATGCTAAGCTTGTTTTAATGCACTCATTACCTGTTTATCTAATTTAGAAGCAGCTATTGGATCATACGTTTTTTCATAAGTCGGATTGACAGAGATTTTAGACCCATAAAACATAACATCCCTTACTTCTTTTATGCTTACTTCAATCAGCGCCAGCTTAATTGGAACGTCTTCCATTCGCTTTTGCGCAACAACTGCCTGTCCTTTGATAGCGTAGCAAGATTCATTTGCAATTAAATTAATAACAACATCCTTACACTGCGAAATATCTTTAACCATTCGGGACTTGCTTGCGACAGCAAAACGGATGATTTCATTGGTTGGAGCATAAATCCATGAAATGGCACTTACATTTGGTCCTTTTGTTTCGTAATCAACGGTTGAAACTGTTACAAAACGTTCTGCTTGTAGCTCTTCGTACAGTGCTTCGACTAAACTGGATTCAACTTCATTTGCCATTTATATCCCTCCCCCCGTTTATGTATACTTACTTGTTTTCTAGACAGAGAATCCTTTTACCTGCTTACTTTTCCTTGTTTTCAAAACTTTTACATTGGTGAACTATTCCGGGCACTTATCTTTAGATTACGCCGTTTATACGCTTAAAGATAAATGCTTTACGTTAAAATAATGACTAAATACATTTTACAGCTTTATAAACAACGTACTTTGGGCTAGAATGTTGTATAGAGAAAAAGAGGTGAGACAGATGAGAGTAAAATGTGTTCTATGCGATAAAATTGAATCAATTGAGGATGAAACGGTTGTAGCAAAAAGACTTCGTAATCGTCCTATACATACATATATGTGCAATGAATGCTCAGAACGTATTGAAGAGCGTACAAAAGAACGAATTGCTACCGGAAACTTTAAGCTATATCAATCCAAACAAACGGAGGAGGACTGGTAAGCATGTTTTATAAAGGAATGGTTGTAGGAGTAATAAGCGGCACTGTGCTAGGTTTGATCTTAAAATGGATAGAGCAGCTGACGTCTAAAAAGGTTTATACACTCTTGTTAAACGTCGATTTTATCCCCTTTATAGGAGACATTAAATGGTCTGAATGGATTGAATTTTGTTTTCATCTAGTCATTGCAGTAGTTATTGGAATTGTTTTTATGTGGATCCAAAATCGATTTCATTACTTATCTTCAGGCCGCATGCTTATTGTAGCCATTTTTTTAACTTTACCTACCATTCCTTTATATTTTCCTCTTACAGCTTTAGCGATTAAAGATACTCCACGTATTGATGACATGTTGGCTTTCTTCTATTGGACGGTGGGCCATATTCTTTTTGCTCTGTCTTTATGGATATGTAGCTTCATTTATAAAAGCCGCTAAGATTTGTGCTTAGCGGCTTTTACATATTTATCGTTGAGTCTTCTTTTTTAGATTGATACAGCCGAATCTTATAAATAATTAAAATAAGCGCTGCCACAACTAACCCTTCTGCTACAGGCAAAAAGATACCTAAAAACGTAAGAACAGTACAGCCGAATCCTAAAAACAAGTAAATGATAATGGATTTTAAAAGAGGCAATTTTTTCGCAAACCCCAATTTATATACAACAATTGACAGCAATAAAATCGTAAGATAAAGCATCCACATTCCCACATCCGAGTTCTTATCAACACGATATAAAGCTGCAAAAAAAGACAGACGATCTTCTACGTTCACCCTAGTTTCCCTCCTTCTATGTCATTCTACCAACGTCTCGTTTTTGAGGTAGACTTCTTTTCTTATCAACATATACAATATTCGACAATAAAGGGTTTTTCACCTCTATAAAAAGCAAAAAAGTTGCTAGAGCATAGCGCTTTAGCAACTTTTTTACTGCTTATTTCATATCAGCATATTTTTTCTTTTTCGCGATTTTTTCACGCTCGTTTTTATCTAGAATCTTTTTACGTAAACGAATAGATTCTGGCGTAATTTCACAATACTCATCATCGTTTAAGTATTCAAGAGATTGTTCTAAAGACATGATACGAGGCTTTTTCATACCTGTTGTTTGATCTTTATTAGCTGAACGCATATTTGTCATTTGTTTCATTTTACAAATGTTAACAACAAGATCATTTTCGCGCGTATGCTCACCAACGATCATTCCTTCATAAACTTCCGTACCTGGCTCTAAGAAGATTGTACCGCGGTCTTCTACACCTTGGATTCCGTAAGTTGATGATTTCCCTGTTTCCATTGATACAAGTACACCTTGACGACGTCCGCCAACTTGACCAGCTTGCATTGGCTGATAGCTATCAAATGAGTGGTTGATGATACCAAAACCACGAGTTAATGATAAGAACTCTGTTGTATATCCAATTAATCCACGAGCTGGTACCATGAAAATAAGGCGAACTTGCCCATTTCCGTTGTTAATCATATCAACCATTTCACCTTTACGAGCACCCATAGATTCCATAATAGAACCAGTATGCTCTTCTGGTACGTCGATTTGAACGCGCTCTACAGGCTCACAGCGTACGCCATCAATTTCACGTACAATTACTTCTGGTTTTGACACCTGAATTTCATAGCCTTCACGACGCATATTTTCAATTAAAATAGATAAATGAAGCTCACCGCGTCCTGATACAACCCATACGTCTGGAGAGTCCGTGTTTTCAACACGAAGACTTACGTCTGTTTCAAGTTCAGACATTAAGCGCTCTTCAATTTTACGAGATGTAACAAATTTACCTTCACGTCCTGCAAACGGTGAATTGTTTACTAGGAACGTCATTTGTAATGTCGGCTCATCGATACGTAATACTGGAAGTGCTTCTTGATGTTCTGACGGACAAACCGTTTCACCCACGTTAATGTCTTCCATTCCCGATACGGCAATTAGATCTCCAGCTTTTGCTTCTTCGATTTCTACACGCTTTAATCCTAGGAAACCGAACATCTTCGTTACGCGGAATTGCTTAACTGAACCATCAAGCTTCATTAAAGCAACTTGCTGTCCTACTTTCATTGTTCCGCGGAATACGCGTCCTACTCCAATACGACCAACGTAATCGTTATAATCAAGCATCGCTACTTGGAATTGAAGCGGCTCTTCGCTGTTGTCAACTGGTGCTGGAATGTGTTCAACAATTGCATCAAATAATGCTTCCATGTTGTCATCTTGCTTCTCAGGATCTACGCTTGCAGTTCCGTTAATTGCTGATGCGTATACAACTGGGAATTCAATTTGCTCTTCGCTTGCACCTAACTCAATAAATAAGTCAATCACTTCATCAACAACTTCAGTTGGACGAGCAAAGTCACGGTCAATTTTGTTTACAACAACAATTGGTGTTAATTTTTGTTCTAATGCTTTCTTTAATACAAAACGTGTTTGAGGCATACAACCTTCGTACGCATCAACAACAAGTAGAACACCGTCTACCATTTTCATAATACGTTCAACTTCTCCACCGAAGTCGGCATGTCCTGGCGTATCCATGATATTGATACGCGTATCTTTATAATTAATAGCTGTATTTTTAGCTAAAATTGTAATTCCACGCTCACGCTCTAGGTCATTTGAGTCCATCGCACGCTCTTCCACGTGCTCGTTTGTACGGAAAGTTCCGGACTGATGTAATAATTTATCTACTAACGTTGTTTTCCCATGGTCTACATGGGCAATAATGGCAATATTACGTAAATCTTTACGAATGTTCACGCATTTCACTCCTATGCTTGTAATAACTAAGCTATTATATCACACTAAATCTAGAATTGCTGAATGATTTTGTTGTACACTATACTTATTGAATAAATTTGGGAGGAATCAACATGAAAAACATTAAGTGGGTATTTGTTTTATATGCAATGCTAGCAACGTTCTCAATTATGGCAATTGGTATATTTATCGGGGAAGGAAGCGCTATCGGTGTAATTGGATCTCTCGTTGTCCTCGTTGCAATTATGGGCTTCGGATTTACAACGAAAAAGAAAATGCGTGAAAAAAATCAGCTATAATTTTTTTCTAAATGAGAGAGAAAAAACGAAACACCCTTGGAACAATTTTATTCTAAGGGTGTTTTTTTTAGCCTTTATACTTAGAAAGATACGTAGACAAAATTTCTTCGTGTAAACCCGGCTTTGCGACAAATACACTGCTTCTGTCTAAAATATCTAAAGGCTTCCCTTTTAAATCGGTTACGACGCCCCCCAGCTCCTCAATTAAAATTTTCCCTGCTGCGAAGTCCCACGGCGCTAAGCGCATCGTAATATAAGCGTCTAACCTTCCTGATGCAACATATGCAAGTTCAATCGCTGCGGACCCATACGACCTTGTTCCTCTCACACGTGTTACCAGAGGTGAAAGCACAGATGGATCGATTCTTCTGTTTTCCGTTACCCACGTTGCGTTTAAGCTGACAATAGACTCTTCAATGCTAACTTGCTTCAAAGGCGGTAGCTGTTGATCATTTATATATGCTCCCTTCCCTTTTCTAGCATGGTACAGCTCATCATGTACAACATCATATATGAATCCAGCTTGTCCAACTCCATTTTCAAAAATACCTACGGAAATAGCAAAATTTCGCTGTTGATGAACAAAGTTCATCGTTCCATCAATCGGGTCAATGACCCAAATAACCCCCTCAGATGTTTCAATTTTTTCGCCATACCCTTCCTCACCTAAGATACGATGGTCTGGAAATACTTCTTTAATCTTCGAAATAAAGAACTGTTCAATATCTTTATCCATATTGGTAACTAAATCATTAGGGTTTGATTTTGTTTCAATCATGAGCTCTCTACTAAAAGAAGCTTTAATTCGATTACCTGCTTCTTTAATCCATTGCTTTGCATATGTATCAACTTGATTCCAAAAATCGCTCATTTATTATTCCCCCTCTTTTTAGATGTCTTATATTAAGCTTAAAAAAACGATTGCAAGATGTCAATTCACAGAACAAAGGAGAGAAGTACTCTCCCTTCTCTCCATTCCCTTTACTATTATATTCGCCAGTTTTTTCTACTCTCATTCCAGAGTAAGCTATCTTTATTGCAGAGCAATCATTTCTTGACGAAGCTTTTCTAGCTTTTGTTTGCACTGATTCTTTTTCTCTTCATTATTTTCAACCATTGCCTCATAAAGCGTAGCTAATTCGTAATCAAGCTCTAATCGAATAACTCCTAGTCTCTTTTGCCCATCATTCTTCTTATACATATTCACCACTTGTTTCATTGATGAAACACCCCTCTCAATAATAATGAATGGTCTCCAAACGGCTTCAATAAAACTAAATTTTCAGAATTTTATTAGATTAGTATAGTCTATGTTGAAGCACAATTTCATGTAACTAAATTGTGTGATTACCTATAAAAAAATGATAGACGTGTTTTTGACAAGCATATGCGAATAAATTGGTGATTATGCCCTTTCTATGGTAAAATCACTACGAAATATGAGATGAATTATCTATTATTAGATATTGGAGGTATTGAATTTGTTTGCAGGATTTTCAGAAGCTGATTTTAACGTATTTACAATAGATGGTTTAGATGAACGTATGGAAGCAATAAAAACACAAATCCGTCCTAAATTCGAAGAATTAAGTACACATTTTGCTCCTACACTTTCCTCATTAACGGGCAATGAAATGTTTGTCCATGTAGCAAAGCATGCGCGTAGAACGGTTAATCCACCAAAAGATACATGGGTAGCATTCGCTCCTAATAAACGTGGCTATAAGATGTTGCCGCACTTCCAAATTGGCCTTTGGGGTACTCACGTTTTCGTTTGGTTTGCAGTTATATACGAAGCACCAATTAAGTCTGTATACGGCAGAATACTCGCTGACCAAATAGACCACATTAAAGAGAAAATTCCTCAATCATTCGTTTGGTCAAAAGACCATACAAAACCCGCTGTTGAAAAAATGAGCGCCCTGTCTGAGACAGAACTTAAGGGATTATTTGAGCGATTAGAACATGTTAAAAAAGCAGAGATTTTATGCGGAATTAACGTATCAAAAGAAGAAGCAGTTAACATGACTGGCCAACAATGGATTGATTTAATTGATGATACATTTAAGACGTTGACTCCTTTATATGAACTAAGTAAAAAAGCGCACGCGTAAAAAAAAGCCGCAAGAACAATCTTGCGGCTTTTCTTCATTTCTTCATACGAATAATGTCACCAGATTCTCCGGCTTTTGCTTGTTGAATTGTTCGATAAGATGAATATCCACTTTGATCTTCAAAGTCATTGCAAATTGTTTTTTCTTCTGCTTTACTTGGAACAATTTCTTTAAATCGACGGTAAATACTCATTAGCTGTTCACGTTCAATTCCTTTTTCATACGCTTTTTCAATGCTTTCAAAAAATTTAACCACATCAATAATTTCTTCTGTACTCCAATCAAGGGAGATAGGATATTGATATTCCATCTAACTCCTCCGCTCACTTTTTTATGTATTTGTCCTAGGACTTTCAAATAATACTTTATCATATGAATTCAGCTTCACAAAACTTTATCACTATGCACAAGCTTACATTCATTTCTTATAATGCGAATATGTTTAAAAAATCCCTTTGCAAACATATTAATAAGTGCTATAATTCATTTGTTTTATTGAATACATAACGAAGAAAACGTATGAAATTACATTTCTTCTTATTGTTTTTATTTTTATAAAACAGTTTACATGTCATGCACATTTAATCAGTGGAGAATGAATCTCCACTGATTCTTAGTTATAGCAATATAGCGCACGGGAGACCTTCATACAAAAGCTGGCTCCACTCATTATTTTATTAAAGAGGTGTTTAGCAAAGTTGACTTCTCAATTCTCAACTCCATTATTCACAGGGTTAGTGGAACATGCAAAAAAAAATCCTACTCAGTTTCATATTCCTGGTCATAAAAAAGGAAACGGTATGGACCCTGAATTTAAAGATTTTATTGGCGACAACGCACTTTCAATTGATTTAATTAATATTGGTCCACTTGATGATTTACATCAGCCAAAAGGCATTATTAAAGAAGCGCAAGACTTAGCCGCTGAAGCGTTCGGAGCAGATCATACCTTCTTTTCTGTTCAAGGAACAAGCGGAGCTATCATGGCAATGGTCATGACAACTTGTGGACCCGGAGATAAAATCATTGTTCCTAGAAACGTTCATAAATCCGTTATGAGCGCCGTTGTGTTTTCTGGAGCTACCCCTGTTTTTATTCATCCGGAAATTGATGAAAATCTTGGTATATCTCATGGAATTACAACTGACGCGGTTAAAAAAGCACTAGCTCAGCATCCCGATGCAAAAGCAGTACTCGTTATTAACCCAACTTACTTCGGAATTTCAGGTGATTTACGTAAAATTGTTGAAGTAGCTCATTCTTATAAGGTACCTGTTTTGGTTGATGAGGCTCACGGTGTTCATATTCATTTCCACGATGAGCTACCGCTATCAGCTATGCAAGCAGGGGCAGATATGGCTGCTACAAGTGTTCACAAACTTGGGGGATCAATGACCCAAAGTTCTATTTTAAACGTTCGTGAGGGGCTTGTATCGCCGCAGCGCGTTCAAGCAATCCTAAGTATGTTAACAACGACTTCTACATCGTATGTCTTACTGGCTTCTTTGGACGTAGCTCGTAAACGATTAGCTACAGAAGGTGAAAAGCTAGCTAATCAAGCCATTGCATTAGCTGCGTATGCGCGCACGGAGCTTAACAAAATCGCACATATTCACTGTATTGGTCGTGAGATTTTAGGAACAAAAGCAACGTACGATTTAGATCCTACAAAGCTTATTATTTCCGTATCAGACCTTGGAATTACAGGATATGACGTGGAGAAGTGGCTGCGCGAGACACACAATATTGAAGTTGAAATGTCCGATTTATATAACGTTTTATGTATTGTAACACCAGGAGACAGCAAAGAAGACATCGATCGCTTACTTAATGCTTTACAGCAGCTGTCGAGGGACGTTCATCATTTAGCTGAAAAAGCAATAAAACCAGCTATCTTACTCCCTGACATTCCAGTCTTAGCAGTTACTCCTCGCGATGCTTTTTATGCTGAAACGGAGGTCGTGCCCTTCCACGAATCAGCTGGTCGAATTATTGCTGAGTTCGTGATGGTGTATCCACCAGGAATTCCAATTTTTATTCCTGGAGAAATTATTACAGAAGAGAATTTGAGTTATATTCAAACAAACTTAGAAGCTGGTCTACCCGTTCAAGGTCCGGAAGATTTTGAACTAAAAACACTCCGTGTAATTAAAGAACATAAAGCAATTCAATAAAAAAGGTGCGCTATAATGCGCACCTTTTTCTATTTATTAGTCTAAATCTTCATGGTTTGCTTGACATTCTCCATCTTTACATTTTGAATATAATCGCGTCACTTTCTCATCTTCAAAATGTTCAATTGTGCAGTTGCAAGTTTGACATACAATAGTTCCCATGTATAACTCCCCTTTGGTTTCAAAGATTTTTGAAAGCGTTTTATTCTTCTTGATATTATAATAGTATGTAACATTTATTCTGTCAATACCAAATTAGTATGTCACATTTATTTTTTCAACCGTCTTTTTTCGACATTCAAACATAAACAAGGCATACACATATGTATGCCTTTATAAGATAAGCTATTCATTATTGTTCAGTTGGCTAATTAATACATGCTTAACGTCTTCTTGTGATAACCCTTTCCAAAACAGCGTACCGTTAATTAGCAAGTCCACATGCAAATGTAATTCTGTATTATCCTTTTGCACCTCTCCGCTTGTACCTGAATTGCCAACATAACCAATTAACGTCTCTTCTGTAACCGCGTCACCTACGCTTAACTCTGAATCGACTTGATTCAGGTGAGCAAATCGTGCCTGCATGCCATTGTCATATTGAATCCATACTTGTCTCCCACGCAGCCTATCGAGAATATAAGCAGGAGTCTTTTGAACCTCTTTACAATATGCTAAATCTTTATTTCGCTGCTCGACCGATTTATAAGGCTTATAATCATGATCTACCCGTACCACTTTTCCTTTCCCCATTCCGTATACTTCAGTTTCTTTATTGACAACTACCCCTGCTGAGTATGTATACCAATCTAACCCTTCATGAAAGCCATGACGATATGTACGATTAGCTCCTGGTAAATGAGAAGGAAACGTATCTGCTTTGGCATTTTCTAACGGCGATGTTAACCCACTCATATATTGCATTACTTCTTCTCTTGTAAACTGCCTAGTACTAACAGCTTGAGCTGCTGATTCATTTGCTTCAGATGATTTTAAAATAGCATAAGATGCCTTCATTTTAACGTAGCTAGGTTCATGTTTTTCCAAAAATGATGCTGACAAAAAAGCTCGGTTGTTTTGAATAAAAAAGTCTTTTTTTGCAAGTGGAACAAGTTCATTATTGATCTGGACTACGGGTACATTTTCAATAAATGTGTAAACGTTGTCTGCAACAACAAGCTGAAGCTGACGATCAATTGGGCTGTATACAGAATTATAAGCAAGTGATTCAGTCGTCATATCTAAATAGGGTTTTCCTTTCTTATATACATACCCTACTTTTTCTTCGGTACTTAACTTCATAAATAAAAAGACGGTACACGCCATTAAAACTGCTACAGTTAGCCATACTCTTTTTTTCATACGGACTCCCCTTTCTATTATTACGTCATTTTGTCCTCTTTGACATTGTCTTAAACGAAAGATGAATCGTATTGCATAGAGACATCATAAAGATGGTTTCATGTATAGTAAAAAAGGTTAAAAGAGAAACTGTACATAAGAGATTTGTTTCACGAAAGGAGTGCGAGCTAATTGAAAAAGCTGACGCCAGTGTTTTTGTTTTCTGTTATTATTGCCGTTTTGTTTATTATTTGGGGAGTCATTCCAGAAAGCACCCTTGGAAGTGCTGCTTTAACACCTGTTACCAATTCTATTCATCAATTTATTATTGAAAAATTTGGCTGGTATTACTTATTAGCTGCTACCCTATTTTTAGGGTTTACGCTATTTTTAATTTTCTCACGCTATGGGAATATTAAGTTAGGTAAGACAGAAGACGAACCTCAATACAGCTATATATCTTGGTTTGCCATGCTGTTTAGTGCAGGGATGGGAATTGGGTTAGTATTCTGGGGAGCTTCTGAACCTATTAACCATTTTCATACGCCCCCTTCCGGAGATGGAAATACAGCAGAAGCTGCTAGAGCGGCCATGCGGTATTCTTTTTTTCACTGGGGATTACATCCTTGGGCTATTTATTCCGTGCTTGCTTTGGCACTTGCGTACTTCCAATTTCGTAAGGGGTATCCTTTTGTAATCAGTAACATTTTGCGTCCTCTCCTAGGTAAACGCTTAGACGGAGGGTTAGGTACGCTTATCAACGTTATTGCCGTGTTTGCAACGGTATTTGGTGTCGCCACATCTCTTGGTTTGGGAGCCATTCAGATTACAGGTGGCCTTTCTTATTTATCTCCAGCTATTGATAACAACTTTACTACACAGCTAATTGTCATTATTTCTGTTACAGTCCTATTTATGCTATCTGCACAAACAGGGCTTAATAAAGGGATTAAATATCTCAGCAATACCAATATTGTCTTAGCTATTTTATTAATGCTGTTCTTGCTGTTTGCTGGCCCTACAAACTTTATAATGGACCTATTCGTCACAACAATCGGGTCTTATATTCAATATTTACCATCCATGAGTTTCCGCTTAAGTCCATTTGATAACAATACGTGGGTTCAGGATTGGACGATTTTTTATTGGGCTTGGTGGATTGCTTGGGCTCCATTTGTTGGAACCTTTATAGCGCGTATTTCCCGCGGACGTACGATTCGAGAGTTTTTAATTGGCGTGTTAGCAGTCCCAACAATATTTGGTGGACTATGGTTTTCTGTATTCGGTGGATCGGCTATTCATTTAGATTACTTTAAAAACATACCGGTTATGGATGTCATTAACGAACGAGGTTCAGAAGTAGCTCTTTTTTATGTATTAGAACAATTTCCATTCGGAACGGTCATGTCCATTATTGCTATTTGTTTAATTGCTACCTTCTTCATTACGTCAGCCGACTCTGCAACATTTGTTCTTGGCATGCAAACGACGAACGGTGACTTAAATCCATCGAATTCCGTGAAGTTCATTTGGGGACTGGTTCAAACTTTAACTGCCGTTATTTTACTTTGGACTGGTGGATTAGATGCGCTTCAGACAGCCGCCATTATTGCTGCACTACCATTTTCAATCGTATTGGTACTTACGGTCTTCTCCCTCATCAAATCGTTTAGAGAAGAATTGAAAAAGGCAAATGTACATCCTAAAAAAATCTAAGAAAAGAAGCATTCCCTTTTTTGGAATGCTTCTTTCACTATGTTATAATTTCACATTAAACGAAATAATCCTTTTATTATCAATTAATAAATAAAAAAAGGATAGTATACCCCAGAAAAAACACAAAAAGAGAGCTACAAGTCAAAAAGAACGCTTTTCTTTTAGAGTGTACATTCATCTCTGCAATTCCATATGCTAAATAAGCAAATACGAAGAAAAGAATAACTTTTGCTGTTAGCTCATCACGTTTTGATAACAGCTCCACCGTCGCATAGCCGGTCCAAACTATCAGCTGTAAGCCATATAAAAAGGGTTTTATCATAGCTCATTCCTCACTTTTAAATCATGCACTTACATCACTTATATGCAGCTTGCCCACGTTTTACAACAAAAAAGCTCGTGCCTTTAGGCACGAGCTTTTTCATATATTATTTTACAATGTGAATTGGGCTTCCAATTGCTACTTCAGCTGCTTCCATTGTAATCTCACCTAATGTTGGGTGAGCATGGATTGTTAATGCAATATCTTCAGCAGTCATACCGCTCTCGATTGCAAGACCAAGTTCAGCGATCATGTCAGATGCGCTTGGACCAGCAATTTGAGCACCGATTACAACGCCATCTTCTTTACGAGTGATTAGCTTTAAGAATCCTTCTGCAGCGTTAAGTGCAAGTGCACGTCCGTTAGCCGCGAATGGGAATTTAGAAGCTTGAATTGCTAAACCTTCTTCTTTCGCTTGTGCTTCTGTGTAACCTACGCTTGCAAGCTCAGGCTCAGAGAATACAACAGCTGGAATTCCTAAGTAGTCAATTTCAGCTGGCTCACCAGCGATTGCTTCAGCAGCAATTTTACCTTCGTAAGAAGCTTTGTGTGCAAGTGGTGGTCCAGAAACGATATCACCAATTGCATAGATGTTGCTTACAGACGTACGGCATTGCTTGTCAGTTTCGATTACACCGCGATCAGTCATTTTTACGCCAACTTGCTCAAGACCAAGCTCGTCAGTGTTTGGACGACGACCAACCGTTACTAATACGTAATCAGCTTCAACTGTTTTTGCTTCTCCACCAACTTCAAACGTTACCTTAACGCCATCAGCAGTTTCTTCTACACCTTTAGCCATCGCTTTAGTGAAGATTTCAACGTTTCCTTTTTTCTTAAGGTTACGTTTTACAAGAGAGCTCATTTGTTTTTCGAAACCAGCTAAGATTTCATCAGCTGCTTCAACAAATGTTACTTCAGTTCCGAAGTTAGCATAAGCAGTACCAAGCTCAGTACCAATGTAACCTCCACCGATTACAACTAATTTTTTAGGAACTTCTTTAAGCGCTAAAGCACCTGTAGAGTTGATTACACGCTCAGAGAATTTGAATCCTGGAATCTCGATTGGACGAGAACCAGTTGCAAGAATTGCATTTTTAAACTTATACGTTTGTGCAGAATTTTCATCCATTACACGTACAGTTTCGCTATCTACGAAGTAAGCTTCACCTTTTACGATGTCTACTTTATTCCCTTTAAGTAAGCCTTCAACACCGCCAGTAAGTTTGTTTACTACGCCGTTTTTGAACTCTTGAACTTTTGTAAAGTCAACAGTTACATTTTCAGCAAAAATACCCATATCTTCTGAGTGTTTTGCTTCTTCGAAGCGGTGACCTGCTGCGATTAATGCTTTTGAAGGAATACAACCAACGTTTAAGCATACACCACCAAGGTTACCTTTTTCAACGATTGTTACTTTTTGTCCTAGTTGAGCTGCACGAATTGCTGCAACGTAACCACCAGGGCCAGCACCAATGACAAGAGTATCAGTTTCGATTGGGAAATCTCCTACTACCATTTATTACGCCTCCATTAATAATAATTCTGGATCATTTAATAAACGCTTAATTTGGTTAAGAGCGTTTTGAGCTGTTGCACCATCAATGATACGGTGGTCAAAGCTTAGAGATAATGCTAATACTGGAGCAATTACAATTTCACCGTCGCGTACAACTGGTTTTTCAGCAATGCGTCCGATACCTAAGATTGCAACTTCTGGGTGGTTAATTACTGGCGTGAACCATTGTCCACCAGCAGAACCGATGTTTGTGATTGTGCAAGAAGCGCCTTTCATTTCAGCAGGAGCTAGCTTACCTTCACGTGCTTTTCCAGCAAGGTCATTAATTTGATCAGAAATCTCAAATACAGACTTGCGGTCAGCATTTTTCACTACAGGTACTAAAAGACCTTTTTCAGTATCAGCCGCGATACCGATGTTGTAGTAGTGTTTTTGGATTACTTCATCAGTAGAATCATCAATAGATGTGTTAAGAGCTGGGAACTTCTTAAGTGCAGAAGTTAATGCTTTAACAACATAAGGTAAGAATGTTAATTTAATACCTTGGTCAGCTGCTACTGATTTGAACTTCTTACGGTGTGCAACAAGTGCTGTTACATCAATTTCGTCCATTAATGTTACGTGAGGCGCTGTTTGCTTAGAGTTAACCATTGCTTTTGCAATTGCACGGCGAATACCGCTCATTTTCTCACGAGTTTCTGGTAAGTCACCTTCTGGAATTGCTGTAGCTGTAGCTGCTGCTTTTGGTGCTGCTTCAGTTGCCGCTGGAGCTTCTTCAGTTGCTGTTGAAGCTGCTGCAGTTGAGCCACCAGATAAGAAGCTATCGATGTCTTCCTTTACGATACGGCCGTTTTTCGCTGATCCTGGAACAGCTTTAATGTCTACACCTTTTTCACGAGCATATTTACGAACTGAAGGCATAGCAATAACTTTGCGGTTTGGATCTACTTCAGCTTGTGGTTGTGCGTTAGCTGCTGCTTTTTCTACGTCTTGTCCAGCTTCAGCTGTTGCTTGAACTTGCTCTTCTTCTTTTGGAGCTTCTTCTTGTTTTGGCGCATCGTCATGGTCGTCGCCTTTGAATTTTAAGTCTTCATAACCAGGAGCATCAAAAGTTACGATAACTTGACCTACAGTTGCTACTGTACCTTCGTCAACCTTAACTTCTAATACTTTACCTTTTACAGGAGATGGGATTTCAACAACAGCTTTGTCGTTTTGTACTTCGGCAAGTACATCATCCTCATCGATTTCATCTCCAGCTTTTACGAACCATTTTACGATTTCACCTTCGTGGATACCTTCACCGATATCCGGCAGTTTAAATTCAAATGCCACGTGTCTTCAACCTCCTAGTTAGTTGCAATATGTTTAGTTGGTTTTTATACCTTATTTACAATAGAAATCAGCAAAATGCTGATTTCTATAGAGTAACAATCAATTAAAATTCAAGAACTTTTTTAGCAGTTGCTACAATATCCTTGTGGTCTGGTAACCAAACGCCCTCTGCTTGAGAGAATGGGAATACTGTATCTGGAGCAGCTACGCGTAATACTGGAGCTTCTAAGCTTAAGATTGCGCGGTCGTTGATTTCAGCTACAACGTTTGAAGCGATACCAGCTTGCTTTTGAGCTTCTTGAACAACAATTGCGCGACCAGTTTTTTCAACTGATGCGATGATTGTTTCGATATCTAAAGGCTGAACTGTACGTAAGTCAACAACTTCTACAGATACGCCTTCTTTTTCTAATTCTTCAGCTGCTTTTAATGATGAATGAACCATTGCACCATAAGCGAAGATTGAAACGTCAGTACCTTCACGTTTTACGTCAGCTTTACCAATTTCAATTGTGTAAGCTTCTTCAGGTACTTCTTGACGGAATGAACGGTATAATTTCATGTGTTCTAAGTAAACAACAGGATCGTTGTCACGGATTGCTGAAATTAAAAGACCTTTTGCATCATATGGAGTTGAAGGAATTACAACTTTTAAACCAGGTTGAGATGCTACTAAACCTTCTAAGCTGTCAGCGTGAAGTTCTGGTGTATGCACGCCACCACCGAATGGTGAACGGAACGTGATTGGTGCGTTCCAACGACCGCCAGAACGGTAGCGCATACGAGCTGCTTGACCAGAAACTGAATCAAGAACTTCATATACGAAACCAAAGAATTGAATTTCAGGTACTGGACGGAAACCTTGAGTCGATAGACCAACAGCAAGACCACCGATACCAGATTCAGCAAGTGGTGTATCGAAAACGCGATCTTCACCGAATTCTTGTTGAAGACCTTCTGTTGCACGGAATACCCCACCGTTTACGCCAACGTCTTCACCAAAAACTAATACGTTTTCGTCGTTTTTCATTTCTGTGCGTAACGCATCAGTGATTGCTTGAATCAATGTCATTTGCGCCATGGCTTACTTCGACTCCTTCTCTTTGTAGATTTCATACTGCTCTTTCAAGTTGAAAGGCATTTCTTCATACATGATATCCATTAAGTCTGTTACTTTTTGTTTTGGATAGTCATCTGCTTTTTTGATTGCATTTTTAATATCTTCTTTAGCTTGCTCGATTACTTTGTTTTCTTCTTCTTCATTCCAGATGCCTTTAGCTTCTAAGAATTTACGGAAGCGTACTAGTGGATCTTTCTTTTCCCACTCAGTATCAAGCTCTGCTGTACGATAACGTGTTGGGTCATCTCCAGCCATTGTATGTGGACCATAACGGTAAGTTAATGTTTCAACTAATGTTGGACCTTCGCCGTTTACTGCGCGCTCACGTGCTTCGCTTACAGCAACATAAACTGCTAATGGATCCATTCCATCTACTTGTACCCCTGGGATACCTACAGCAGCTGCTTTTTGAGCGATTGTTTTAGCTGCAGATTGCTTTTCAACTGGTGTTGAGATTGCAAAACGGTTGTTTTGAACAACGAAGATTGCTGGAGCTTTGAACGCACCCGCAAAGTTCATACCTTCGTAGAAGTCACCTTGTGAAGCTCCGCCGTCACCAGTGTAAGTGATTGCTACTGCTTTTTTACCACGTTTTTTAAGACCTAATGCAACACCCGCTGTTTGAACGATTTGTGCACCGATAATGATTTGTGGTGAAAGTGCGCCTAGATCCTCTGGCATTTGGTTACCGTGTAAGTGACCACGAGAGAATAAGAACGCTTGGTATAATGGAAGACCGTGCCAGATTAATTGTGGTACATCACGGTATCCAGGTAAAATGAAGTCTTCTTTCTCTAATGCAAAGTGAGATGCAATTTGAGAAGCTTCTTGACCAGCTGTTGGTGCATAGAAACCTAAACGACCTTGACGGTTCAATGAAATTGAACGTTGGTCAAGAATACGTGTGTACACCATACGAGTCATTAGTTCTTTTAATTGTTCATCAGATAAATCCGGCATTGCTGATTTATTTACTACTTCGCCCTCTTCATTAAGAATTTGGAAC
Organism: Bacillus sp. 1780r2a1; assembly: GCA_024134725.1. Lineage (NCBI taxonomy): Bacteria > Bacillati > Bacillota > Bacilli > Caryophanales > Bacillaceae > Bacillus > Bacillus sp. 1780r2a1. The sequence continues at coordinate 1,375,961 of CP099863.1, read as the reverse complement.
GTTTGGTACTGCTCAGCAATTTTATCAAGTTGCTTTGATACATCAATAATAGCTTTTTTAGTTTTAGCAGCCATCTAAGTCACCTCTTCCTTTCATTTAAGCCTTACTTTTCAATGTGCTAATCAAACAAAAAATACACATTGCTAGGATACCCAAAACGAGCACCTAAAAGTCATTTTTTGTCGACTAGAATTTCATTTGAGTCCGCTACCTGTTTCAACATGTTTTATGTATTCCCGGGCGCACTCGATTCAAACATTTAAGTAAAAGGAAAGTTTAAGCGAAACTTTCATTCCGTTAAACTGTATTAATTATTTCAACAAAATGATTAATACAACACTTACTACGCTAAATAGTGTACACCACATCAAAACGGTTCGTCAATCTATTTACGCTTATAAATTTAAGCTTTTTCCGTTATTCTACTTTAAAAAAACGATAAATTCACCTGTGCTATTACACAAACATCTTCTGTACTACTTGTCTTATAATAACTGTTAAAAAACTTACTTAATGTTACCCCTTAATTTCTTACAAACCCTTTGAATGAAAGCGTTTTATAATTTTTTAACTCGTGTCGAATACTGTTGTATATCAAATAAAAAAACAGCCAAGACTTGTTTCTTTGGCTGTTTTCTGCTTTTATTCTTGATCTGATTTCACCTTTTTATAAAAGCTCTTTTTCTCTTCATTATAAGCATCCGTTGCTTGATTAAACTTTTCACTATTTTCTTGCACCTTTTCGTATATCTCATTAATAGAAGAAATTTGGTTTTCTAAATCGTTTAGCTTGACGTTGTTTTTTCGAAACATTGTATATAGCTCTCTGTCTAGCTCCAGCGATTCTTCATATGAAGCATACAACGAGTCGTATGCTTTGTAGCGACTTTCCATTAAAGTAGCGAGCTTGTTGGCTTGCTTCTCTATATCTTCATCTTTTACCAGTTCAATTTTCCCTTTGGCTTTTTCAAATTCCTCTTTTGAACGCTGCATACTCTCCTGCTCTTTCACTAAATGCCCTTCTCGTTCATCTAATAGCTGGAGCGCTTCCGCTGCTTTTTCATCCACTTTTTCTTTTTCTTTCATTCCAATGGATAAGATTTCTTCATATAGAACATTCTCTTTGTCTTCGAGTTCGACCATCGGTTGTTGCTCTTTTATAAACTGCTTCTCTTGATTAGCAACTTTCTCAAGCGCTTTATAAACCTCTAGCTCTTCTCCGCTTTCTGCTGAACATCCTGCTAAAAGCATCATGCTTATACCCATTGCACTTACTATTTTTTTAGTCTTCATACCTGGTAAATCCTCCCTTATACCAGCACTATTTTATCTTTATTGGCCGAATTAAGCAATTCATCTACACCATTTTATTATCTTTTAATATATTATACTAACCCATCAAGAAAAAACGGTTCAATCGTTTGTGTTTTTTGGGATTCTGTCTGTTCAGGAGTGTGTTAGGTATGTATTACGGAGGATATGGATACGGATGTGGAACTGGTTGTGGCGGTTCAAATAAAGGCTTCGTTCTTTTAATTGTACTATTCATTCTACTTGTTATTATCGGCTGCAGCTGGGGAGGCAATTGGGGCGGCTGTTAATTAGTTAAAAAAGAGAAAGTCAAACGGCTTTCTCTTCTACATATAGCAACCCGGATGACTTTTCATATGTCTTTTGATACACTTTATAGTACTAAATTGACACGTATATGTCATAACTATTAGTACCATATATCGTTAGGGAGATGTGAACAGTGATTACAATGGATAAAATCATTAGGGATGGCCACCCTACTCTACGCAAAGTAGCACAAGAAGTAAAGCTTCCAGCAACAGCTGAAGATAAAGAAACGCTTAGACAACTACTTGAGTATGTTCAAAACAGCCAAGACCCTGAAATTGCAGCCAAGTATAATTTACGTCCTGGCATTGGATTAGCTGCTCCTCAAATCAACGTATCAAAGCGAATGATTGCTATTCAAGCACCTGATGAGCGTGGAAACGTACAAAGCTATGCGCTTTTCAATCCAAAGATTGTAAGCCACTCTGTTGAAAAAACGTATCTAACAAGCGGTGAGGGCTGTTTGTCCGTAGATGAAGAAATACCTGGATTTGTCCCAAGGTATGCGCGTATTACTGTAAAAGGCACCACGTTAGAAGGAGAAGAGGTTAAAATTCGTTTAAAAGGCCTCTTAGCCGTGGTCTTTCAGCATGAAATTGACCACCTTGATGGCGTTATGTTTTATGATCACATTAATAAAACAGAGCCCTTTAAAGAACCTGAAAATGCAAACCCTTATATGCGCTAAAAAAGTAGGAACCGGTCCAGGTTCCTACTTTTCTGTTAAGACAGTAATCCTACAAGCTGAAGACCGTGTGCAATCCCATTATCAGCCACATCTTTTGTTATATACTTTGCCACTTCTTTTACTTCATCATGGGCATTCCCCATCGCTATGCCGTTCCCTACGTATGAGAGCATTTCAATATCATTTAAGCCATCTCCAAATGCATACACATTCTCTTTCTTATAACCTAGCTTATCAATCATAACCTCAATTCCCTTTGCTTTTGACCCACCAGCAGGAAGCACATCCGTGGAGAATTCATGCCAACGAATATAATCAAATTTCTTGAATTTTTCTTCATAAGGTTTCTCTTCACCATCTGTACAGAAAAGAAGTGATTGATAAATTTCGCGATTTTCGTAGTACATAGGGTCGTGATTTGGATGTGTAATACCAAGCTTTAACGTGCTAATGCTTGCTTCAATATGTGGATGAAATTCAATATTGGATCTCATATCATCATGATCTAGATAAACAACCGGGTGATTTTTTTGAGCAGCAAACGCGGTAAGAGCCTGAAGCTCTTGTACATCCAATGGGTTTTTATATAGAACTTCACCATTTAATACGATGTACTGACCATTAAAGCTAATATATGTATCAATACCGAGCTCATCTCGAAGCTCTTTAAACATAAACGGTGCCCGACCTGTTGCAATCGCTACTTCATAGCCTTTTTCCTTGAGCTGATTGACCGCTTGTTTTGTTGAATGAGGTAATTTTTTATCATGATCTAACAATGTACCGTCAATATCAAAAAACACTATTTTTTTGTCCATTGTTTCACCTAACTTTTCTATTTTTTTCGTTTCTCACGTCATTATAACAAACCGTATTCACTTTCTCCATCTTTCCATATATACCCACGAAAGTCTGAAGTATTTTTTCATATACTACAACTATAAATATAGACAGGCATTCACCAGATATAAAGGAGATGAAATTCATGTTAAAAGATTTTCGAAAGCGTCTTTTAAGACGTTGGAATGAATTATTGCGAAAGAAATCAATTGCTTAATTAATTATTTAAGGGCTTTCTATCAATACATTTGCAGGGGGTGTGTCTGCATCGTAAAATAGAATAGCCCTTATTTTCTATTTAAACAAGCAGCTCTATCATCCAAATTTTTTCACAAAATAATATTTTTGTATCAGCTAATCATATGGTTTCTTAATATTTTTTAGGTTTTATCTGTAGAAATAGCCATTATTTTGCTCCTAACGAATTGACTTGTGTTATTTTGATGTCTAAAATGTAGTGAAAGCAAGTTTCTTTAGAAAATACATGAAATACATACACATTTTATATTATAATAAAATAAGTTATTTGAATTTCGGATTTAAGGAGAGAATGAAGTTATGATTTTTAAAGTATATTTTCAAGAAAAATTAACAGAAGTACCAGTTCGTGAAAACACACAGACTGTTTATGTAGAAGGAGATTCTGAACGCGACGTTCGTAAAAAGTTAAAATCGCGTTCAATTAACATTGAATTTGTTCAACTAGTGGACGGAGACTATTTAGAATATGAGCAACACAGCGAAGATTTTAAAGTATTGGAGATATGATAAAAATGAAATTTGTAAAAAATAATCAGACGGCGGTATTCGCTCTAGGTGGACTAGGTGAAATCGGTAAGAATACCTATGCCGTACAGTTTCAAGATGAAATTATCCTTATCGATGCTGGAATTAAGTTTCCAGAAGATGAACTACTGGGTATCGACTATGTCATTCCGGATTACAGCTATCTAGTAAAAAACGCAGATAAAATTCGTGGACTTTTCGTAACACATGGCCATGAGGATCACATTGGTGGAATTCCTTATCTTTTACGCCAAGTAAATATTCCAATTTATGCTGGAAAATTAGCATTAGGATTACTGCGTAACAAGCTTGATGAGCACGGATTACTTAGAAGCGCACAGCTTCATGAAATTACAGAAGATGACGTAATTAAGTTTCGCAAAACATCGGTAACGTTTTTCCGTACAACGCACAGCATTCCTGATTCATACGGTATTGTTGTTAAAACACCAAACGGACAAATTGTACATACAGGTGACTTTAAGTTTGACTTTACACCAGTAGGAGAGCCAGCGAACTTAACAAAGATGGCTGAAATCGGTAAAGACGGCGTATTATGTCTACTATCAGATAGTACAAACAGTGAAATCCCTAACTTTACAATGTCTGAGCGTCGCGTTGGTGACAGCATTCATGACATTTTCCGTAAAGTTGAAGGACGCATTATTTTTGCAACGTTTGCATCTAACATTCATCGTTTGCAACAAGTTGTTGAAGCCGCTGTATTAAACAACCGTAAAATTGCTGTTTTTGGTCGTAGCATGGAAGCCGCAATCGATATTGGCCAGGAGCTTGGCTATATCTCTTGTCCAAAAGATACGTTTATTGAACCATCTCAAATTAATCGTATTCCTGCTAACCGCGTAACAATTTTATGTACGGGTAGTCAAGGTGAACCAATGGCTGCTTTATCACGTATTGCAAACGGTACACACCGTCAAATTCAAATTATTCCTGGAGATACAGTTGTTTTCTCTTCATCACCAATCCCAGGTAATACAGTAAGCGTAAGCAAAACAATTGATATGTTATTCCGTGCTGGTGCTGAAGTTATTCATGGTAAACTGAATGATATTCATACGTCAGGTCACGGTGGACAAGAAGAACAAAAATTAATGCTTCGCTTAATGAAACCAAAGTACTTTATGCCAATTCACGGTGAGTATCGCATGCAAAAAATGCATATCAAGCTAGCAACTGACTGCGGTGTGCAAGAAGAGAACTGTTTCATTATGGATAACGGTGAAGTATTAGCACTAAGCGAAAATGAGGCATCTGTAGCTGGTAAAATCCCATCTGGTTCTGTTTATATTGATGGAAGTGGCATTGGTGATATTGGTAATATCGTACTGCGAGATCGCCGTATTCTATCCGAAGAAGGCCTTGTAATCGTTGTTGTTAGCATCAATATGAAAGACTTTAAAATTGCAGCGGGTCCAGATATTATCTCACGTGGATTTGTTTACATGCGCGAGTCTGGTGACCTAATTAACGATGCACAATCATTAATTACAAAGCACTTAAACAAAGTAATGGAGCGCCGTACGTCTCAATGGTCTGAAATTAAAAATGAAATTACAGATACATTAGCTCCATTCCTCTACGAAAAGACAAAACGTCGTCCAATGATTTTACCAATCATTATGGAAGTATAAGAAAAAGGATTCGCTCACGCGAATCCTTTTTACGTATGTTTCTTTTCTAAAATATTAATTCCAAGAGCCATTAATACCACTGTAATAATGCATAATAAGAGGCTTGAATACATAATTGTTTGCCATGCATGATTATAGAGCACAACTTGCTTTAAAAGGTCCATTCCATATGTTAATGGTACAAACTTTGAAAGTGTGAGCATAACTGGAGATGTGACAATCTCAAGAGGCCAATATGCCCCTCCTATCATTGCCATACTCACCGCTAATAGCGGAATCAGCACGTGATACTGAGCAATGCTTTTGACTACTCCTGCTAAGAACATACATAGAGCAACAGTTGCCAATAAGTAAGGAATCACAACGAGTAAGCTAAGTGCAAATCGACCGTTAAAGTCTATTCCCAGGCCAAAATGAAAGATACTAAAAATAACAATGACTTCTATATAGGCAATTAAAAATGCATATACCAAGTTTCCTGAGTAAAGGTCCACTCTTGAAAGTCTTGAAATAAGAAGGCGGTCCCAAACTCCAATTTTACGGTCCTGCAAAATTTTGAGCACGCTAAATCCAATGGTATATATGATAAAAAATAGTGTAAAGCCAAAGAGGGCCTGCATATTCTCTTGAAGCATAATTCCTTCTGTTTTTTGCATACTTTCTATATTAATTTCAAAGACAGGAGCCTCTTTAATTTGTTTGTTAATTATTTCTGCTTCTTTAGCTGTAAACTCTCGAGCAAGTGCTTTGGTTTGCATGCGCTTTTCGTAATATGTTTTCACATGCTGATGTACTTTTTCTGTAAGTGTTGTTTCGGATGTTAAAATCAACTTAAAATCATTTATTCCTGCTTCTAAAGCTACTTCTGCTTTACCTTCTTTCACTTGCTCTCTCGCTTCTTTTTCATTGCTTTCTTTAAATAGTAAATGCTTGGTTTGGTTTAAGTCCTGAACAAGGGATGTAATATTTTCTTGTTGATCATTACTATACACAAGAATCGTAGTGCTCGTTTGATCAACTTTTCCCATTAAGTACGCGAATACAATAACTAAAAAGAGGGACACCAACACCGCCCATGGATTTCTACGCAGCTGCTTAAATCGACCGATTAAAATCGTATTCACCTTTTCCACCCCTTCCTTCCAAACAACCAGACAGTACTAAACATGACGACAGTCGTCACAAACAACGTAAAGAGTTCTCCTCTAATGTTTTGAATGGATTCTCCTTGCAATACGCGCAAGTAAGCTTGCGTACCAGCTCCGTTTGGAACGATTCCTCCAATTGTTGCAAGCTGGCTTGAAAGCTGTTCAGTCGGAAAAAAGCTTCCTCCTAAAAATGCTAATATCGTAACTACAACATTTCGAAAAATTGAAACCATATCTTCTGAATTCAAGCGATGAACAACAGAGGATAGACATGCGCTAATTCCACCTACAGCCATACTCACAGAAACAGTAATGATAATAAAACCTACTAAGTTCGACCAGATAACCCCAAAGCATATCGCCACGAGACTATATAAAATAAGCAATTGACATAGAGCTAGCAAGAAACCCGTACAGAAAATACTAAAATAATAAAGAGTTGGAGATACGTTAGCAAGAATGATTCGTGACAAGCTATGCGCTTCTTTTTCTACATAAGCGTTCGTAGCTAAGCTAGGAGCAATATAGAGAACAAACATCATGCTCATTCCTATAGCATAGTAAGCAAGAGCTGAGATTGGCTTTTCTTTGTTCGCCGTTTCTTTTTCTCCTAAAGAACCTGCTATCTCGATATTACTTGCTTTTTCAGGATTTACTTGACTAGCATATGTGTATAGAGATAACCTTTGCTGATAAGCTTCCATTATACTAGTTGCTGTATCTGCCCCAATCGATTTATCTTCATTTCGAATAATGGTTAGCGGTGGATTCTCAAAATCTTTATTAAAAAACTGCTTTTGTAACACTTCATATGAGAAACCTTTAGGAAATACTACAATTACGTTATACTCATTGCTTCGCTTAGCTTTTTCAAGTTCTTTATTTGAAAGGTGTTTGACCTTAATAAACTGCATGACTTCTTTGTGTTGAAACGTATTTTGCAGCAAAAACTCTATTGGCTTCATGTGATTAACAGTCGCAAGCATCTGCTTCTTCGCTTCCTCAGGTAACGCTTGTTGGGCTAATTCTTCCTTAAAGTTCTCTATTTCTTGTTCTTCATCTCCTTTAACAACTATCCCAATAGTAGCTTCAAAACCAGGCTTATCAGACATAATACTTCCGAGAGAAAACCCTAAGATTACAATTAAAACAAATGGCATTAATAATAAAATAATAAGTTCTTGAGGGCGTCTAACAAACTGTATGAACTGCTTTTTTAAAAGCGCAAAAAACATCCTGATTCCCCCTCATTAATCTCTTAACGTTCGACCAGTCAAATGTAAAAACACATCTTCAAGCGTAGGTGCTTCAATCTGAACAGAAGAAATCATCATCTCTTGTTCCTCAGCAAACTTAAATAAATCGGCTAGTATATTCACATTTTTGGGAACAGAGAACTGAACAGATCCATCCGTATGCGTTAACTTTGAAACAGCTGGGTGAGACTGTAGCTTATGAATAAGTCCTTCTTTAATCCAATCGGCCTTAAAATGAATAACTTGTTCAGAAGATAAAATACTTCGAAGCTCTTCTTTTGTACCAGAAGCAATAATATTTCCTTTATCCATAATGTAAATGCGATGGCAAAGCTGTTCCACTTCTTCCATATAGTGGCTTGTATAGATTACGCTAATACCATAGTGCTGATTTAAATGCTTAACTGACTCTAAAATATGAAACCTAGACTGCGGATCAATTCCAACGGTTGGTTCATCCATAATTAAAAGCTTTGGACTATGAAGAAGAGCGATACCAATATTAAGTCGTCTTTTCATTCCTCCAGAAAAGATTTTGACACGATCATGCTGGCGATTTGTTAAGCTAATCATATTTAAAATTTCATCTACTTTTTCAGCCAAGTGTTTTCCTTTCATCCTTTGAGTTCTTCCAAAAAAGTCTAGGTTTTCTCTTGCGGTTAATTCATCATATAAAGCTAGTTCTTGAGGTACAACGCCCAGTACTTTTCTCATATGACTTGGATTACCTATGCTGCTTTTCCCATTGATACGTATGTCACCGCTTGACGGTTTAATAAGAGACGAAATCAAAGAAATGGTTGTTGACTTTCCTGCACCGTTTGGCCCTAATAATCCAATTGTTTCGCCGCGTTCCAAAAATAAGCTAACATTATTTACTACTTTCGTTTTTTTGTATACTTTATTTAGTTCGACAACTTCTAGCATGAGGCTTCACTCCCTTATTTTCTTTCTTACTTCATCTTATAAATTCAACACTTTCTTCACCACTTACCTCCGTCACTTCTTCTTCCCCAAACTATGACCTCCGTCACATGACAAAAAATCTTCTGATCGATTGTCAGAAGATTTCTTCACGCTAAGTGATTTTTTACAGCATAAATAGCTAACTGAGTGCGATCACGTAGCTCAAACTTATGTAAAATTTGTGTAAGATGATTCTTAACCGTTCCAATTGATAAATAAAGCTCTGTTGCAATTTCTTTGTTCGTCTTTCCTTCCCCCACAAGCTTGACTAATTCTCGTTCTCTTTTTGTAAGTTCAACTTGTATAGGCTCTGTTGACTCTTGCCTTAATAGCCTTGGCATAATTTTAGCTGTTACATGATCGTGAATACTTAAACCACCGTTCATACAGCTATGAATGGATTGAATGAGATGCTCAGGGTCAGCGGTTTTTAGCATAAACCCATTTGCTCCATATTGAAGAGCCTGCATGGCATACTCCTCATCATTAAAGGTCGTTAACATTAGCACGCGTATTGTCGGCCACTGCGCTTTTATTCTCTGTGTCGATTCAATTCCGTTCATAATTGGCATTGATACGTCCATGATTACAAGATCAATCAAATGGCGTTCCAACTGCTCTAGCGCTTCTTTGCCATTACTCGCTTCTGCTCGCACGCAAAGCGAAACATCCTGTTCAATCATCATTTTAATTCCTGATCGAACAATACTTTGGTCTTCTACAAGTAAAATATGAATCAAGTAATTCACCTTCTTCACGTTCATTAATCTAGTTTAATAATGCCTTCTATAAAAAAATGTTCAGGTGTTTGAAAGTAACTTACTTGCCCATCGATACTTTCAATCCGTTGCTTTAGTGATTTTAACCCAAACCCTTCTCGAAAAGGCGGTGTATCAGTGGCAATGCTATTCTTTATCTGGAAAGATAAATCACCTACTGGTGATAGCATTAAAGTGATTGCTAACTCTCTTGAACTACCATGACGCATGGCGTTTGTAAACCCCTCTTGAATAGCGCGATACAACGCAACGCTTTGAATATTAGACAACGCCAGCGATAATACTCGTTGCTTCACTGTAAACGACACGTTCATATGACTCTCTGATTCTAACTTTCTAATTAAATGAACAACAGATGCTACTCCTTGTAAAGTTGATTTATCCAACTCTTTTACAGCATGACGTGTTTCCGCTAAGCTTTCTTCCGCCAAATGTTTTAATTGGTCCAACTGTACACTTTCTAACTCTTGACTCATCTTTAACACCTGAATATTTAATAATAAAGCCGTTAATTTATGACCGACAGAATCGTGAATATCTCGAGCAATTCTTGTTCTTTCTTCATTTCGAGCAGCTTTCTCTGCCTCCAAACTCATTCGTTTGAGAGAACGGTATTCCCCTCTTAGCTCATCATATAAAAGCTGTTTTTGTTGCGTATCTTCCCTGCTTATACATAATTGATACAAGACGACCCCAATTAGTACAGTTATGATAACTGTTGGCAGTAATGGCACTTCTAGCTTAATCCAGCTTAAGAGTAAAAAAGCAACCATTGTACATACAGCATAGATTCGAAAATAACCCCCATTCACTTCACTAGCTGTCTCAACACTAACATATAGAAAAAGTGCAATTAAAAGTGGAGAGAACGATAGAAAGAACCCTAAGGTTGATAGTACCAATACCTGACACATTTGATTTCCAAACTTCTGCTTCCACAGCGGTTTTGTAAAATAAATAAGCATTGAGAGGAAATTTAAAAAAAGTAATTCAAGAGTATTTACGCTTTCATACACTGAAATAAAAAGCGTAATCCATATTGCTAAAAAAATAGTGGTTTGTATTAAAAATTTTTTCACCTTTCATTCCTCCGATTACTATTGTACTAGCAAAACACCAATAAAATCCATATTTTCTATAAATACATAGTAAAAAACCTGCTTCCATTGATGAAAGCAGGTTTTCATTACATATCTGCGAATTTATTTTCAAATCGATTAATATTTACATCTGCACCAATAACAATTAAAATGTCACCCTGCTTGATTGACTCTGATGCTTGCGGAGAGACAATAATATCTTGGTTCCTCTTAATTGCCACAATATTGATACCATATTTGGCACGGATATCTAAATCAATAAGCGTATTTCCCGCCATTCTTTTACTAGCAACTAACTCAACAATACTATGTTCATCCGATAGCTCTAAATAGTCAAGTACGCTATTGGAAATCATACTATTGGCAATTCTTCTACCCATATCACGCTCTGGATGCACAATAAAGTTAGCTCCAATTTTTGATAGTACCTTAGCATGATAATCGTTTTGCGCTTTTACCGTAATTTTCTTTACGCCTAGCTCTTTTAAAATCAGCGTGGTTAAGATACTTGCTTGAATATTATCACCAATTGCTACTATGACATGATCAAAGTTGCGAATACCTAAACTTTTTAATACACCTTCATCCGTAGAATCTCCTACTACAGCATGTGAAGCAATACTCGCATACTCATTTACTTTCTCTTCATCCGTATCAATTGCCAGTACTTCCATGCCTTGATCGCTTAGTGTTTTACAAATGCTACCGCCAAATCTCCCTAATCCAATTACTGCAAATTCCTTTTTCATGAAAAATCCTCCATAAAGTAACAAGTGAAGTCCATATACTACTTTATTTTACCATAATGTAAGGCTTCTTTCCTTTTTACATAGCAGCTTGCAGAAAAAAAGCTGCGGATTTCCACAGCTTTTAGGCTTTCCTTTACTTCTTCTCTACAGCATGACCACCGAATTCGTTCCGAAGGGCAGCCACAACTTTTCCTGTAAAGGTATCATCTTCTAATGAACGATAGCGCATCATTAGTGAAAGAGCAATAACTGGTGTTGGAACTTGTAAATCTAAAGCTGATTCAACGGTCCATTTTCCTTCTCCAGAAGAGTGCATCACACCTCGGATATCATCCAAACGAGGATCTTTTGAAAAGGCACGTTCCATCAGTTCAATTAACCATGAGCGGATAACAGAGCCATTATTCCATACTCTTGCAACTGCTTCATAGTCATAATTAAACTGACTTTTTTCCAAGACATCAAATCCTTCTGCAATTGCTTGCATCATGCCATATTCAATTCCATTATGCACCATTTTCAAGAAATGGCCGCTTCCTGCATCTCCTGCATATAGATAGCCTTTGTCTACATTGATATCTTTAAAAATAGGTTCAATGTGTGCGAAAGCTTCCTTGTCTCCACCAATCATCATGCAAGCTCCATTTCGTGCTCCTTCCATCCCGCCGCTAGTTCCGACATCAAAAAAGTGAATTCCTTTTTGATGAGCTTTTTCAGCACGACGAACAGAATCTTGATACTTTGAATTTCCACCATCTATAATAATATCTCCTTCATCAAGCAAGTCGTGAAGTTCATTGATTACCTTTTCTGTAAGATCGCCTGCTGGTACCATAACCCAAGCTACTTTAGGCTTTTCTAACTTTTTAACTAATTCTTCTACTGAATGAGCTCCTAAAGCTCCTTGTTCCTCCAACGTTTTAACTGCTTCTTTATTCACGTCAAATGCTACAACTGCATGGTTGTATTCCATCAAGTTTAGAGAAAGGTTAGCTCCCATCTTTCCTAAACCAATCATTCCAATTTGCATCTAAATTCCTCCTTCAATACTAAATTATCGTTAGTATGATATAAATTCGGCATCTTCAAACGTATTTTCCACTTTCTGAACAAACAAAACATAAAAAACACTGATGTCTACTTTTCAGAAACATCAGCATTTATGTATTTTCACTTGGTTTTACCTAACTCTACAGCTGAACTTAGCTGTAAGAAATCTCTTATGTTCATGTTTAGCATACGCTTTTCGTGATTTTATAACGTTGCTTGTCCTGGTCTCCAATTTGCGGGACAAAGCTCACCAGTTTGTAGAGCGTGTAACACTCGCAGCGTTTCATCTACATCTCGGCCGATATTATTATGGTTGACAACAGCATACATTAGTTCTCCTTGAGGACTAATGATAAATAACCCGCGTAAAGCTACGCCTTTCTCTTCAATTAAAACGCCATATTCACGTGAAACAATATGATTTGTATCTGCGGCTAAAGGATAATTAACTGGGCCTAGTCCGTTATCTCGTCGATCTGCTTTAATCCAAGCTAAATGCGTATGAATAGTATCTGTTGAAACACCAATTACTTCTGCCTCTAGCTTTTTAAATTCATCGTAGCGATCTGACAAAGCCGTAATTTCAGTTGGACATACTGCTGTAAAATCCATAGGGTAAAAGAAAAGAACTGTCCATTTCTCTTGTTTCATATTCTCTTCTAAGCTTACTTTTCCAAACTCTTTATTCGGCAGTACTGCTTCCATTTCAAAGCGTGGGGCCTGCTTGGCTACCATGCGTTCTGGCATGAATCATCCCTCCAACATAATAATAAGCTCATGTTTATTCTGCTTTTCATTTAAATATAGTAAATTATACCTATTAATTAGTTATAAACTACATGAAATAGGACGACATACATGGTATGCCCTATTTTTATCTAAGATAAACGAACTTTTTTTGTTCACTTCTAGAAAAAATAGCATTAATGACTTGCAAAAAGGGACAAATTAAGTTTAGCATGTCTAATAGCGGGAATAAAATAATGTACTGAAAGAGCCAGAAACTAAGCAAGTTTTTACATTACATATGGTTATCTTTTTGATTTATTTCCAGTTAAGTGTTTTATGTTTAGAAAGGATGAATTTTTTATGTTAAATTTTTCAGAAGTCAATTGGGAACAGCTTCTGACGGTTGCAGGATTAGTTGTTTTAAAGCTTGTCCTCATCTTAATTGGTTTCTTAATCGTACGTTCCATTGGAACGCGTATTATTGACCGTTCTTTCAACCGTATGATGGAACGTGATACTGTATCAAAAGGTCGAGCACTTACGCTTAAAAGCTTAATGGTAAATGTGTTTTCATACGTTCTTATCTTTATTGTTGTTGTGATGTTACTTGAAACTGTTGGCGTACAAGCGACCGCACTTCTTGCCGGTGCTGGAGTAGTGGGGTTAGCAATCGGTTTTGGCGCTCAAGGACTTGTGAGCGACATCGTTACAGGATTTTTCTTACTGCTGGAAAAACAAATCGATGTAGACGACTATGTAACAACAGGGAGTTTTTCAGGTATTGTTGAATCTGTAGGACTTCGTACAACTCAAATCCGCGGATTTGATGGCACATTGCACTACGTGCCAAATCGTGAGATTACAAGCCTAAGCAATCACTCTCGTGGAAATATGCGAGCACTTGTGGACATCGGCATCTCATATGATGACGATATTGATCGCGCAGCTTCCATCTTACAAGAAGTGTGTGATCGTATTGCACAAGAAGATGAGAACATTGTAGATGGACCAAACGTCCTTGGCGTTCAGGGCCTAGGTGCATCGGACGTTGTGTTACGAGTTGTTGGAAAAACGAAAAACGGCGAACAGTGGGGCGTAGAACGTAAGCTTCGTAAAGCGTTTAAAGAAGCTTTTGACACGCATGGAATTGAAATCCCGTTCCCACACCAAGTATACGTTGAAAAGTCGAATGGCGAATCAACACAGCTTGCTAAAGATAACGGATAATAAAAAACCCCGGAAGCTTCCGGGGTTTTCTTATGCGTTGCCTTTCATTTCAAAGTAGCTAGTGATAAGAGAAATGGCCACCTCAATTGCTTTTTCATCTGGCTGAAGCTTTGAATGATGAAGGCCATACGGAGAATTTACCCCAAGCCAAAACATAAAGCCTGGAATCTCTTTTAGCATATAACCGAAATCTTCTCCCGTCATCGCTTTTTGACAATCAATAACCTCTACTTCTTCTTGGGCTCTCGCAAATGTCATAAATTCCTTTGTCATGTCATGATCATTGTAGACTTGATGATACATGCAACCATAATCAATGACTGTCTCGCACTGATAACCTACTTCCACACCTTTTACAATAGCCTCAATTCGCTCTTTTACACGTGCCATTGACTCAGGAGATAAAGTACGAATGGTCCCTTCAATGTGAGCACGCTCAGCAATAATATTTTGAACCGTTCCAGCAGTAATTTTTCCAACGGTAATTACGGCACTATCTAATGGATCAACGTTTCTAGCCACTATCGTTTGCAGTTGAGAAACCAATTGACAAGCAGCGACTACCATATCATTTGTATTATGCGGGTATGCTGCATGTCCCCCTTTTCCTTTTAAATCAATAAACAGTTCAGATGTGTTCGCAAATAAAAGACCTTCTTTTACTGCAATTGATCCTACTGGATATTCAGGGGCAATGTGTAGCGCCACAATTTGGTCAGGCTTCCACTCTTTCATAATCTCGCTTTCAAGCATTGGCTGAGCCCCACCTGGACCCTCTTCTGCAGGTTGAAAGATAAACAGCAAATGATCATCAATTGGGTAACTTGCAAAGTGTGTTAAGATTCCTAAACCAATACTCATGTGAAAATCATGACCACATGCATGCATTAAACCTTCATGAGTGGACGAAAACTCATACTCGGTTTCTTCCGTAATTGGGAGGCCATCAATATCAGCTCGGTAGCCGATTGTTTTTGTTGGTTTTTTCCCTTTGACCTTTACAAAGATACCGGTTTTCCACGTTTTAATTTCAAGATGTTCTTGAGGAAGACTTTCAATATAGCGCAATAAAAACGCTTGTGTTTTCAATTCTTGAAATCCTAACTCAGGTATTTTATGTAATTCTCTGCGCAAAGCAGCAAATTGAGAAATGTCCACGTGCCATGAATCCTCCTTATAGTTAAGAAAGCGTGGTTGCCCACGCTTTCTGTGTCTTTCGCTTATTAGTCGTTTAGTTGACGAAGCTCTTGTTTAATTTCAGTTTTTGATTTTGTTTTTTCGTCAATTTCTTTAATAACGCGAGCTGGTGTACCTGCTACTACCGTATATGGAGGTACGTCTTCAACTACGATTGCGCCAGCAGCAACAACTGCACCTTTACCCACTGTTACGCCTTCTAGAACAACTGCGTTTGCACCAATCACAACGTCATCTTCAACAACAACTGGCTTTGCAGAAGGTGGCTCAATTACGCCAGCTAACACTGAACCCGCACCGATATGACAGTTTTTACCTACTGTTGCACGTCCACCCATTACAACGTTCATATCAATCATTGTACCTTCACCGATTACAGAACCGATGTTGATTGAAGCACCCATCATAATAACAGCGTTGTCTCCAATCTCGACTTGGTCGCGAATGATTGCACCTGGCTCAATGCGCGCTTTGATATTTTTCATATCTAAAAGTGGAATTGCAGAATTACGACGATCGTTTTCGATAACGTAGTCTTCTACTTTTCCTTCGTTTGCTTGAATTGCTGCTTGAATGTCTTTCCACTCACCGAATACAACACCTGTATTACCAGTTACGAATGTTTTAGAAGAAGCGCCGAAGTCGATTCCTTCTAAATCACCTTTCACATATACTTTTACAGGTGTTGATTTTGTGCTGTTTTGAATAAATGAAATAATTTCGTTTGCATCCATCATTTTCATATTATGTATTCCTCCTAAGTTAGCATTTGCTTCATTTTACTAATGTAACAAAATGAGTTCCACATGACAAGTTAGAAGTCACGTAATTTTCTCATTTCTTCACGTAATGCGCAGATGCATTATGATAGCTCTTTTTCTTGCTGTTCTTTAATATACTCTTTGACAATTTCCATAAATGCACGCACTTGTTTCAGCTTAAACGCTGACTCATATCCTACTAGCCAAGTATCTCTAGTGATTGGTTCTTTATTTTCTTTTAATAGTGGAATCCGATGTAAATGCTGGGCATCTTTCACAGCAATTGACGGTAAAATGGCAAAACCAAGACCATTTAGAGCCATTTGCTTACACGTCTCAATTTGGTCTACAACAATTGTTCGTTTTGGAGTTGTATGAAACTCTCTATGCCACCAATCGAGTATTTCTTGATAGTAAGTAGAATCACTTTTAAATTGAATAAACGGTCGATCATTATTCGGCACCTCAGAAGCATCTTCAATTTCAGTATCTACTAAATACAAAGGGTCCGTAAATAGGTGTTCCTTTACACCTTTCCATTCTGGGTTTCCCCGAATAATTCCAATATGTACTTCATCTTCATAAATATAGCGAAGCATTTCACTGCTCCAACCCGTTACAAGGGAAATTTTTGCATGAGGATATTTATCCATATACTTTTTTAAAACCGCTGGCAACCAATGCTGGCCAATAATAGAGGCTACAGCGAGCTTTAACGTCCCGTATACTTCCGTGTCTAAATGATGTAGATCTTCCTTTACTTGGTCTTCTTTTTCAACAACTTCCTTTGCAAACTGCACAATCTTTTCACCAGCTGGTGTTAAAGAAAGACCTTTTTGGGAACGGATAAAAATTTGAGTATCCCATGCCCGTTCAATTGTTTGCAGGCGCTGCGATAGAGCTGGCTGCGATACAAATAAGCGCTCAGCTGCTTTTCTCATATTTAATTCTTGGGCTAATACGACAAGCATGCGACATTCTACTAATTGCATTTTGCTATTCCTCTCAACACATTGTTTTACTTTTTCACCTTCTAATCATATAAAAAAATGCTTCAGAAAGATAGACAAAAGTTAGTTATTGTCAAGATTCTTTTTAACTTTTTATATAATATGGAGGCCTGCTAGTACGTCAGTTATTCTTGACATATAAAAAGCCTTGGATACACGTAAATGTGCATCCAAGGCTTTCATTCGAATCATCGACAATTCACAGATCTAAGTTGATTAATGGCTTCATTAATGAATTAATTCAAAAATCTCAATTGCAATCATGTCAATATTATCAAATTGATAAACGCTTGGCTTCTCGCCATCTTGATATACTTCAAGTTCAAACGTTTCAGTTTTCGCATGATATTTCACGCTACAAATTCGTTTTCCATCTACTTCGAAGAAGCGTTGTGGTGCTTCACTTCCACTTGCTTGCTCACGGAGATTCACAAGACGAGTTAAAATACCTTGTAATTGTGACATATAATCTCTCCTTTCAACGATTACATCATTACTTACCCTATTTAAGGCTTGTTTATTCATTCTCATTTCTTCAGCATGAATCTTCATGCATAAAAGACACCATTTCACTATATGCCACATACAGAAAAAACACAAGTACTTTACATGAATTTTCGTAAGAAATTGGCTTATTATGGCGTAGTTTGTCGTTTTTGATTATAATATCATATTATACAATAAGGAGTTTTAACATGAAAAACGTAGAATTATATACACAACCATCTTGTCCACCGTGTGAAATTGTTAAACAGTTTTTAAAACACAATAATATTTCATATAAAGAATATGACGTCTCAAAAGATGTAAAAGCCAGAAATCGTATGATTGAAGTATTTCAGTCATATTCAACACCAACGGTTAAAGTTAATGATGATGTGGTAAAAGGCTTTGATTTACAAACACTAGAAAAGCTTTTAGATCTTGCTTAAGTTAAATACCTTATGCGAGAGGATTAACTGGGCTTTTGGTTACTATATGTAAATCCTGATACTTTCCATTTTCCCTCATGGCGAGTCAACGTCAACATCTCATAATGCCCCACATAAGATACGGGGCCATCTTTTACAGCTGGAAAATATTCAAAGACATAAGCTTTTTCCATGGATGGATGAACCGCTACCTTTGTTTGTTCGTCGTATGAAAAATAGGGAATATAATGAAGAGCAAAATCAGAACCGTATACAGTATACCCCTGGGCTTCTTGAACCATATTATCATCTAGAAATTTTTCCGCGTAGCTTTTCTCAAAGTATGGAAGAAGCGTGCTGATTGCCTTTTCCTTTGAATAATGCTCATTCGTTAAACGAAGCTGAGCTTGAAAGGCTTCATGTAGAGCAGTAAAGATTTCGTTGCGGGTATCTCCATCAACTTCAGCCTGAGCAGGCGTATACAAACATGTTACACATAAAAAAATTATTATCGATCCTACTACTTTTTTCATAAACGATCATCCCTTTCGTTTTAATTAGTAATAGCTTTCCTTCTTTTTGACCCCATATTCTTTCATTTTTAGAAATGAAAAAAAGCATGCCTCAGGGTTAGTGAGGCATGCTTTTTTATAATGCGTCTTTCTCATATAAAAAGGCATATGAAATATCGATAAATAAATAATGACCGTTTTCAATTGGATACGAAAAAGTTCGTATATTCTCTCCTGTTTCAATATCGTTATATAAGTCTGATAAAATCCCACGCTGTTCATGGGTCATTCGAATAATATTCTCAAGAAAATACGGACGCCAGCTCCAATTTTTGTGAAGGTACTCTGGCTCGGCAATCCATTCATGTTCTTTCTTTAAAAAGTTTGATGAGCGTTGAAACCCATTCTCGTCGCATACATACACTCGGAAGCATGCGATTGAAAGCTCATTCGCAATATACTGAAGCATCTCGTCATACTCTTCCATCTTGCGGCATTGACTCATTACCTGCTGCATTTTCACCTGGAAGCTCTCCGTTAATTCATAGATAGCCTGTAATTTTTTCTTCTCGTGAGCTATAAACATTTCAAATTGATTTTTCAGCTTATCCTTTAACAGAAAAGGATCAACCAATTCAGCTGATGGCTTATGTAAATAGTAACCTTGAAAGTACCTACCGCCGTTACGCCATGCATATTGCAGTTGATAAGAAGCTTCAATATCTTCATACAGCAGGGTAGCTCCCATTTTACGTGCTAGCAATGATAACGAATACAAAACGTCTTGATAAGATTGTGTCATAGCCGTTTGTCGTAAAATGTGCAGGTCTACTTTTAAAATATCTGGTGAAAGCAAACCAATACGATCTAAGTTACTGCTTTCTTTACCAATATTATCAATTGCCACCTTAATGCCATACGTTTGATAATATTTCAATAAATGCTGAAGAGATTCAATATCACCATTAAAATTGTGCTCGGTAATTTCTAAAACAACTCGATTCAGAGATAGCCCCTTTGTCTCAAAATACTGCAACAGTTCTAACAGAGATTCTCCATGGTCATTCATTAATAAATTGGGATTTTGATTAATAAAGATTAAAAACTCTTCTTTCTGCTCTAAAATGTGATTCAATGCTTTTGTTAAAACCGCATAATCCACTTCAATTCGATATTCATCCGGAATCGCATCATCGTGAAAAAAAGCTCCTAAACTTTCAATCTCGTCATCTTGTTTAATCCTTGCTAACACTTCATACCCAACAATCTTGTGTTCATCCGCACTAAAAATTGCTTGATAATATGGAAGGGTGTTCTCTATGTTTGTTAACACATCTAAAGGATCCATGACGTTCCCCCCTTATCATATAGATTCAATTCAATCCTCTTACTAGACCTTTTGATCTACTTTCATCGGTTTACTGAAGCGCAATGAATATTCAAGCTTTTTGTAGCATTCAATGTGCTCAATTACTATATATACATTTTTAGTAAGTATAATATGAAAATCCTGTTTTTGCTAGTCTTTGAAGTGAAGTAACGCTTGAAGAAAATACAAAAAAGCAGACATTCCGCTGTCTGCTTTTTCCTTTATTTAAAAAGGATATTGGTTTAACCATTGGCCTCCATCCATTGTAATGCATTCACCATTAATGTATGATGCTTCATCCGAAAATAAAAATGCAGCTAGTCCTGCAATTTCTTCTGGTGTACCAAAGCGTCTAAGTGGTACCGAATTAAGTGTACGCGCTTTCATCTTTTCAGATTGAAATAATTTATCTGCTCCACCAGTACGCTCAATTGGTCCAGGAGCGATTGCGTTTACTCGAATACCGTATTTACTTCCCCATTCAACAGCTAATGTTCTTGTCATTGTTAACACCCCAGCCTTAGCTGAAGCTGAATGAATAACTCCAGCACCTGCATTCCATGCATATGTAGCTACGATATTTGTAATGGCTCCTTTAATATTGTGTTCAATCCAGTACTTCCCTACCTCAGAACTACAATAGAACGTACCGTTTAACACAATGTCAATGACGCTTTTCCAACCGTTTACTGAAAGCTCTTCTGCGGGACATATAAAATTTCCTGCAGCATTGTTAATAAGATAATCGATTCGACCAAACTGCTTATGAGTTTCACTCACCATCCGTTTTGCATCTTCAGGATTTCGTACATCCATCTGCACAGGTAACACTTGATTTTCAAATGTTTCAATTTCTGCCTTCGTTTCTTCTAGGCGTTCTAGAGATCTTCCAGTAATTACGACATACGCTCCGTCGCTAGCAAAGCGCTTCGCCATATGTTTGCCCATCCCACTTGAACCACCTGTTACTACCACTACTTTCTCCTTCATTCCGTTATCCCCCTTTTTTATTAAAGCTCTTACTCTTTTATTCTACCTTTTTTTATCTAAAAGAGAAATGAATAGTTATTCATTTCTCTCGAAAATACGTTTTTTTACTACTTGTTTAAGTAAATCAGAGTTTTAAGTTTTATCCTTTTTTCAGAGATGCTATAATTAATCTTTAGCCATTATGAGTAATGTCAATGGAAATATGAAAGAGAATAGGTTGATTTTAAAATGAAAAAGACGTATACACGACGCTCTTTTTTAAAAGGTTTACTTTCTTTATCGCTAGGGACTGTATTAACGACTTCCTTTGGTTATACATATGCGAAGTATATTGAGCCGAGGCGACTGCAGATAACGCGTAAGAGCATCTTTTCAAACAATATTCCAACAGGCTTTCACAATCGAACTATTTTACAATTTAGTGATACTCACCTCGGGCTTTCTTATAACCTTCAGCAGCTAGAAGAACTGGTTAATAAGATTAACAGCCTCAAACCTGATCTCATTTTGTTTACAGGCGATTTAATGGATGCACCGAATGAATATGCTTACCCGCATCGAATTCCGCCTATTTTACAGCGATTAAACTCGCCTCTTGGAAAGTATGCGATTTATGGAAACCATGATCATGGAGGGTACGGTACGACGCTTTATCAAGATATAATCCAGGAATCAAACTTCCAACTTCTAGTGAATGAAGCACGAACAATAACACTTGATAACGGAGAATATATCCATATTTGTGGGTTAGATGATGTGCTGTTAGGAGACCCTCAATATGAACAAACACTTGGTCAACTAGAGTCCTCTACGTTTGCAATTGCTATGATTCATGAACCTGATGTAGCAGTTAAAGCGGCAGCATTCCCAGTTGATTTACAGCTATCAGGGCATAGTCATGGAGGACAGATTCAACTTCCATTTTTCGGACCGTTAATTACGCCTCCTTTCGGTACGGTTTATCCCGAAGGATTTTATAAAGTGGGAGAAAGCGACATGCAGCTGTATGTGAACCGCGGTATCGGCACAACGCGCATTCCCTTTAGGTTTTTAGCTACACCTGAAATTACATTATTCACATTAAAAAAAACGTCTATTTAGACGTTTTTTTGCGATTATACAGGAAACATATAGTAAGACAGACTCATAATGAAACCTACCACCATACACTACATAGACAACATTGAAGGAGGTTGAATTATGTATCATCAATATTATCCGTATGGCGTATATCGTACCGCTCCTAACGGTGAACAGCGCTTTTTTGCTTTTCCATTCGTAGCTGGCCTAGCTGGTGGCTTACTTGGAGGACTAGCAGTGGGCGGATTCGGTGGACGCCCTGGTTGTTGCCCTCCGTTTTACCCATATCCACCTACTCCATACTATGGAGGTCCTGCAGGTCCACCTATTTACAACACTTTCTACGGCGCTCCAGGTACACCAGGGTTTGGCCCTGTTCCCCGATAACAAATGTAAAAGCCGATTTCCATCGGCTTTTTTGTTTACTCTTCATCTTCCATGACTTGATATGCTAATTGCCGAAAAACTTTTTGACTATCAACAGCCTCTTGCCTCCCCTGCTGCAGATAATAGTAATTTCCATTTGCATCCTGCTCTCTAGCTTTTATGTTATCTTCAAGCATAAGATCTAACCATTTTAACGTTCTGTTTTTTAACGGTTCTTCGAGAATTGGAAATAAAATTTCAACGCGCTTTACCATATTTCTCGTCATCATATCAGCGGATGAAAAATACACCTTTTTTTCTCCATTGTGATGAAACGTGTAAATGCGACTATGCTCTAAAAACCTTCCAATAATACTCCTTACTCGAATATTTTCGCTAACTCCTTTTATTTTCGGGCGCAAACAGCATGTGCCGCGGACAATTAAATCAACGGACACACCAGCCTGTGAAGCCTCATATAACTTCATAATTAATACCTTGTCCGTTAATGAATTCATTTTAGCAATAATTCGGCCATTGCCGTGTTTTTGATGACATACTATTTCTTTGTCAATTAGCGCAAGGAAATCATCTCGAATATCAAACGGCGCAACTGATAAGTGATGATAAGCTGGCTTTTGGGTATACCCGCTTAGGTAATTAAAGAAATTGGTTGCATCAACACCAAACTGGCGCTTTGATGTTAAGTAACTGATATCTGTATAAATTTTAGCCGTTGCGTCATTATAATTGCCTGTACCAAGATGAACAAATCTCTCAATTCGGTTGTTGCGTTTCCTTACCACTAGTGTAATTTTGCTATGTGTTTTTAAGTGTGTCATTCCATAGATGACGTGACAACCTGCTTTTTCTAATTCTTTTGCCCATTGAACGTTCTTTTCTTCATCAAACCGTGCTTTTAATTCAACCAATACGGTGACCTGTTTCCCGTTTTCCGCGGCTCTTTGCAACGCTTTTATTACGGGGGAATCTCCGCTTACACGATATAAAGTTTGTTTGATGGCTAATACGTCGGAATCTTCGGCCGCATCGGCTACAAAATCAACAACCGGTTCAAACGACTCGTAGGGATGATGAAATAATAAATCCTGCTCTAACAATTTCTCAAAGATATCTTCATCCGATGCTAGATCTTGCGGCGGCTGTGGGATAAACATTTCAACACCTAAATGTTCATGAGTTACTTTGATTTTGTCGCAAAATGAAAACAGCATGGTTAAATCAAGAGGGGAGTCAACTACGTACACATCTTTCGTATGAATATCTAATACCTGCTTTAAATAGGCTAGAACCTGTTCATCATAATAGGATGCTTTTACTTCTAAGCGAACAGCAGCGCCCCATTTTCGTTTTTTTAGCTCTTTCTCAATTTCTTTTAAAAGATCCCGAGCTCCTTCTTCATGAATAGTCATATCTGCATTTCGCGTAATGCGAAACTGCGTCACAGATGCTACCTCATAACCACTAAACAATTGTTGAATAAAGTGCGCAATTACTTCTTCTAGTAACACAAATGAGCGTTCTAATGAATTTGTTGGTAATTCTATATACCGCTCTAAAACCGCAGGTACCTGAACAATTGCAAGCCTTCCTTTTATCCCTGTAACTTGCTGCTCTTCTCTATCTTCCTTTAATACAACAGCCAAATTTAAACTTTTATTAAGAAGAATCGGAAACGGCCGGTACGCATCGACTGCCATTGGAGTTAATACAGGAAAAACTTGATCTATAAAATAAGATTCTAAAAACTCATGTTGATGCGTCGTTAATTCCTTTATTGAAATAAAGTTGATTTGTTCTTTTTTTAACAAAGGCAATAAAGTATGCATATAGGTTTCAGACTGAACTTTAATAAGCTCATGATTTTTAATTGCGATTGCTGAAAGCTGCTGTTTGGGAGTAAGCCCCGCTTTGTTCTCACGCTTATTAAAGCTGGCTTTTACCTGATCTTTTATTCCCGCTACTCGTACCATGAAAAATTCATCTAAGTTAGAGCTGAAAATCGCTAGAAATTTTAATCGTTCTAAAAGAGCATTTCGCTTATCAATTGCTTCTTCTAATACGCGCTGGTTAAATGCCAACCAGCTCAGCTCCCGGTTATTATAATAAGCAGGGTTTGTCAGTTCATTTTCTTTATCCATCCTGTCTAGCTTTTCCACATTCACCATTTACATTTCCCCCTAAATGCTCTCCTTTTTTAAAATTAACATCTAATTATTAACTAGTTATAAAGATAAGATGAACGACATGTATCTTTTATATTTTGTACAGGAATAGTATCACCTTTTAATTTGTAATGTATTTAAAGTTCAACGCAATCGGTTTTTTCAATACTTTTTCTAAATGCTTTTTTTGTTTTTCAGCTTGGTATTCTTCGGCTTTGTAATTGCCGTTACATACGAGTGTAAAAGTTAACATTGCATCCGTAATCTTGACTTCTATATGTGTTACCACATTACGCTTAGTTGCATTTAAACTTGTTGCTAACTTTAATAATGCTCCTATTAATAAAAGTTTTCTCTGTTCTTCTTTTGAAATCCATTCACGAAAAGGCTCAATATATTGCCTAAACGTGGACTTCCCCTTATAAGAAGCAACTAATGCTAGCTTTAGGCGTTCTAAATGCGTTAAACCGTCAATTGTGCGATTTGCTAACAAATAAAACGTATGCTGACTGCTGGATTCTGAATCAATATATTCTCCCAAATGAAACACTTGAGCCCCTTTTCTCAACAGTTCGAGATCGTCATCTGTTAAGGTGGGTAAAGCATCCACTCGTAGATGCTGAAACAGCATAGTAGCAGTCCGCGTTACTTGTTGAACGTAAATTAGATTAATTTCAAAATCATCAACCAGCTCTTGAAAGCTACGTTCCACTACGTTCGGATACATTGTTCCCTGACTTTGTTCATGGGCTTCTTTATATAACACTCCTTCTCTAAGTCCTTTACGGCTGAGGATAAATGAAGAAGCATTTACTATTTCACACAACCCTTGGAACACTTCTATAGCAGGAATAATCGTATCTGCTCGATCTTTGGATAGTCCTTCTAATTTTTGAAGTTCACTATAGGAGTAAGGAGCTATAATCGTTTTTACTTGCGCAATATCCCTCGGAGACATTCTATATTGATGTACTCCGGCAAGCGGATACTGAATAAAACTTTGGTGGAGCTGAACAAGGTTTCTCGCGCTTCCACCGATTGCTACAATTGGTACACAGCGTTTATGAAGCCAAGAGAGCGTTTGAAATTCGCTTCGTACAAAATTACGGATTCTTTCTCTTTCTTCATCAGTAGGTACATTGTCTTTTACATACTGCAAACGTAAAGAGAGCGCACCAAAAGGAAAGCTATGATATTCAACAAGCTCTCGATTTCGAAAGTACGTGATTTCTGTGCTTCCTCCCCCTATATCAATGGTTACACCTTCTTCTACTGAAGTTGAATTGATAACGGCAAAAAAACCATAAAAAGCCTCTTCATATTCCGATAAAATTTTCATTGAAAAGTCCGTGTTTTCTTTAACAAGTTGGACAATATACTCTTTATTTTTAGCTTGTCTAACCGTAGCAGTCGCTACGCAGCTAACATGCGCTAATTCGTGATGGCGCGTAATAATTTGAAACGTTTGTAGCGTTTGAAGCAAAACATGAATTCCTTCTTCGTTTAATAGACTGTCATTATCTAAATAATTACGTAATCTGGCTACCACTTTCAGGTTTTCAATTTGCTTAAATCCTTTTCCTGCTCTATTCTCATAAATGACTAGTCGCATTGTATTCGATCCAATATCAATCATTCCATGCTTCATCTTCATTTGGGCTCAACACCTTTTATTTTTGGATATATGAAACCTTTAACCTGTCACTCACTTTCTCATCATCCTGTTCATATAGTAACAAATAATGCTATAGACTTATATAATATCGAAAAATTCTGTTAATTTTAAAGAGATATATGATTAAGGAGGGAAAGTCATGCAACATATTGTAAAACAAGGTGAAACATTGTATCAAATTTCGCTCGATTATCGAAGGCCTTCCAACATGATCCTTGCGGCTAATCCAGGTTTAAACCCAAATATTATCGTGCCAGGCCAGGTAATTATTATTCCTAATTTGCCGGATAAAAATACCATTCCATATTCAATTCACGTCTTTATCGCGGAGAGAGAGTTGGAGCTAAGAGAAAATAATGTTGTGAAAGCAACTTATCCAATCGCTGTTGGAAAGATGCTTAGCACAACACCTGTTGGAGATTTCGTTATTGTAAATAGACATCCGAATCCTGGTGGACCATTCGGTACAATGTGGTTAAGCCTCTCAAAACAATCCTATGGTATTCACGGAACGAATGACCCTAGTTCAATAGGAAAAGCTGTTTCAAAAGGATGCATTCGAATGAGAAACGAACAAGTAAACGAACTTGCTTCGATTGTGCCAAATGGTACCGGTGTCTATATTCGTCCTTCTAGAAGAATGAATTAACCTTTTCCTGCTTGAAAACTTGGGTACAAGGTCATTCCACCATCCGCATACAGCGTAATGCCCGTAACATATCTTGCTTCATTAGATGCTAACCAAGCTGCTACGCTTGCAATTTCTTCTGGCTCTCCAATCTTAGCCATTGGAATCAACTTTTCTACATCTGCTTTCGCAGTTGGATCCGAAAATTTTTCAGCATTGATTGGCGTGTTAATGGCACCTGGACCAATTGCATTTACGCGAATTCCTCTTGGGGCATATTCCAATGCTAACGTTTCTGTCATCATTTTAATGCCACCTTTACTTGATGCATAATGAACAAAATGTGGCCACGGAATAATATCATGTACGCTTGACATGTTGATGACCGTGCCTTTGATATTATGCTCAAGCATATAATTAATTGCTTCTCTACATCCCATAAACGTTCCTGATAGGTTAACAGAAATGACTTTGTTCCATTCTTCAAGTGACATTTCATGAGATGGAATTTCTTTTTGAACACCGGCATTGTTCATCATTACATCTAAAGATCCAAATGTCGTATGAGCTGATTCAATCAAACGCTTCATATCTTCTTCTTTAGAAACGTCAGCTTGTACAGCAATTGCTTCTCCACCATTTTGTTTAATTTCTTCCACTACTTTTAAAGCACTTTCACTTTTTGAACGATAGTTCACAACCACTTTCATTTTTTCTTGTCCAAACCTTATTGCAATTGATTTTCCAAGCCCAGTTGCTGCTCCTGTCACGATTGCTACTTTTCCTTCTAAATCTTTATACACAGTAATCGCTCCTTTTCTTTCTGGTTTCGTTTTTTATGAGAGTTTTATTTATTTTTTCGTAAATCCAAGCAGTACTCCACCGACGATAATTAGAATACAGCCGATGATGACAAACGTAATTTGTTTTTTCGATTTCTTTTCACCAAGTAGGAAAATACCACCTAATGTTGAGATAATAATTCCCATTTGTGAGAATGAAAAACTCGTGGCTACTCCAACACGAGGAGCTGCTACTAATAAACCAATATTACCTGTTGCCCAAACAAACCCAGTTAAGATGTTGCGTGTAGCGTATTTGTTAAATGGCTTATGACGAAACGTAAGAAGCAATGCACCTGCTAACATACCTAAAGACTGCGGTAAAATTGCAGACCAACCTTCCACTCCAAACCACTGAACGACGATAAAATAACCTATGTAACCTAATGTTGAGATGAAAAGTGTAAACATCCCTTTACCAAATTGACTTTTCCCATCAGCTTCTTTGTTATTTTTATCGTTTAACGACGTAAAGACTACCCCAACAATAATAAACGCAAGAGCAGCAATTCCAATTAGTAGCTTTGTTTGCGTTGACCATTCACCGAACAGTAACACACCAAATAACGATGTTCCGACTAGCTGCATACCTGTAGAAATAGGCTGTGTTTTTGATACACCTAAATATTCAACAGCTGAGAATTGGTTCATTTGACCAACTGACCAGAATAAACCTGAAACAAAGCCTACGATAAAGATTTTCCATGTAAGTTCAGGTGAAACAATAAAGAACGCTACGATTGAGAATAAAAGCGCTCCTCCAGTTAAACCAATTGTTTGGCTATAAGCTTTGCCTCCTAATTTTGAACTTACAAGTAAAATACTCCCCCACATGACAGCGGGAATTAATGCAATTAAAATATCCACTTCTTTCAACACCTTCTTATGCTTTCAAACTTTTGTTGTATTATTTGTATAACCTCTCATTTTTAAACGAAACCTAAAAGAAAATTATTTTTGAAATTATCCAATCTCGGTGTAATTATTTTCAAATTGGACAAGACGCGCTATAATGAAAGAACTAAGCCTCATAGAGCGACACCTGCTTCATGAAGCGACTAATGAAAGGGAGTGAATTTATTTATGCCTCATTCAACCAACCAAGAAACGTTCAATCCATCCACTGCTGAGATTGCACAAGCTATTTTTACAGTAAACAGGCACGCTAAAGCAGCCCCTGATCCGAAACAGCTCTATACCTTAAAAAAGCTTGCGCTTGAGCAACTGATTTCAGAAGGAAAAGCGAAAAAAGAAGGACTTCATTTTTCACCTAATCCAGGTAAAAGTCAGCAAAAATCAGATGTGCTGGTATCCGTTGGAGATTACTTTTTCCATATGCCTCCTAAGAAAGAGGACTTCAAAGAACTAACACACCTCGGTCACTTAAACCATCAGTATCGAAATCCCAAAACGACAATGTCATTATCTTATGCAAAACGATTACTATCCAAATATACCGGCTTTATATTATCAGCACCTAACCCTGTTCAACCTTCTAATGTTCGTAAACGACAGGCGCCTGTTTTTAAGCCATTAGGTAAAAGCTATTGGTGAGTAAATAAAAAAGTGCCTCAAAGAAACACTTGAGGCACTTTTTTTATTAACTTGATATTGCTCACAACTACTTTATAAAATAAATTCATCAATCATTTGCACTAATTCACCAATTTGTGGTTTACTTACTTGGCCTTGTGCACCAACCATTTTTCCTTTATGACGTAAATCTTCTGTGATTAGAGATGAAAAAATAATAACAGGGAGTGTAGATAAACGGTCATCTTCTTTTATCTTCTTCGTAAGATGATGACCATCCATTTGTGGCATTTCAATATCTGTAATAACTAGTTGTACCTCATCTTCAATGGCATGACCTGACTCTACAAGTGATTGTAGATAAAGCAGCGCATCATACCCGTTTTCAAAAAACTCTGTATTGGCATAGCCTGCTGTTTCCAATGTATCTGAAATCATTTTGCGTAGTAACGGTGAGTCTTCAGCAACTACTAATCGCTTGCTTGACCGTTGACGCTGACCTAATCGCTTAATTTCAGCTTGATTAATTCCAGCTTCAGGATTGACGTCAGTGACAAGTTTTTCAAAATCCAGTAATAAAATCATGTCGCTTTCATCTTTTACCACACCGGTGATTTGAGTTTCTAAGCCTTGGTATAAATCTGAAGGCTTTTCAATTTCCATCCACGATATTCGATGAATTTGTGTGACTTGATGAACGTGAAAAACAATTTTTTGTTGATTGAACTCTGTGACAATAAATTTATCCTTCGCAGGCTGATTCGATGCTGGACGCTTTAACGCCTTCGCAACGTCAACAACAGGCAGAACTTCTCCTCTCAACTCAATAATTCCTTCTATATAAGAATGAGAATTAGGAACCGGTGTAATGGTTACTGGATTAATAATTTCTCGAACTTTAATCACATTAATACCAAAACGAATAGTACCGACTGAGAATTCAACAATTTCTAGCTCATTTGTTCCGCTTTCTAATAGGATTCCTTTATCATGCTGCATAAATTTTCGCCCTTCCATAGTAAAATATACTAATGTAGTGGTCGTCCTTTATTATAGTAATGAAACTTTATAATCGTAAAGTAAAACCACCTAAAAAAATAAATGTTTTTGACATAAAACGTTTTCATCTCTGTATTAGTATTTATCGGTTGAAGACTCGAGAGGTTTAATAACAAATTCTTATCTTTTAGGACATAACCCGTTCACAAAATGTTAACGAAAATCTTTATAATACCTGTGGACGATTGTGCTGAAACCCTTTATACTACACATGATAAACCACAATTACTTAAAGAAGGTGTATGTTTAATGAAAGGTTCTGTCATTCTTTTTAATGATGAAAATCAAATGACAATTATTGAAGATGTAGAAGAAGAGATTTACGAAAACATCAAAGAGCAAGCTGGCACAGATCACTGTATCGTGACACTAGATGACCAAACGGTAGATTTTGGTCATGTATCTCCTGTGTACTGGCGCGAAGGAAACATACACACTGACTGACTCTAAATAAATATAAACATAATGCATAATTGCTTTGAAAGGCTTACAACTTTTGTTGTTAAGCCTTTTTTGTTTGTAGCTATGAGAGGAACTAACACTAGCTTCTGATGTTGGATTGACGTGATTTTCACCACCCTTACGAAGCTTTTACATACATAATAGTTTTAAGTAGATTACCTCTCATTGCATCTCAACTAAATACATAAATGTGGGCAAAATGCTTTCCCATCCAGCAATAAAATCTACTTAAAATACACCAACCATTTATAATTTTTAGAAAACAGAGGGTTACATGAGGCATAAGAGGGTATAGACTAGTAAGTATAATAAAAGGGGTTGTTGAGTGATGAACGATTATCGAAAAAATAAAAATTTCGCCACATCTACTTCATTTAGACCTGTCCAAACATACTATTCAAAAGAAGCAAGTCACTTGTTAAAAAAGTTATCTACTGATTTTAACAAAAAGCATGTAAAAGAATTAATCGATGAAGCGCTTGATAAAAAGGATGAGAAGCTTTTTTACAAATTAACAGCTCGCTATTCTCACCTTTTATAAAGTGAAAGATTAAAACCACAATCTTCTCAATCTGTACTGAGAAGATTGTGGTTTTTTACATGTATACATTATGATAAAATGAGTGAAACACTGTGGAAGGATGAAACGATTAGTATGGAACATTTAATTAGCAAGCGAGTTAAAGGCATTGAACTGTCGGGGATTCGTAAATTTTATAATATGGTAGCTCAATATGATAACGTATTGTCATTAACCATTGGACAACCTGATTTTTTAACCCCCCCTCATGTAAAAGAAGCGGCTAAAGCAGCCATTGATGAAAACGCAACGTCTTATACGCATAATGCAGGAACAATTGAGTTAAGAAAAGCAGCCGCTGAATTTGTACATACAAAATATCAATTATCCTACGATCCAGCATCTGAGGTTATTGTGACAATTGGAGCAAGTCAAGCCATTGACATTGCGATGCGAACGATTTTAGAAGAAGATTCAGAGGTAATTTTACCGGGACCTGTCTACCCAGGATACGAACCTCTCATTAAATTAAACGGTGCTATTCCCGTACATATTGATACAACGCAAACTGGCTTTCGTCTAACTGCCGATTTAATTGAACAACACTTAACAGATAAAACAAGATGTATTATTTTGCCTTACCCTTCAAACCCAACCGGAGTAACACTGTCTAAAGAAGAGCTTCAAGAAATCGCTGCTTTGTTAAAAGATAAAGATATTTTTGTCTTATCGGACGAAATTTATAGTGAACTTGTATTTGAAGGTAATCATCATTCCATTGCAGCAATCCCTGCTATGCGTGATAAAACCATTGTGGTAAATGGTGTATCTAAGTCTCATTCGATGACAGGTTGGCGAATTGGATTATTATTTGCGCCTGCATACTTAACGAAGCACATCTTAAAAGTGCACCAATACAACGTAAGTTGCGCATCATCCATTTCACAAGCTGCTGCTCTTAACGCTTTAACAGTTGGTAAAAATGACGCTGTAGATATGAAAAAAGAATATGAAAGACGATTGAATTATGTATACGAGCGCCTTGTTAAAATGGGATTTGACGTAGAAAAACCTAACGGTGCTTTTTATATTTTCCCATCTATTCAAGCTCTTAACATGTCGTCGTTTGACTTTGCTCTTGAATTAGTAAAAGAAGCAGGCGTAGCTCTTGTTCCTGGTAGTGCATTTTCAGACCTAGGTGAAGGTTATGTTAGACTTTCTTACGCTTATTCAATGGAGACATTGGTTGAAGCAATGGACCGTATGGAAACTTATTTGCAAACAAAAAAGTAACTATTTCACTACCCCATCGTGTATGATAAACACAACTTAAAAACTCACAATATAAACAGACTCCCTCCCCTTTATGAGAGAGTCTGTTTAATTTCTTCTTTTAACGCCTCTGTAAACTTTACCCCTGCATACTCCAGCTGCTTTTCACCTCCCAATTTATTCTCAAATGATTTTTCACATGTCTCTATCTAACAAAAAACAGCGTCTTAGAACGCTGTTTTTTCATGTCGTTTTATATTCAGTGCTCAAAGAGAGCGCTTATTTTTTATATAGCTTATATAAAGCCTGCGTTCCGCTGTTTTGTTCCCCTTGTGCAGCTAGCTGTTCATAGAGTTGATTTGCAAGAGCTAACCCTGGTGTTTCCATTCCCAGCTCGTTTGCTTCTTTTAAAGCAATCTGCATGTCTTTTATAAAATGCTTAATGTAAAACCCCGGTTCAAAATCTCCTTTTATCATACGCGGAGCTAAATTGCTCAAAGACCAGCTGCCCGCTGCTCCTGCAGAAATTGAGCTTAATACGTGCTCTGGATCAAGCCCTGCTTTTTCAGCATAAACAAGCGCTTCCGCAACGCCCATCATATTGGAAGCGATGGTAATTTGGTTACACATTTTTGTATGCTGACCTGCTCCTGCATCACCTTGTAAAATAACGTTTGTTCCCAAAAGCGAAAAGATATCTTTACACGCTTCAAACGCTTCCTTGTCTCCTCCGACCATAATCGTTAATGTTCCGTTTTTAGCCCCAACATCCCCACCAGATACAGGCGCATCTAACGCATGAATCTTTTGTTCTTTCGCTTGTTGGTATATTTCAATAGCTAAGCTTGGTTCCGAAGTGGTCATATCAATAACATATGAACCAGCTTTGGCGTTATGTAAAATTCCTTCTTTGCCAAAATAAATTTCTCTCACATCAGCCGGATAACCTACCATGGTAATAATGATGTCCGAGTCAGCCGCCACGACCGCTGGGCTTTCATTCCACACAGCTCCTTTAGCAATAACCTCTTTTGCTTTTTCTTTTGTACGCGTATATACGTTTACCGGATAGCCTGCCTCTAGTAAATGTACAATCATGCTGCTTCCCATAACACCACTACCAATAAATCCAATTTTCATAACGTCTCCTCTTTTCTTTTCAAGTTCAATGTTTGTGATGACAACCCGTTAGGCATACTAAAGCATATATCTTGACGTACATCCTATAAACAGGATAGAATGTGCATCGATTCCATTGTTTTCATATTTATTTTATTGGAGGTTTTTAATATGTCTAAAGGTTTTTTTGATGTTGTAAGCGAGCGTACATCGATTCGCCACTATGATACATCTGTAAAATTAAGTAAAGAAGAGTTAACCGAGTTACTAGACACAACAGTTAAATCCCCTTCTGCATGGAACTTACAGCACTGGCACTTTGTTGTTATTACAGACGAAGCTGCAAGAGAGCGCTTGCTTCCAATTGCATACAATCAAAAGCAAATTGTTGAAGCAGGTGCAGTTATTGCAGTCTTAGGTGATTTAGAAGCCAACAAAAACACAGACGCTGTATATAACCCATTAGTTGACGCTGGTCATATGACTGCGGAAGTAAAAGACATTTTAGCTGGTCAAATTAATGGCGCTTATAAAAATGCAACGTTTGCACGTGATGCAGCATTCACAAACGCTTCTTTAGCTGCGATGACTTTCATGCTAGCTGCAAAAGCAAAAGGTTATGATACATGCTCAATGGGAGGCTTTAATGCTCAAAAATTCGTTGAAGAATTTAAAATTGAAGACCGCTACATCCCAGTAATGTTAATCTCTGTTGGTAAAGCTGCAAAACCTGCTCATGCTAGTGATCGTTTACCATTAGACCAAGTGACAACATGGATTTAATAAATAATAGAAAACACGCAAACACATCGTTTGCGTGTTTTCTATTAAATGGACTTCACTAACCCACCATCTACTAAAAAGGATTGCCCTGTCATATAAGAATTTGCGCCTGAAGCAATAAACGTCACGACTTTGGCAAATTCCTCAGGGTTCCCATAGCGCCCAAGAGCAATTTGACTTTCCATTTTTGTTTGTACTTCCTCTTTCGTTATCCCTAACTTGTTAGCCCGAATTGAATCCAATTCTCCCACTCGATCCGTTGCAATCCTTCCTGGAGCAACTGTATTAATTAAAATACCATAAGCTGCTAACTCTTCAGCGAGCGTTTTAGTTAAACCAACAATTCCTGTTCGAAACGTATTTGACAAAACAAGACCAGGTATTGGCTCTTTAATGGAAGACGAAGCGATATTAATTATTTTCCCACCGCTTTTCTTCATAACAGGAACTACCGTTCGAGTCATTCGAATAAAGCTCATTAAATTATTTTCAAAGGCCGTGTACCAGTCTTCATCGGTCATTTCTAAAAAGCTTCCTGCCTTAGGTCCGCCCGCATTGTTTACTAAAATATCAATTGTGCCGAACGTTTCTTTTGTAAACCGAACGGCTTGTTCAATATCCTGTAAACTCGCTACGTCCGCTTTGATGTATTGCACATTATGTAATTCTATTTTCTTTAATTCATCTACTACGCTTTGAAGCTTGTCTTCAGAACGACTCGCAATTACAACGTTCGCACCTTCTTTAGCAAGCTGTGTTGCGATCGCTTTACCAAGACCTTGACTCGCTGCAAAAACTAAGGCTGTTTTCTCTTTTAAATGTAATTCCACTTTGACACCGCCCACCTTCTGTTAACTATCTGAATCTTTTTAATAGTATCATAAAATTTGGAGGTTGCTCAAATATTTCAACCCAAAAAAGAGCACCTCTACGATGCTCTTTTACTGTACCTCTTCTAGCGTCCATTCTGCTTCTTTTTTATTAAAAATCAAATAAGCCCTTAATTTACTCTCTTCTTGATTATTAAAACGCTCGTTGTACATATCCTCCATATCCGTGAATCGACCAATTGTATAGACTGGAATATGCAAATCTTTACGTGACTGAGCTTGCTGTTCAAAATCAAAAAGCAATCCGTCTTGCGTCAACATTAAAAGCGTATTAGCTAATACAAGTGGTAAAGCAGGATATTCAGATTTTTTTCGTCGAAACCCAAAACCTTTTTGCTTCAAAGAAGATGCTTTCAAAGGAATAACGCGGCTTATCATATGCTTGATATCATATATATCTCGGTAATACGTTTTATTATAGTAACCATCTTCGCCAGCTAAATAAACAAACTGGTTGCTTAATTTATTCATAAAGGGTGAATGTAACGGTTGTTTCATATGCCCTAAATATAAGAGAGAAGCAACATCTTGTGGCTCCAATAAATCAAGTGAAGACACATCATCTACATCTATCCAACAAAAATCACCGTAATCCGATACATCGTCGTCGACTAATAAAGAAACCTGTTCCTCTTCAAGATAGTCCATATGAGTAGAATAATGGTAATCGCTATCTTCAAATTGATGTTTTAATAACAAAAGGTTCGTGAGAGGACTACGTAATGACTGATAGAACTCTTTAAACGTAATGCCATGCGTGACAAAGCACTTCTCATTTACATTTCCATTTATATAAACGACATCTTTCATTCCTTCTGCTTTACTCAACCTTACTAACCACCTTACCAATTCATTTCAAAGAGTAAATATGTTCCTTCAATTCATTTATTATATCTCTAAAATAAAGAAGGTGTAAATATATATATGCAGTAATTTTTCTGAGAATTTTCCACTTTACTCATTAAAAATTTCTGCATATGATGCTACAATATTCCATAGCCTAAAAACAAATTTTAATTGGAGTGAATGCTTTCATGGATGTACGTCATCTACATTATTTTACTGAGGTTGCTAAGCATAAAAATTTCACGCGTGCTTCAGAAGCTTTACATATCTCACAACCTTCACTAAGTAAGATGGTGAAATCTTTAGAAGAAGAACTTGGAACCCCATTGTTAGATCGTTCCTTTAAAAAAGTAGAATTAACCGATGCTGGAACAATTGTGTATGAACAGGCTGAAAGTATTATTGCTTCTCTACGTGACTTATCAAACTCTTTGTATGACTTAATGCACTTAAAGCGAGGAACCATAAAAATTGGCATCCCCCCTATTATTGGCACATTGTTCTTTCCACCTATTATTAAATCATTTCGAGAGCAATACCCTGACGTCCAAATTCAAATGATTGAGTATGGAGCAAAAAAGATGGAGAAAATCGTAGAACAAGGGGACGTGGACGTGGGAGTTGTGCTACTCCCAGTAAACGAGGACATGTTTTCTTTTACCCCTTTAGCAAAAGAAACTTTGCAGCTCATTGTTCATAAAAACCACTCACTTGCTCGCCATAAAAGCATTTCATTACAAGAATTAAAAAACGAAACCTTTATTTCATTTCACGAAGACTTTACTATGCATGAAATGGTTTATAATGAATGTTTAAAAAGCGGCTTTGAGCCTACCATTGGTTATAAAAGCTCACAGTGGGATTTTATTAGCGAGATGGTTGCTGCTAACTTAGGAATTGCGCTGTTCCCGTATTCTTTGTGTGAGAAAATTGATTTGGAACAGCTTAAAGTTATTGAATTAGAAAACGGAATTCCTTGGGAACTAGCTCTTATTACAAAACAAGATCGCTATATTTCATACGCAACTCAAGCTTTTATCGATCATATTAAACAAACCGTATAACCTCATGTTCCGTAAGCTAAATTTTTGAAAAAATAGAAATACAAGAAGTATAATAAAAGGTACTACGTAATGGATCAAAAACGAGGTGAACCAATTGAGCCAGCTGAATA
The DNA here is from genome assembly GCA_024134725.1 of Bacillus sp. 1780r2a1. Classification (NCBI taxonomy): domain Bacteria; kingdom Bacillati; phylum Bacillota; class Bacilli; order Caryophanales; family Bacillaceae; genus Bacillus; species Bacillus sp. 1780r2a1. The sequence goes on along the minus strand of CP099863.1, from coordinate 1,338,183 downwards.
AAGAATTTAATTGTGAAAAAGAATTAACGCTTGCTATCATCGGCGGAAAGTGGAAAATGCTCATTTTATGGCACTTAGGTCATGAAGGGACAAAGCGGTTTGGTGAATTAAAAGCCTTAATTCCTGATATCACCCCTCGTATGCTGGCAAATCAGCTGCGAGAGCTAGAAGACGATGTAATCGTCCATCGAGAGGTATACCCTGTCGTTCCTCCAAAGGTTGAATATTCGTTAACTGAGCATGGTCAAAGCCTGATGCCAATATTGACAGCTATGTACAGCTGGGGAGAAAACTACCGGGACACTGTACTAGTGAATCAACAAAACAGTGCAGCAGTCAATAAATAAACGTCATAAACTAATTTGTTAGAGATGATGCATTAGGTATCATCTCTATTTTTTAAATTAAATAAAGCGGTTACATAATTGTTGCCACCAAAAGTATACTTCCGTATACTATCAAATTCCATAGTATTTGTGTAAAAAGTGCGTACTTTTAACAACAAATAAAACCAGGTACACTACCTTTACACCTGTTGCTTTGTTACACAACGGTGAATAGATAGAATTTCTAAGGAGTGGAGAAAGCATGGAATTACAATTAGCATTAGACTTGGTAAACATCCCTGAAGCAAAAGAAGTTATTAAAGAAGTCCAAGATCATATTGATATCGTAGAAATCGGGACACCTGTTGTCATTAATGAGGGCTTACGCGCTGTGAAAGAAGTTAAAGAAGCATTTCCAAATTTAAAAGTATTAGCTGATCTTAAAATTATGGACGCTGCTGGTTACGAAGTACAGCAAGCATCAAAAGCTGGCGCTGACATTGTGACAATTCTAGGTGTTGCTGAAGATATGTCAATTAAAGGCGCCGTGGAAGAAGCGAAAAAACAAAACAAAAAAATTCTTGTCGATATGATTGGCATTAAAGATATTAAAAGTCGTGCTCAAGAACTAGATGAGCTTGGCGTTGATTATATTTGTGTTCACACTGGCTACGATTTACAAGCCGTGGGGCAAAATTCCTTTGAAGACTTAGTAACGATTAAGAGCGTTGTAAAAAATGCAAAGACGGCAATTGCTGGTGGTATTAAATTAGAAACGTTACCAGAGGTCGTGAAAGTTCAACCAGATCTCGTTATTGTCGGCGGTGGTATTACAGGGCAAGATGATAAGAAAGCGACAGCTGCTAAAATGAAAGAACTTATTTCAAACTGAGGCACGAACCGTGAATATTAACAGCCATTTACGTCAAATTGTAGACGAGTTGACGCAGACTACCGTTCACATTTCAGATAATGAAGCGGAGCAGCTTGTTAATTCTATCATTGAAGCAAAGCGCGTTTTCGTGACGGGTTCCGGCCGTTCAGGTCTAATGGGAAAATCATTTGCCATGAGAATGATGCACATGGGCATTGATGCTTATGTTATCGGTGAAACCATTACGTCAACATTTACTAAAGATGACCTGCTCATTTTAGGGTCTGGTTCTGGTGAAACAAAAACGCTTATTCCAGTCGCGGAAAAGGCAAAAGAAATTGGAGGCAAAGTCAGCGTTGTAACTATTTCTCCCGAATCAACGCTTGGAATGTTAGCTGACTTTACCATCAAGCTCCCTGGAGCAAAAAAAGACCAAACAAATAGTGACTATCAAACTGTTCAGCCGATGGGATCTCTATTTGAACAAACGCTCTTGCTTTTTTACGATGCGCTTATTCTAAGGTTTATGGAAAAGAAAGACTTAGATACGCACAAAATGTACGGTAAACATGCTAATTTAGAATAGCGAAAACTGTATTTCAAAAAGTGGGGTACCTTTATCCTTAACCTAAAAAAATCACTCTTAAAGAGTGATTTTTTTAGATTAACAGGTACATAAGAGCTTATAAATGTTGATTCACATTAATAACTTCAACTGAATATTTGTTTAATTCTTTTTGTAAATTTAGTGGAAGATCTTCATTAGTAATCAGTACGTCAATTAATTCTAGTTCACAAACTTTTTGAAAAAATAGTTTATTAAATTTACTTGAATCTGCTAGCAAAATCGTTTGCTGAGAGCGTCTAATCATTTCTTTAAGAAGAAGTCCTTCTTCTTCTATTGAAGTTGATAAGCCTTCTTCAGAAATTCCACAAGTACCAATTATGCACTTATCTACCTTATATTCTTGAATACCTTTAATAGCTTTTGATCCGTAGATAGCTTGATGCTGAGAGTTTAAGGTTCCTCCCAATATATTTACTTTAATCTTTTCTTTTCCCACTAATTCGTTTACCACATTTATCGAATTGGTAATTATAGTATGGCTATGGGTTTTCATATGTTTAGCAGCAAACTGTACAGTGGTAGAAGCATCTAGTATCAAGCTCTCTCCATCATTCAGTAAAGACGCCGCATATTCACCGATTTTGTCTTTAATCGTTGAAGACATACTTAGCCTTTCTTTGTAATCATATAGTTCATTAGAGTAGGATCGTTTTTTAGCTCCTCCTCTTATTCTTACCACTTTCCCCAACTCTTCTAGCTTAATCAAATACCTGCGTGCTGTATCTTTCGATACAGCATTTATTTCACATATCGTTTCTATCGTAATTCGTTCATGCTTTTCTAAATACAAAAGAATAGCCTCTAATCGCTCATCTTGTAACATAACTTCACCTCATGAGTCCAATTATATATTTTACTTGAACTTGTTACAACAGAAGGATAAAGCGTGACAATTCACCCTTAATCTAGCTGTGCAGAGTGATCGTCCGCTTCTTCTACTTTCAATTTTTTTCGATATATAATTTTAGACAATGTAATGCTTGCTTCATATAAAAGCAAAAGTGGAATTGTTACAAGAATGTCAGATAGAAAGTCTGGTGGTGTTATAATAATCGACACAACAATCAATAAAAAATAAGCGTATTTTCTAAACTTTTGCAAGCGATGAGGGTTAATAACTCCTATGCTAGTCAAAAACATGATAACGGCTGGCAATTCAAATAAGAAACCAAAGGGTAATGTCATATGAAGCAAAAATCGGAAGTATTTCTCCGTAGTAAAAAAAGTCGCAAACATTTCATCTGATAATGACATTAAAAATGTCAATACCATGGGAGATAGAATAAAATACCCGAAGCTAATTCCTCCCAAAAACAAAAGGCATAAGGCGGGTATATACGCCAAAGCAATTTTTCTTTCTTTCTTTGTTAATGCTGGCTTTACAAAAAGCCATAGCTGGTAAGCTGCAAATGGAAGCGTAGCTGTGATTGCCACAACTGTAGCGATGGTTAGATAAACCATTAATATATCTGTTGGTCCTAACAAAGCAAGCTTAAAAGGTAAATCGCTTACCAACAGATGATAAATATCTTGAACATACAAAAAAGCTCCAAGTACAAAAATGATAAAAAAGATGACAGTAATAATAATTCTCTTTCTTAATTCTTCAAGGTGTTGAATTAAACTCATGTTTTGTTTTTCAAGCATGTTCCTCTCACTCCGTAAAAAAAGAAAGTGTAAGACAATACGTCTACACCTTCCTTTCATTTTGTTTTACTTTACTTCTTTCTCTTTTTTCTCGTTGTCTTCCCCTACTAAATCTCGAGCAGATTTTTTAAACTCACGCAGAGTTGATCCAAAAGCCTTTCCTATTTCAGGAAGTTTTGAAGGTCCAAAAACAATAAGAGCAATAACTAGAATAATAACTAAACCTGGCATTCCGATATTTTGAAGCATATTATCCCTCCCTCACGCGTAGCGCAATTCTATTTCTTTTTATAACTAAGCTCACCAGATGATAGTACACCTTTATGAAGAACAGCGGCGCGCTTCGGCAAGCGTGCTACAGCCTCTGCTGAACAGCTTGCAGGAACAAGCACTACTGAAGCTTCATCTCCTACTTTCGGCCAAACTTGCTTTCCTTCTTTATTCAACGGTGTAATACCTCCCGTTGCAAGTGAAAGTGCTTGAGATAACTGCTCTTCATAAGACCACCCATATAAACCAGCGGCAAGATGCACTTTCTCAAGTGTGTCTCCAATTCCAAGAGAAGACCATGGGTCCATAATGCTGTCATTCCCAAGCATTACGTTTACATTTCGTTGCTGTAGGATTGGAATAGGCATAGTGTTTTTTCCGATTGGAATGGTTGAAGCAATAGAAATTCCTAAAGAAGCTAAACGACTCGCCATTTCGTGAGCTTGACTTTCACTTAGTGAAGCAAGTGAAAAAGCATGGCTAATTGTTACTTTTCCTTGAAGCCCTGCTTCTTCCGTTAAATCCGCAAGGCGATTTACTGATTTTATACCTGTTTCTCCACCTTCATGCAGATGGATGTCAATCCCTGCATTGCTATCAACGGCAATCTGCACCATTGTCTGCAAAGATTTTTCCATATTTCCATCAACTAGCGTAGGATCTAGGCCTCCAACATGAGTAGCGCCTAACTTCATTGCTTCACGCATCAGCGACTCAGATTCTGAAAGAAGAAGTCCATGCTGTGGAAAAGCAACGATTTCATGTGAAATTTTATCTGAATAATTCGCTAAAGCTTTTTGCAACTCTTCAAGGTTGCGAAGGCCTACAGTTGGGTCTACGTTGCAGTGACTTCTAACATAGGTAGAGCCAAAGCCCGCAATCAGTTCAATCAGCTTTTCTGCTCTTTCTTGAGCAGTTGGCAGCAACTCTAAAAGCAGTGTTTTTTCGGCTTCAATAATGTCAAAAATATTTTTTCTGCGTACTGCTCCTCGCCATGGCCCTCCATAAAAAGTTTTATCCAAGTGAATATGCATATCTTTAAACCCTGGAAGTAAAAGAAGACCTTTGGCATCATAACAATCTAAGTCTTTTCGATAGGATTCTTTAAGATCTAATATTTTTGATATCGTTCCTTTTGTTATTTCTAAGTTACGTATGACAGAACGAGTCGCTACTATGTATCCATTTTCGTACTCATATCCGCTTTCTAAGCGAACATTTAATAGCATGAAGGTATCACCTTTTTTGGGACTCTTCTGTGGCTTTTCTTTATCCGGCTTTTTAGCTTCTACATATTCGCCGCTACCGTCCATAAAAAGTCCCATCGCCCCAGACACCCCTAAAACAGCTGAAGCTCCTCCAATTTTTGAAGCTTGACTAATAAAACGCCTGCGTGAAAATTCTTTGCCTTGTTTCTCCACTCTTGCATCCACCCTTTCTTAAGATCAAAAAAGATTTAAAAATTAAAAAATTCTACACAAACTAACTATTCAGATAACTTTAACCCTATTATTTTATTTGATAAGGAAACTTATCTGTTAGTAGATGATAGTAATCATTATAAGTAATAATAAGTTTTTAATCAATACAAATTAATGTATAATAAGTTATATTAAGTTTTTTTAAGTTTTATAGAGCGAATAGAAGCTAAAAATCGAAAAAATAAGCTCCTTAGTGTGTAACTCTTTTTTTAAAATTATTAATAGAATTAAGAATTACAATAAAGTAGATAATGACCTATTCGTTCGATAGAAAGAAGGAGAAAGCGTGAATAAATTATCTTCATCAACAACTATATTGGCTTCTGTTCAATGGTTTTTCTTTATTTTTGCGAATACAGTTGTCGTTCCAATATCAATTGGAGATGCGTTTCAATTAAGTTCTGATCAAATAATTATGACTATCCGCTGTTCATTCTTTTTCACAGGGGTTGCTTGTATAGTACAAGGATTGATTGGTCACCGATATCCTTTATTAGAAGGTCATTCAGGTATGTGGTGGGGACTTATCTTAAGCTTATGTGCTTCTGCTCCTTCAGTGGGTATGACATATACAGAACTTGGAGGTAGTCTTGCATTAGGAATTGTTCTTGCTGGCTTAATAACGATATTAATAGGGACACTGAATCTTGTGCCGCTTCTTCAAAAAATCTTTACACCAATGGTGATGAACGTATATTTATTTTTACTAGCTATTCAGCTTATTTTAATCTTTTTTAAAGGAATGCTAGAATTAAAACCAAACGGGACACTTGACATACCTGTAAGTCTCTTCTCTATAGGACTGGTTATACTAGTAAGCTCCATTAGTATTAAAGGAAAAGGAATTATCAGTAACTTTGCAATTTTAATAGGAATGATTGTAGGCTGGGTATTGTATGTATGGTTATTTCCCAGCAGCTATTCTATTAACTCTTCAACATTCCACTTTTCGTTTTTTCCATGGGGAAAGCCTCAGCTACAGATAGGTATAGTTATTACTGCTTGTTTAGCTGGTATAATGAACGCCACTAATACTATTGCATCACTCAAAGCATCTGAAAAGTTACATGGAGTAAAGGCACAAAGCAAACAATATCGTTCTTCCTTTACCATTACTGGGTTCTTTACTTGTCTAGGTGCTGTGGTAGGTCTTGTTCCTTATGCACCCTTTACATCTACTATTGGTTTTTTAGAGAGTACAAAACTTTTAAGTAAGAGGCCATTTATCATCAGCGGAGGGTTCTTTGCTTTACTTGGACTAATTCCTCCTTTAAGCTCTTTTTTTGCTACTCTACCGGTAACAGTGGGAAACGCTGTATTATTCGTAGCGTATTTACAACTCTTTGGAACGGCATTGCGAAGTATACAGGGATATACATTTAATTCAAAAGCCATCTATCGAATTGCTCTTCCAGCTTTAATAGGGATATCGTTGATGAACTTGTCACCTCAAGTTTTTAAAAGCATTCCCTTTTATATTCGTCCACTAATCAGCAACGGATTATTAATGGGTATCCTAATATCTATTCTGTTAGAAAGATTAATCAAATGGCCTAAATACGAATAGCATCATTAAAGGTCGCCAATTTTTTAAATTCACCAGTATTTCAAAAAATCTATGTAGCTTTTAAAAAACTGATCTCGACATCAAATGAGATCAGTTTTTTATTTATATGCATTTCCTCGCTCTCATCCATACACCTTGTTTAGACATATATTAGCTTTCTCATGCTCTTTAACTATAGTTAAAAGGCATAGTAATTATAGTTATTATATATTTCACGTTATAGCTAAATTTAGGTAAGATATGTTTGTAGCATTCATCTTCTCAATTTATACCTCATCGGTATAAGCCAAAATTACTTTCTTTTTCCCCTTAATAGAGTCGCCAATTAGGCGGCTCTATTATTATGAACAAGCTAAAGGAGGAACATCATAGTGAAGGTTTTAACATTATTTGTTCAAGTTCTTTTTTTCATATTAATCTTTTTTGTTGGTCAACAGATTTCTCAATGGTTAAACCTTCCGATTCCAGGAAGCATTGTTGGATTTGGATTGCTGTTTCTGTTGCTTCATTTAAAAATCATTAAATTAAATTGGGTAGAGCGCGCAGGTAATTTGCTTGTCGGTGAACTATTACTTTTCTTTATTCCAGCTGTTGTCGGTCTAATGAATTATGGAGATGTACTTAAATCATTTGGACTTCAAATTTTAATTATTATTACGATAAGTACCATTGTAGTTATGGCGCTTACTGGAATGATGGCTGAATCTATTTCTAAACGCAAGGAGGTGTCAAACGAATGACTTGGTTAACAGCTTTAGCATTTCCACTTACGCTCGTTGTCTACACGCTTTCGAAATGGCTTTATAAGAAATATAAAACCATTTTGGTTTCGCCTATTTTACTAGCTCCCTGCTTGCTCATCCTATTTTTATTACTCTCACATGGTTCATACGATCAGTATAAGCAAGGAGCAGATTTTATTAGCTACATGCTCGGTCCCGCTACGGTAGCATTTGCTGTGCCGATGTATAAGTATTTTCATCTTCTAAAAAAGCATCGTATAGAAATTGCGGTAAGCGTAGCAACTGGAACTCTTGTAGCAATGATATCTTCCATGGTTTTAGCAGGCCTCTTTCATATGCAAGCTACGCTTGTTCAAAGTATTATTCCACGTTCTGTGACTATTCCTATTGCTATTAACGTATCAGAAACGCTTGGAGGAGATCCGAATATTACAATTTTATTCGTTGTGCTGTCAGGCATTATTGGAACGTTTATTGCGCCTACCCTTATCAAACACCTTGCCCTTCATTCTTCACTAGCTAAAGGCTTACTTTTAGGAGTTGCGTCTCACGGTACAGGCACGGCTCGTGCATTCGAGTTTGGTAAGATTGAAGGTACATTCTCCAGCTTAGGAATGATTGTAGCAGCGCTTTTAACGATTGTGTTTGCAAATATCTTCTTACCACTCCTCTTCTGAGAAAAAGAAGGAACATAAGTATTTCACTCAATGATTTATCCGAGGCATCGCGCGTTAAAAACTGTCGATTCCTCGGATATTTTTGTTAGTTTGTAAGATACTTTTAGAGAAACAGTGGAATGAAGGAGTGTCTGTGGCGTAATGGAACAAACTTACTCTGACCACCTAATACTGTTGAAGAAGTTATGATTTGTTTTTGAGAAGGAAGCATTGAGGTATTTCCCCCCTGGTTATTCATTGTTAATCTAAAAAAAGATGCTCTAGTGACTAGAGCATCTTTTTTTTAGATATGGAATTTTGATTTTACAAATTCAATTACTTCTTCAGTAGAAGACATTGATAAAATCTCATCTAAGTGTGGTTCAATATCCGCTTTTGATAACTGACGGATTTGAGAACGTGCTTTTAAAATAGATGTTGCGCTCATTGAGAACTCATCTAAGCCTAAGCCTAAAAGAATTGGAATTGCGATTTCATCTCCAGCCATTTCTCCACACATACCAACCCACTTGCCTTCTTTATGAGCCGCTTTAATAACCATGTTTACTAAGCGTAAGATTGCTGGGTTATAAGGTTGATATAAGTAAGATACGCGCTCATTCATGCGGTCAGCAGCAAGCGTGTATTGAATTAAATCATTTGTTCCAATTGAGAAGAAGTCTACTTCTTTTGCAAATAAATCTGCGATAACTGCTGAAGAAGGAATTTCAACCATCATACCTACTTCAATGCTATCAGAAACGCTAACGCCCTCTGCTTCAAGCTTTGCTTTTTCTTCTAATAGAATTGCTTTTGCTTGGCGGAACTCGTCAACTGTTGCAATCATTGGGAACATGATTTTTAAGTTTCCATATACGCTAGCACGTAATAACGCACGAAGCTGCGTGCGGAACATATCTTGCATTTCTAAGCATAGACGGATTGCACGGAAACCTAGGAATGGGTTCATTTCTTTAGGTAGGTTCAGATAAGGAAGCTCTTTATCTCCACCGATATCTAAAGTACGAACAACAACAGGCTTGCCTTCCATACGCTCTAATACCGTTTTGTATGATGTGAATTGTTCTTCCTCTGTTGGAAGCTCTTCACGCCCCATATATAAGAACTCCGTACGGTAAAGACCAACGCCTTCACCACCGTTTTCTAATACACCTTTAACATCTTCAGGCGTTCCAATATTAGCAGCAAGTTCTACGTGGTGGTTATCAGCTGAAACTGTTTTTTCATTTACAAGCTTTGCCCACTCAGCTTTTTGTGCTGCATATTCTTCTGCCTTTTTCTCATACGCTTTAACCGTTTCTTCTGATGGGTTAACAATAACGTTTCCATCAAGACCATCAACGATTACAAGTGTACCGTTTTCAATGTCTTCCATAACTGTTTTTGTTCCAACAACAGCTGGAATTTCCATTGAACGTGCCATGATTGCAGAGTGAGACGTACGGCCTCCAATGTCAGTTGTAAACCCTTTTACAAATTTACGATTTAACTGAGCCGTATCAGATGGCGTTAAATCTTCTGCAATAATAACAACTTCCTCAGAAATCATGCTTGGGTTTGAAACGTTTACACCTAAAAGATGTGCTAGTACACGTTTTGTTACGTCACGAATATCTGCTGCACGCTCTTTCATGTACTCATTGTCCATTGACTCAAACATGTTGATGAACATCGCTGCAACTTCGTCTAGTGCGACTTCAGCATTCACGCTTTCACCTGTAATTTTATCTTTAATCGGATTGATTAATTCCGGATCGCTTAACACTAATAAATGTGCTGCAAAGATTTCAGCTTTATCTTCGCCAAGCTCTTTACGCGCATGTTCTTTAATCGCTTCAAGCTCTGATCGAGATGTTGCAAGCGCTGCTTCTAAGCGAGCTACTTCAGCTTCAACGTCTGAAACGGATTTCTTTTCAACGGTTAATTCTGGATTTTCTAGACGAAATGCTTTAGCAATAGCAATGCCGCTAGAAGCGGCAATGCCTTGAATTTCCACTGTCATTATTCGCCTAATCCTTCTTTTTTCATTGTATCTTCAAGAGCTGCAAGTGCATCAGCTTCGTCTGAACCTTCAGCAGAAATTGTGATTGTAGCTCCTTTTTGGATACCTAAAGACATAACGCCCATGATTGATTTTAGGTTTACAGTTTTACCGTTGAACTCTAAGTTGATATCAGAATCGAATTTGCTAGCTGCTTGTACTAAAGTTGTTGCTGGACGTGCGTGAATTCCTGAGTCTGCTGTTACTGTAAATGTTTTTTGTGCCATGTTAAATCAATCTCCTTTTTACTTTGAAATAGTAATAATATTTTGTTCTTGCAGTGAAACTTCGCCTTGCTTTAAGATTTCTACCTTCTCATCTGCTTGTAAGTTTGTAAAGATGACAGGTGTAATCGTAGATGGTGCATTTGATTTTACAAAATCTAAGTCAACTTGTAATAATGGTTGGCCTTGCTTCACTTCGTCACCTTGAGCAACAAGTGCATCAAACCCTTCACCTTTTAAGTTAACCGTGTCAATTCCAAAGTGAATTAGAATTTCTTGCCCAGTCGTTGATTCAATTCCTAAAGCATGCTTCGTCGGGAATAAGTTTACTACCTTTCCATCCACTGGCGCAACTACTGTGCCCGTTTTCGGAATAATCGCAAAACCATCACCCATTAATTTTTGTGAGAATACTTGGTCCGGTACCTCTGATAGCGGAACTAATTCTCCTTCAATTGGTGAAACAATGTCTCCACCGTTTGTGCTTACCGCAGCTTTCGGTGCTTCTTCTACAGCTTTTGGCTGTTCTTTTGGTGCAACAGGCGTTTTTCCATCCATAATGTCTTTAATCTGACTCTTTAACGTATCAGACTTAGGACCAAAGATTGCTTGAATATTGTTACCTACTTCTAGGACACCAGAAGCTCCTAGTTTTTTCAAACGCTCTTTATCAACGCTCTTAACATCGTCAACTGATACACGTAAACGAGTAATACATGCATCTAAGTGCGTAATATTTGGTTGACCACCTAATGCTTCTAGGATATTGCGTGGTAATTCGCCCGCTTCAACTTTATCACCATCTGCATCGTCCGCTTTTTCTTCACGACCTGGTGTGTTTAAATTAAACTTACGAATCGCAAAACGGAAACCAAAGTAGTAAATAACTGCTAGAACAAGACCAACTGGGATTACTAACCACCAATCTGTTCTATTTTGTAACACACCGAATAGGATGTAGTCAATAACCCCACCGGAGAATGTCATACCAATTTTAACATTTAAAATTTCCATGATCATAAACGATAGACCTGCAAACACTGCGTGAATTGCAAACAAAATTGGCGCTACGAATAAGAATGAGAACTCAAGTGGTTCTGTAATACCTGTTAAGAATGATGTTAATGCTGCCGAACCCATGATACCAGCTACATACTTCTTATTTTCAGGACGAGCTTCGTGATAAATAGCAAGCGCTGCTGCTGGTAAACCGAACATCATGAACGGATATTTACCAACTTGGAATGTACCTGCTGTTAATTCAGCACCATCTGCTAATTGTGCCATGAAGATACGTTGGTCTCCACGGAATACTTCACCAGCTTGGTTGACATAAGAACCAAATTCATACCAGAATGGTGAATAGAAAATATGGTGTAAGCCAAACGGAATTAGTGAACGTTCAATAACCCCGAAGATAAATGCTGATAGCGTTAAGTTCGCATCAATCATATTGTTTGAGAATGCATTCAGTGCATTTTGAATGATTGGCCATACTGCTACCATGATTAAACCAATGACAATTGATGATACCGCTGTTGCAATTGGTACAAAGCGCTTACCAGCAAAGAAACCTAAATATGGAGGCAGTTCGATGTTAAAGAAACGGTTGTACATAGCAGCTGCTAGCACCCCAATTATAATACCACCAAACACACCTGTTTGTAACGTTGGAATTCCTAACACACTTGCATATGCCGGATCTTCTAACAACTTAGCAAATTCAACTGGCTTTAAACCATCCAGCCCTTTTACTGTACCCATTGTTACGTTCATAATTAAATAACCAACAATCGCTGCAAGTCCGGCTACGCCTTCCCCTCCAGCTAATCCAATTGCTACCCCTACAGCAAATAGTAAAGGTAAGTTACCAAAAATAATGTCTCCAGCGTTGGACATAACATGAGCAATCATCTGGAACCAGTCAGCATTTAAAGCCGGTAATCTTTCAAGTAATGTTTCATTTTGAAAAGCAGTACCAAATCCAAGTAAGATACCTGCTGCCGGTAAAATCGCAACCGGTAGCATAAGTGCTTTTCCGACTTTTTGTAAGACGCCAAAAAGCTTTTTAAACATGGCGTTTTACCCCCTTTTTATATTTGTATTGTGCAACAAGATAATGTTTTGATACACATTCAGTTCAAACGCTTTCTTTTCAACTAAAAGATGCTGCTTGAAAACAACTGAGTATTTCATTAGTTTGTTCATGATTACGCTTTCTTACAACAAAAAAGGCATGGTGAAAATTGAAACACTAACAAAAGGATAAACCTATCCCTGTTCATGCGTTTCATTTCTCACTCATGCCTGATCGTATCAGTAACACGTATGAAATGATTTTATAAATCAGATTTTGTCATAAGTCGCTGCAGATGCATCGTTAAATAAACGGCTTCTGCTTCATAAACTGGTAAGTGTAGAGCTTGTTGCATAATTTTAATCACTTTCCATGAGACATTGTAACATAGAGGATATTCCTCTTTCAATAGTAAAGCAATTTTTTTTGGTTCTTCGATGACTTCACCTGTCTTCACCCTATCAATTGCAAAATGCAAGTGGCGAATTAGCCTCATATAATGAACAGATTCTTTGTTGACGTCTAGATTTAACGACTCTTCAATGACGTTAATAATCGTTTGAATAAGCTGCGAATCTTGATTTACTTCTAAGATGTTTTTTTCTGTTAACGCGCTGTGAATATGCAATGCAATAAATCCTACTTCTCCTATTGGCAGCTTTACTCCAACTTTTTCATAAATCATTGCTACAACTTCTTCAGCAATTTCAAATTCTTTTGGATAAAGAGCTTTTGTTTCAATTAAAAAAGGATTTTTCAAATCAAGGCCTTGTTGAAAACGCTTTACAGCAAATGCAATATGATCTGTCAGTCCAATGTGAATGTGCTCATTTAAAGGTTTAGATACACGAGCTTGAATATGCGTAATAATATCATTCATCATCTCAATTACATTTTCGTCAACTTGTAACAAAAGCTGCTTATATTGTTCCTGCTCTTCTTCGCTTTTAAGTAAAAACATCTTTTCTACAGCATCCGCATCTATTTCATCGCTTTTCTTTTTATTAAAACCGATGCCTTTGCCAATTAGAACAACCTCTTTATATGCATTGTGTGTAGCAATTAAAACATTGTTATTCAGTACCTTTTTTACAAAAAAGGACTCTCTCACGAATCCTTCACTCCCCTACTTGACTTCAATTACACGTTGTTTTATTGTACGAAAACAGGCAAAAGAACGTCAAATCTTTTGTTTTGTTTCATTTGACATTTATAGCTTAACGAAAGAGCCTCCTTTACAAAAAGTAAATTTTTTCCTTCATTAAATGTTTAATAAGCAAAAGCTTACATTTTTTTATACTAACTTCAAAATAATTTATTGTACGTACTATCTTAGTTCTTATTTCTTATAAACGCAATGAATTTTTTTGAATCAGTTCCATAACATGCATGGATAATAAATTGGTTATATTTAGCTGTAAATAAAATAACCACTATATCTAATAGAACAAAGAACCATAACGAATTCCATTCAGGTAATATAAGTATACCTGTGTATAGTAAAACGACATCAATTATTCGAAAAGTAAGCAAAAAGCAGATGAGCATGATAACAGAACGCTTCAAAACTCCCCAAGAATATAGAGCCGTTAAAATCCATACATAAAGCGTGTTAAAACTAAGTACATCTCGTGTTTCAGATTTAAACCAACCCACATGTATAGAGTGAGTTTTAAACATGGCGATTAAAAGTAGCATGAGCGTCGTATTAATCGCTAATAAGCTAAAGAATAAGGTTACTATATGAATCCATCGTTCAAATCGGTTAGACAGCCACGCGTACCATGTTTTTGCAATGACAAACCCAATTGTCATAAAAATGCCTGTGTAAATCGTTTTCCACCAATAATGCTTATAAACACCTAAAGAGAGAAATAACTCTTCAATTCCCATAAAGATAAAAGATATAAGTACAATATATCGAAACTTGAGCTGGTATGCTCCTATTAAAACAGCGATAACGGGAAATGCAAAGGCTTGTGATACCAACGACCCTAAAATATTATCAAGGTCTGTTTCATGTACAAAATTTGGATTATATTGATAGCTTTTAAATAGTACAAGAATAAAGTACTCCAACACGTACGCTAAACCAATCATAAAGAACAACAAGATGAATAGTTTTTTATCCTTTGTATTCCATAGAGTAAACACAAAGATCAGGACACTTGCGATAATCAAAACTAAAAACGGTATATAATGAGGCATGAAAGTCTCCCTTAACGTAAACTAGTTACTATATAGGGTAAAACTTTTCCTGTAAATTATACATTTGTAAATAGTTAAAAAAACGCTTGTTACAGTTCTAGACTGCAACAAGCGCTTTTATTACCCTTCAATCAAACGAGACAAATTCGCCATTTCGATAGCAGAAGCCGCTGCTTCCCACCCTTTGTTACCAGCTTTTGTTCCTGCACGTTCAATCGCTTGTTCAATTGTTTCTGTCGTTAGCACACCAAAGATAATTGGTACACCCGTTTGTAAACTTTGTGAAGCAACGCCTTTTGCCACTTCGTTACAAACATAATCAAAGTGTGGTGTTGCACCGCGAATAACTGTTCCTAACGTAATTACCGCATCATATTTTTTAGATTCTGCGAATTTTTTTGCAATTAGTGGAATTTCATATGCGCCAGGTACCCAAGCAATATCCACATCTTCTTCTGCTACTCCATGACGTTTTAGCGCGTCTTGTGCTCCACCTAACAATCGGCTTGTAATAAATTCATTAAAACGCCCCACTACAATTGCAACTTTTAATCCAGTACCAACTAAATTCCCCTCAAATACATGACTCATTTTCTATTCCTCCTAGGTTTTTTATGTTTTTATGTGTAAACAATTAAAAATGTAGTAAGTGACCAAGTTTCTTGGCTTTTGTATTTAAATACTTCTCATTTTCTGCTTCCTTTGGCATTTCAATTGGAAGACGTTCAACTACCTCAAGGTCATAACCTTTTAAACCGGTAATTTTACGCGGATTATTGGTTAAAAGCCTCATCTTTTTCACACCTAAATCCTTTAAGATTTGCGCACCGATTCCGTATTCACGAAGATCATCAGCAAACCCTAGTTTTTCATTAGCTTCAACCGTGTCATATCCTTGCTCTTGCAGTTCATATGCTTTTAATTTATTTATTAATCCAATTCCTCTTCCTTCTTGACGCATATACAGAAGAATTCCTGATTGTTCTTCTTCAATTTTTGACAGTGCGGCATGAAGCTGAGGTCCACAATCGCATCGCTTTGACCCAAAAATATCGCCAGTTAAACATTCAGAATGAACGCGAACAAGAACAGGTTCTTCAGGGTTAATGTCACCTTTAACAATAGCTACATGTTCTTTATTATCAATTTTATTTGTATATCCAATTGCTTTAAAGTTACCAAAAGCAGTTGGTAATTGAATTGCCACCTCGCGTTTTACAAGCTCATCATGCTTTCGACGATATGCAATGAGATCTTTAATCGTAATCATCTTTAAGTCAAATTGCTCTGCAATAACGGCAAGATCCGCTACGCGTGCCATAGTGCCATCTTCTTTCATGATTTCACAAATAACACCTGCTGGCTTACCTCCAGCAAGAAGCGCCAAGTCAACGGCAGCTTCTGTATGACCTGCACGTCGTAACACTCCTCCTTTTTTCGCAATTAAAGGAAAAACGTGACCTGGTCTACGAAAATCTGCAGCCTTAGCTGTATCATCAATTAACGCTTGAATGGTTGCAGAACGCTCATGAGCACTAATTCCTGTTGTCGTTGATACATGATCAACACTGACAGTAAAAGCGGTACCGTGCATATCTGTATTTGTTGTTACCATAGGATTAAGCTCTAGTTTAGCAGCTACTTCTTCCGTGATTGGTGTACAAATCAAGCCTCGACCATGCGTTGCCATGAAGTTAACAACTTCGGGAGTCGCTGTTTCAGCTAGTGAAATAAAATCTCCTTCGTTTTCTCGATCTTCATCGTCACATACGATGACAACTTTACCTTTTTTCAAATCATCAATTGCTTCTTCTACTGTATGAAACACGTTTCTCACCTCTCTTTTAATTTGTAAAGCCATGCTTTTCAAGTAAACTTTGCATACTGGAAGGTTTCGGTGCAGGAGCAGATGAAGGCTTCATCATCATTTCTTTAATATATTTTGCTAACATATCACATTCAATGTTCACAACATCTCCTCGTTCTTTTCTTCCAATAATCGTTTCTTTAGCAGTATGTGGAATTAAAGAGATTGTAAAAGAATGATCCGTAACGTTAAATATCGTTAAGCTTGTCCCATCAACAGTAACAGAGCCTTTTAACATCATATAGTGACGAAGACTAGGGTCTACCTTAATTTCGTAATATACCGCATTGCCTCTGCGCTCTTTACTCACAATTGTGCCAATACCATCAACATGACCGCTCACAAAATGACCACCAAACCGTCCATTTGCACTCATCGCTCGCTCTAAGTTAACCTTTGATCCCACTGTCAACAAGTGCAGCGTACTCGCTTTAATCGTTTCTGGCATCACATCAACTGTAAATCGATTAGCTGAAAATGACGTTACTGTCAGACATACACCATTGACTGCAATACTGTCTCCCAGCGAAACGTCCTGTAAGACAACACCTGCGTCAATAGTTAATACAATTGCTTCTTTTCCTTTGTTAATTTGTTTCACTTGACCAATTTCTTCAATAATTCCTGTAAACATTCTTTCACCTTCTTTCCCCATACAATGTACGCAAAAAGCCCCCTTCAACAAATGTCCAAGGGGGTTGTTTTAGAATCAGTGTATACAAAGCATCCACAAATAAGATAGCACTAATAGCGATCTCACTTTGCGACATGCTAAATAAGCAGTTGGATATAACGGTT
This sequence comes from Bacillus sp. 1780r2a1, assembly GCA_024134725.1. Classification (NCBI taxonomy): domain Bacteria; kingdom Bacillati; phylum Bacillota; class Bacilli; order Caryophanales; family Bacillaceae; genus Bacillus; species Bacillus sp. 1780r2a1. The sequence continues at coordinate 1,320,755 of CP099863.1, read as the reverse complement.
TTCTAAAAAAGCCATTACGCTTATGTAATCGCTACACATCCACTGTGCTCCTGATCCTTCTCCCATCCAGACTTTTACTGTCGGCTCTAGATTTTAACTAGATCCACCGTTATCGAAAAATTCGAAAACGGGTCACGGGCTTAAAGGCATTGCCTTATCACCGCCGGTTGGGACTTACACCCGACCCCGAAGGATATTTATGTCGACACTATCTGTCGAATTTGTCCTTATTATAACAGAGGCTTCAAGAGTTGTCACACTTTTTAACACATTTTCATTTACCTGCAGAGTCACCTTTTTTCTTTTTTAATACAAAGCATAACCAAAAGCCCTAATCCAATATAACCAAATATTGGATAAAGAACCTTCAACAATTCTCCATATCCAACCTGTGCAACGAGAAAACACAGCGCAAAGATAAAGACAAATGCTCGCTGATTTGAAATTGGCAATATGGATTGGATTTGTCTAGCAATTCCAAATACATTTCCAATTAGTGTGGTAAAAATCTCACCAAAAACTACTAGTAAAAAGAGCCAATTAACGAAGACACCAATATGTTTTACGACTTCACTCATTGGAATATCCAAGTGGTATGCATATGGCAAGTTCGAAAGAGCTAAATGCGTAGCCACCATCATAAAAGTTAATCCGATACCACCTAAAACTGCACCGTTTTTAATGACTTTTCGATCTTTGACTTCACTCCCCAAAGGAACAAGAACAGCTTGTGCTAGTGCTAAATTAAGGGCTACATACAAAAAAGGGCTAATCAGCCAGTTCCACTCCCCTTGAAAATGAGCCGTTGATACTTGTAAAAATGAAAAGTGTGGGAAGTGTGGAATAAAGATTAAGATTGAAAAAGCAAGCATCATGGGCACTACAAGCGAATTAACAAGCAGTAGACCATTTATTCCTTTTGAAACGGATATGTATGCTAGCCCAATTGTCAGGAGCATTCCTACTTGAGGCCAAAGCCCAAGCTGCTCAGCTCCAATCGCTCCCGTACTTGCTAGCATAACCGATGTGACTCCAAATAGAATAATAACGGTAAAGCCATTGATAAGTTTCCCCATAAACGAACCGAATAAATGCGTATTTAATGCTTGATAAGACGTTGCATCAATTGATTGTGCAATGAGCATCATTTTTGCTCCTAACCAAATAAAGAACAGCCCACTAATTAAAATCCCAAATAAACCGATTGAGCCATATTGAGTAAAAAATTGCACAATTTCTTTCCCTGTTGCAAAGCCTGCTCCTACTACAGTGCCAATATAGGTAGCAGCTACTTGCAGCGTCAGCTTCCATTTCGTCAAGTCCTCCACCTCATTTTCTTTGAATCCACCACTTTTATTGTTTATACCAACGGATTTTATCGCGCAGAAAAGTAGCTTGTACTAAACTATATGAGAGGACAAAGTAAAAAAGACGAGTCTTTAAAGATGTAATCGCTTTATCTATCTGTTATAATCAAAGCGAATTTACTATCTAGTCATTTTGAAAAGGGTGAATATATGCAGTACGTACAATTAGCCGAAGACTTAAAATTCTCAAGAATTATTCATGGGTTATGGCGTTTAGCCGATTGGAATTTATCAACAAGCGATACGCAAACTCTCATTGAACAATGCTTAGAGAAAGGTATCACTACATTTGATCACGCAAATATTTATGGTGACTACAGCTGTGAAGGTTTATTTGGGCAAGCGTTAGCGCAAAAACCTTCTTTACGTGAATCCATGCAGCTTGTTACAAAATGTGGCATTAAACTAACGTCTGATAAATATCCAGAGCGTAAAATTAATTTTTATGATACAAGCAAACAACATATTATTAACAGCGCCAATCAGTCGCTCAAAAATTTAAATACGGATTATGTAGATGTTTTACTCATCCACCGTCCAGATCCTTTTATGAATCCACAAGAAGTTGCGGATGCGTTTATCCAGCTTAAAGAAGAAGGAAAAGTTCGTTACTTTGGAGTATCCAACTTTAAACGTTCACAGTTTGACTTACTCCAGTCATTTTTACCTTTTCCACTCATTACGAATCAAATTGAAATCTCGCCTACTTATTTAAATCATTTTGAAGAAGGCACAATTGAACAATGTCAGCAACATAAGATAGCACCGATGGCTTGGTCACCACTAGGCGGTGGATCCATCTTCACCGCTGAAGATGAGCGCTCTATTCGCGTACGAAACAAGCTAATCGAAATCGGCGAAGAAATTGGTGCAAAATCATTAGATCAAGTTGCCTATGCTTGGCTACTGGCTCATCCAGCTACTATTATGCCGATTGTGGGCTCTGGAAAGATGAATCGAATTGACGCTGCAATTGACGCGTTGGATTTAGAAATGAACCGCATGCAGTGGTTCCAAATTTTAGAAGCTTCTAAAGGACGACCTGTTGATTAATACTAGCTTCTTTTTTAACATGGAGACCTTAACAAATTAATTCAATGTATCCTTCCCCACTTCTTACAAGTTGAAGTGGGGATTTTTATGATTTATTAATGAAATTTTCGAAATTGTCTTGTATAATATAAAAAAATCAGATAAATTAGATAATAAGATTAAATTTCATCTTTATCGTTCGTTTTTTGAACAAATACAACTCTGTACTAATTATGATGAACTAAAATAGTACTAATATATGGATTCTTATCACGAGAGGTGGAGGGACTGGCCCTTTGAAACCTCAGCAACCAGTCGAAATGACATGGTGCTAAATCCAGCAAGCAAATCGCTTGGAAGATAAGAAGAAGCAGTCAAGCCTTCTTCTTACAGAAGGCTTTTTCTTGTTTATTCATTTTTTATTTGAATACAACTGATAACAGATGAAATAGAACGTTTAAGGAGGTTTTCAAATGGGGTTACTTGAAGATTTACAATCACGCATTTTAATAGGAGATGGTGCAACTGGTACCCTTCTGTATTCACATGGAATTGATAGTTGCTTTGAAGAGTTAAACATCACAAAGAAAGAAGAAATTCATCGCATTCATCGTGCATATGTAGAAGCGGGTGCAGATGTCATTCAAACCAACACATATGCTGCTAACTATCAAAAGCTTGCACGATATGGTTTAGAAGACGCTGTCAAAGATATTAACGTTGCAGCTGTTCAGATTGCCAAGCAAGCTGCGAAGAAAGACGCATACGTGGTCGGTACATTAGGAGGTATTCGCTCATTTCAAAAAAACGCCATCTCAACAGAAGAAGTAAAGAGAAGTATACGCGAACAGCTTTTTTGGTTGTTAAATGAAGGCGTTGATGGATTGTTATTTGAAACATACTACGATTTTGAAGAGTTAAAAACCGTATTATCTTTGGCTAGAAAAGAAACATCAAAACCGATTATTACACATGTTTCACTTCATGATATTGGTGTATTACAAAACGGTGCATCCCTTTATGATGCATTTCAAGAATTAGAATCTTTAGGTGCAGATGTTGTGGGCCTGAACTGTCGATTAGGTCCTTCCCATATGATTCAATCCCTTGAAGAAGTGCCGCTTTTAAATCGTGCTTTCTTATCAGCTTATCCAAACGCAAGCTTACCAGCTTACGTAGAAGGAAAAGTAGAGTATGCTACAAACGAAGATTATTTCGTTGAAAGTGCAAAAGCTTTTCGCAATCAAGGCGTTCGTTTAGTGGGTGGTTGTTGCGGCACTACGCCGGCTCATGTTCAAGCGATGTCACAAGCATTAAAGCATGAAAAGCCTATTACGCAAAAAACAGTAAAGATTAGACCACTTGTAGAAATCAAAGAGCAAGAGCAAACAAAAGAACCACACCTGCATGATCTTGTGAAAGAGCGACGCTCAATTATCGTTGAGCTTGATCCACCCAAGCAGCTTGGACCAACAAAATTTCTAGAGGGTGCAAAAGCTCTTCATCAGGCTGGTGTTGATGCGGTTACACTTGCAGATAATTCTCTTGCATCACCTCGAGTCAGCAACTTAGCAATGGCATCCCTTATGCAGCAACAAACGGATGCTCGACCGCTTGTTCATATTACTTGTCGTGATCGTAACTTAATTGGACTTCAATCTCACTTAATGGGGCTTCATACGCTTGGCATTAATCAAGTATTAGCCATTACAGGAGATCCATCAAAGATTGGAGATTTCCCAGGAGCTACGTCCGTTTATGACGTCTCTTCATTCGATTTAATTAGCTTAATTGCCCAATTTAATGAAGGGTTATCTTATTCAGGAAAGCCGCTTGGACAAAAAACTAATTTTTCAATTGCAGCGGCATTTAACCCAAACGTCCGACATTTAGATCGTGCAGTTGTCAGACTTGAAAAGAAAATTTCATGCGGTGCTCATTATTTTATTACGCAGCCGCTTTACTCAACAAAACAAATTGAAGAAGTTTACGAAGCAACAAAGCACTTAGATGCTCCAATTTATATCGGCATCATGCCTCTCACAAGTGCTCGTAATGCTCGCTTTATTCATCATGAAGTACCGGGAATCAAATTGTCGGAAGATATTTTAGCACGCATGGATGCTACTGGAGAAGATCGAATTAAAGGTGAAATTGAAGGATTAGCAATCGCAAAAAACTTAATCGATACTGCATATGAATTATTTAACGGTATCTATTTGATTACACCATTTATGCGCTACGAAATGACTGAGATTTTAACTCGTTATATTAACGATAAACAACTTGTAACGACAGAAAGGAAGAACTAAATGACCTCACTAATTCAAGAACAATTACAGAAGCGAATATTAGTCATTGATGGTGCAATGGGAACAATGATTCAAGACGCCAATTTAACAGCTGATGATTTCGGTGGCGAAGAATACGATGGTTGTAATGAATATTTAACACGAACAGCTCCTCACGTTATTCAGCGTATTCATGAAGAATATTTCGCTGCAGGTGCTGATATTATTGAGACCAATACGTTTGGTTCTACTTCTATTGTGTTAGATGAGTACGATTTAGGCCACCTTGCCTACGAACTAAACATCGAAGCGGTAAAACTAGCCGTTGCAGCAAGGGATAAGTTTTCAACGCCTGAATGGCCAAGGTTTGTAGCTGGAGCTATTGGCCCAACAACGAAAACACTTTCCGTAACGGGTGGAATTACTTTTCAAGAACTCGTTGAGTCGTACGAAGAGCAGGTTCGTGGATTGCTAGACGGTGGCGTTGACCTCCTTCTTGTGGAAACATGTCAGGATATGCTAAACGTAAAAGCAGCTTTCTTAGGAATTACAGCTGCATTTGAAGCAGCAAACAAAGAGCTGCCTATTATGATTTCAGGAACAATCGAACCAATGGGAACAACGCTGGCAGGCCAAGATATTGAATCTTTCTATCTATCTTTAGAGCATATCAAGCCCCTATCTGTTGGCTTAAACTGTGCTACAGGTCCTGAATTTATGACTGATCATATTCGCTCTTTATCTGAATTAGCAACATCTGCTGTTAGCTGCTACCCAAACGCTGGTCTTCCAGATGAAGAAGGTAACTATCATGAATCACCTGAACTTCTTGCTCAAAAAATTAAAAGCTTTGCGGATAAAGGTTGGCTAAATTTTGTTGGTGGTTGTTGTGGTACTACGCCTGCTCACATTAAAGCGTTAGCTGATGCGGTGAAAGACGTCGC